>NZ_JBWKKU010000069.1:0-51977 GCF_056431445.1 Saccharopolyspora sp. NPDC045941
CTGCACGAACTGGCCGCGCGGGCGGGCCGCTCGGCGCGGCAGCGCAGTACCACTTACGAGCGAATTGGCCGGGTCCAGCTGGGCATCAGCCAGGCATAGCTCGACCCGGTGTGTCGTAGAACAGGTGAATTTTCGGCCGGGGTCATCCCTTGGGATGATCCCGGCCGCTGGCCTGCGGATTCCATGATCGGCGGACCCGGCGGCAGCGGCCGCGAGCCGGAAAATATGATCATTGCGTCGTGGCCGGTTTACGCAAAGCGACCACGTCGGTAATGAGGGATCGGTACGGTCCGCCACCGAACTCAGACGAGTCCTGACCTGATCGGGTCAACTGTCGCAGGGAGGGCACGCCCGTGCGTAGCCGAATATCTCGCGTGGCAACGCGAGCCTCCGTGCTTGGGGCCGCGGCCGCCGCCGCGCTCCTGGCGACCGCCGGTGCCGCCGCCGCCGAGTCGACCGCTCAAGCGGCCGGCCCCCTGGATTCGCTGAGCGCCCCGGTCGGCCTCACCGCGGTCGGGCTCGGAGTGGTCGGCATGGTCGCGGGCATGTTCCGGAAGAAGAAGATCCAACCGGAGAACCAGCGCAAGAGCTGACCGCCGGAGAACCGGAGAGGTCGCTCCCACCAGCTTCGCGGGGCTTGCGAGAATCACAACGTGAGCAGCGACAGCCCCGCAACCCAGACCAGCGACCAGCCCGCGGCGCGGCCGCGCGTGCTGTCCGGCATCCAGCCCACCGCCGACTCGTTCCACCTCGGCAACTACCTGGGTGCCCTGCGGGAATGGGTCACCATGCAGGACGACCACGACGCCTTCTACTGCGTCGTCGACCTGCACGCCATCACCGTCGCGCAGGACCCGGAGCTGCTGCGCCAGCGCACCCGGCTGTCCGCCGCGCAACTGCTCGCCATCGGCATCGACCCCGAGCGGTCGACGCTGTTCGTGCAGAGCCACGTCCCCGAGCACGCCCAGCTCAGCTGGGTCCTGGAATGCCTGACCGGCTTCGGCGAGGCCGGCCGGATGACGCAGTTCAAGGACAAGTCCGCCCGCCAGGAAGCCGACCACGTCAGCGTCGGGTTGTTCACCTACCCGGTGCTGCAGGCCGCGGACATCCTGCTCTACCAGGCCGACGCGGTCCCGGTCGGCGAGGACCAGCGCCAGCACCTGGAGCTCACCCGCAACCTGGCGCAGCGGTTCAACTCCCGCTACGGCAAGACCTTCACGGTGCCGGCCGCGCACATCCCGAAGGACACCGCGAAGATCTACGACCTGCAGGACCCGACCTCGAAGATGAGCAAGTCGGTGCCCGCCGGGGTCGTCGAGCTGCTGGAGTCGCCGAAGCGCTCGGCGAAGAAGATCCGCTCCGCGGTCACCGACCTGGAGCGGGAGATCCGCTACGACGTCGAGAACAAGCCGGGCATCAGCAACCTGCTGGTGATCTACTCGGCGCTCACCGGCCGCAGCATCTCCGACCTGGAGGCCGCCTACGAGGGCAAGGGCTACGGCGACCTGAAGAAGGAGCTCGGCGAGGTCGTGGTCGAGTTCGTCACCCCGTTCCAGGAGCGGGTCCGCGAGTACCTCGACGACCCGACCGAGCTGGACAAGGTCCTGCACCGGGGTGCCGAGCGGGCGCGGGCGGTGTCCGCGGAGACGCTGCGGACCGTGTTCGATCGGGTGGGTTTCCTTCCGCCGATGGGCTGAACTGATCATCCACGGGTAGCCTGCCACCGTTCGGGGGATGCCGTTGCGGCGGGAGGCGCACCGTGGCCGGTCAGGAGCAGGAAGCGAAGCCGGGACGACTGGCGCTGCTGCGCCGCCGCCACGAGTGGCTGGACCGGATCATCCGCGCGTTCGAGCGCTACCAGGGGCAGTACGGCGACTACTACGCCGCCGCGATCACCTACTTCAGCGTGCTCGCGCTGGTGCCGCTGCTGATGATCGCCTTCGCCTCGGCCGGTTTCGTGCTGAGCGGAAACCCGGAGCTGCTCGGCCGGCTGCAGACGTCGATCACCACGGCGGTGCCCAGCCCGGCGATGAGCGACATGCTCAACCGCGTCGTCGAGCAGGCGATCAGCCAGGCCGGGACGGTCGGTGTGATCGGCCTGCTCGCCGCGCTGTACTCGGGGCTGGGCTGGATGACGAACCTGCGGGAGGCGCTGACCGCGCAGTGGACGCAGGAGCCCAGCAAGCAGTCGATGGTCCGGCGGATGGCCGCCGACCTGGGATCGCTGATCGGGCTCGGCGCGGCGATGGCCGTCTCACTGGGCTTCAGCGCCCTCGGCGGCGGGGTCGGGCGGTGGTTTTTCGAGCTGGTCGGGGTCGAGGACAGCCCGGCCGCGGTGTTCGCGCTGCGAGCGCTGTCGATAGTGCTGTCGCTGCTGGCGAGCTGGCTGGTGTTCCTGTGGGTGCTTTCGCGGCTGCCGCGGAAGCCGGTCACGCTGCGCAGCGCGGTGTGGGGTGCGCTGTTCGCCGCCGTCGGGTTCGAGATCCTCAAGCAGGTCGGCGTGGTCTACCTGAACAGCGTCACGAGCTCGCCGGCGGGCGTGGCGTTCGGCCCGGTCCTCGGTCTGCTGGTGTTCGCGAACCTGACCTCGCGGTTCATCCTGTTCGTGACGGCGTGGACGGCATCGGCCCGGGAGAACCTGGAGGTGGCGCCGCCGCAGCCGCCGGGACCGGCGATCATCCGCCCGGTCGTCCAGGTGCGGGAACGGGCGGGCGTCCGCGCCACGATGGGCCTGGTGGGTCTCGGAGCCGTCGCCGGCTGGGCCTGGCGCCGCAGCGCTGACCGCCGCAATTTCAATGGAAATCAGAGGTCCGATTTCCAGTGAGGTTTTTCCATCCTCGTTTTGCGTGGCGGTGCGGGTAGCGGAACCTCAGAGGCTCCCTGGTCTGTGGGTGCCCTGACTTATGTATGTCCGATACACGGCGTCAGGGCCGTCCTCGCCAGGAAGCCTCTGAGAACCCGCGCCGGTGCAGGTGTCGTAGGTGGGCTATGCGCCTGCGGCGCATGCGACAGCCCATCGACGTGCAGCTTTGCGACCCGCGGCTGCGGGCGGACCAGGATGGAAAACGCTCATTTGAAATTGCGGACCTCCGGCGAGTCGGGACGCGACACGCCGGAGGCTGTGGACAACTTCCGCGATTTCAATGGAAATTGCGGGATGTCAGCCGGCGATGTCCGACAGCATCGCCGCGAGGTCGGCGGGGCGCGAGAACATCGGCCAGTGCCCGGTCGGCAGGTGGTGCAAGTCGGCCCCGGCCAGCATCGCGAACATCGGGATTCCGGCGTCGACGAGGGCCTTGACCTCCTCCGGGGTGAATGTGGACGCGATCACCGAGATCGGCACGTCCGGGACGGCGTCCGGCCGCCGCAGGGGCTGCGTCGCGGTGGCGAACGGCTGCGGCGTGCTCATGGCGCGCATGCGGGCCAGCTGCTCGTCGGACAGCCCGGCTAGGTCCTCCGCGCCGAACTCGGGCAGCGGGAGGCGCCAGCCGTCGCCTTCGGCCTCGACCGCCTTGCGCCACGCCTCCTGGACCTCCGGCGGGTTGGAATCGAGCACGGCCATGCCGCTCGGCATCGGCCCGGCGTCGACGTAGACGACGCGCGCGACCCGGTCCGGAACGCGGTCGGCGGCGCCGGTGACGGGCACGTTCCCGCCGCTGTGCCCGACCAGCACGACGTCCCGGAGGTCGTTGTCCTCGATGAGCCCGACCAGGTCCGCGATGTGGGTCTCGACGCCGACTTCGGGACCGGCTTCGGCGGCGCGGTCGGCGAGCCCGGGCAGCGTCACCGCGTGGACGTCGTGGCCCAGCTCCCGCAGCTCCCGCGTCACGTCATCCCATGCCCACGCGCCGAGCCAGAAGCCGGGAACCAGCACGATCGTCGCCATCGCGACGCTCCTTTCCTCGTGGGATTCGATGCGTTGGACACTAGGCTCGATACCGGTCAGAACTCGCCCTGATTGATCCTCTGGGAGACGTGTGTCACATCCGACGAGCCGATTGCTGGCGATGCTGGAGCTGCTGCAGGCGAATCAGCGGGTCGGCGGGCCTGCGCTGGCCGAGCGCCTGGGCGTGGACGAGCGCACCGTCCGCCGGTACGCCGAGCGGCTCGTGGAGCTGGGCATTCCGGTGGTGGCCGAGCGCGGCCGCTACGGCGGATACCGGCTGATGCCCGGGTACAAGCTGCCGCCGCTGATGCTCACCGACGACGAGGCCACCGCCGTCGTGCTCGGCCTGCTGACCGGGCGGCGCCTCGGTCTTCCCGGGCCGGCCGCGGAGACCGCGCTGGCCAAGGTGCAGCGCGTCATCCCGCCCGCGCTGCGCGACCGCGTCCAGTCGTTGCAGCAGACGCTCGGCTTCACGATGGGAACGCGGGAAGGCGCGGCCCCGGCGACCGCGGCGGTGCTGACCCTGGCCGAGGCGGCGCGGCATCGTCGCCGGGTGCGGCTGAGCTACGTCTCCTGGAAGGGCGTGGCCAGCGAGCGCGAGCTCGACCCGCACGGGCTGGTCTTCCACTCCGGCCGCTGGTACGTGACCGGGTACGACCACGGCCGCGGCGAGGTCCGCACCTTCCGGGTCGACCGGATCCGGTCGACCGAGCTGCGCGCCGAAACCTTCGAGATGCCGCCCGACGCCGACCCGGTGCGGCAGGTCACGACGTCGCTGGCCAGCGTCCCGTACGCGCACGAGGTCGAGGTGCTGCTGAAGACCACGCCGGAACGGGCCCGGGCCCGGATCCCGCCCTCCGTGGGCACTCTCGCGGAAACCTCCGATGGCGTGCTGCTGTCGACGCGCGAGGAGCACCTGGACGGCATGGCGCAGATGCTCGCCGGGCTGGGCTGGCCGTTCGTCATCCGCCGCCCGGACGAACTGCGCTCTGCCGTGCGCGAGCTCGCGGTCCGGCTGATGGCCCAGGCAGGTCACGACCCGGCCGTGGACGGTTGACCACAGTTTCAATTGAAACTGTGGTCAACCGGAGAACGTCGTGTAAGTCAGGGCACCCACAGTCCAGGGAGCCTCTGAGGTTCCGCTACCCGCACCGCCACGCAGAACGAGGTTGGAAAAACTCATTGAAACTGCGTCTCATCGCCGTTCTCGAACCGGAGTTTCGACCGGAGCGTCGAGCAGCCCCGCCCGGCGGTAGACCGACTCCAGGTACTCGCGGGCTCCGGCGGCATCCAGCGGTTCCGGCTGGATGAGGCGGAACAGCACGGCGCCGACCATCATGTCGATCAGCACATCCGGGTCCGCGTCTGCGTCGAGCACCCCATCGGCCTGCGCGCGTTCCAGCAACGCGCGGGTGATGCGCCGCCGCGGCACGACGTAGTTCTCCCAGTAGGTCGCCATCAGCGCCGGGTGGCTGACGCTGGAACCGAAGACGCGGGCGACCATCGCGCGCAGCCGGGGCTCGGCGACCGCCTCGGCGAGCCCGGGCAGCGCCTGCTCGACCAGCACGGCGACGGGCAGGTCGGCGAATTCCGCCGGCATCGTCTCGGGGATCTCGTCGCGGGCGGACTCGATCGCGGCGGCGATCACCGATTCCTTGGAGTCCCAGCGCCGGTACACGGTGAGCTTGCCGACCCCGGCCCGCTTGGCGATCTGCTCGATGCTGGTGCCTTCGACGCCGCCCTCGATGAACAGATCCAGCGCGGCCTGCAGGATCGCCTTGTCCGCTGCGGGATTGCGCGGTCGTCCGCGACGGTTGGTCATGTCGTCCTTCCGTTGCCGAGCGCGTTGTCGAGCCATCGCGCGAGGGAGCGCAATTCCGTCCCGCGCCACGCGAGATGCGAGTCGGGCCGGATCAACCAGACGTCCCGCTGCGGCCGGTCCGGTGCGAGGCGTACGACATGTTCTCCCAGCGGCGCAAGGACTTCCAAACTCATCCACGGGGGAGCGAGCAGTGCCCACTTCCCGTCGAGCTCGGAGTGCAGCCGGGTCGGTCCGCGGTCGCCCCGGCACGCCAGGTCGGGCACGCGGTCACCGGGCCGCGGCCGGGGGCCTCGTCGCGAGCCGAGCGGACCCTTGCGGTAGCTGACCCAGAGCTGCGAGGCGAGCCAGGTCGCCCGCCGTTGCACCACGGCGAGGTTCGCCAACGGGGTGATGAGCCGGTCGCGGACGAACCGGGCGACCGCGCCGTCGGCCAGCATGAGCTTGGTGTTCGCCGTGGTGCTGCGCAGCACGTCTTCGGCCAGCGGCCGCCGCTCGGCCTGGTAGGTGTCCAGCAGTGCCGAACCGGCGCGGCGCTCCGCGACCAGCGCGAGCTTCCAGGCCAGGTTCTCGGCGTCGCCGATGCCGGTGTTCATGCCCTGACCGCCGAACGGGCTGTGGATGTGCGCGGCGTCGCCGACGAGCAGCACGCGCCCGTCGCGGTAGCGGTCGGCGAGGCGGCGGTGGATGCGGAAGGTCGATGTCCACGTCACGTCGCGGATCTGCGCGTCGGTCCGGCCGGTGCGCTCGGGCAGCAGCTTCTGCAACCGGTCGAGGACGTCGTCGGAGCCCGTGCCTGGGCGGACATCGGCCATCAGCCGCCACGCGTCGTCCGCGCCGTTGCGCATCGGCATCGCGAAGAACAAACCGTCCCGGTGGAACCACCCGGATGAACCGGTGCGGTCCAGGGCCCAGTCGGCGCGGACGTCGGCCAGCAGCCACTGGTCGACCAGCGGGACGCCGGGAAACCCGATGCCGCTGAGCTTTCGGACCGTGCTGTGCGCGCCGTCGCAACCCACCACGTAGTCGGAGCTCAGGCCGCCGTCGCGCAGCTTCGCGGTGACGCCGTCGGGCCGCTGGTCGAGGTCGGTCAGCTCCCGGCCCCATTCGACGGTGCCGCCGAGCTCGGCGAGCCGCTCCCGCAGGACGGCTTCCACCTCGGCCTGCGACACCAGCAGGGCCGAGAGCTGGTTGCCCTCGATCCGGCCGAAACTGACCTCGGCCAGCGGTTTCTCCCCGACGTGGAGGGTCATCCGGACGGCGTGCAGCGCGCGGTCCGGCAGGTCTCCGAGAGCTCCCAGCCGGTTCAGCACCTCGACTCCGCGGGCGTGCAGAATGTTCGCCCGCGAGGTGCTCGCCGGTCCGGCCGCTCCGTCGATCACGCGCACCGCGACGCCGTGCTGCCGAAGGCCGCAGGCCAGCGCCAGGCCGGCCGGCCCGGCACCCACCACCAGAACGGATGTCGTTTGCATGGCCGCTCCAATTAATTAACGAACCGGGACCGTTAACTAATTAGAGCACGACCGGCGACGCGCCGGAAGCGGTTTCCGTCAGGGGTGGTCGTTGCCGTTGTGCTTGCGGCGCGCGGCGGCGGCGAGTCGCGCGCGACGCTGGCGGAGCGCCAGGACGCCGATCGCCGCAGCGGCCAGGATCACGATCAGCGCCAACGGCCCGCCGACCGTGCCGAACATCGACGACGCCTGCGGCTGGCCGTTCACCGGCAAATCCCCCTGCGCCTGCGCGGCGGTGGCGTCGGCGGCGTCCACATAGGGCGGTTCGGGCGACGTCGTCACCAGCCGGCCCACCGGGTCGTCGTCGCTGAGCCCGAACCCGTAATCCAGCAGGTGCATGGTCTGCTGGGACTGCCGGATCGGCTGGTTCTCGCCGCGCATCAACACCGCCACCAGCCGGCGCCCGTCGCGCTCGGCGGCACCGATGAACGTGTGCCGCGCATCGTCGGTGAACCCGGTCTTGCCGCCGATGCCGCCGGGGTAGTTCAGCAGCACCTGGTTGTCGGACCAGACCTCCAGCGGCGGGCCGTCCGGCTTGCCCGGCAGCTGCGTGTTGTGGATCGCGGCGATCGACGCGAACGCCGGCTCGCTCATCGCCGCGCGGAAGATGACGGCCAGGTCGTAGGCCGAGGTGCTCATGCCCGGGCCGTCCAAGCCGGACGGCGTCGCGACCCGGGTGTCCAGCGCGCCGAGCTCGCGGGCCAGCGCGTTGACCTTGTCGAGCGTGACCTCCACGCCGCCCATCTTCATGGCGAGCGCGTGCGCGGCGTCGTTGCCGGACCGCATGATCAGCCCGGTCAGCACCTGCTGCACCGTGTAGGTGACGCCCGGGCTCAGCCCGACCCGGCTGCCCTCCTGGTCGGCGTCCTCCTGGGTGACGACGATCGTGTCGTCCAGCCGCAGAGCGCGGATCGCGGTGAGCGCGGTGAGCACTTTGATCGTGGACGCCGGCCGGTGCCGGGCGTGCGGGTCCCGCGCCGCCAGCACGGCACCGCTGTCCAGATCGGCCAGCACCCAGCTGGCGGCGGTGACCTCGGCGGGCGGCTCCGGCAGCCCCTGCGCGATGACCGTGCCGCACTCCGCCAGGCGGTCGCCGCCGACGGGGCTCTCCGGTACCGGCACCGGTTCGGGCACCGGCATGCCCGGCGCGGGCACCTCGGAGGTGTCCACCGGGGGCGGTGGGGCGATGTTGGGGCACGCGGCCGGCGGCTGGGCCGCGGCGGTGCCGCCGGTCCCCAGCACGAGCGCGGCCGCGATGGTGCAAACGGCCACGCGGAGCACGGACTTCACGCGGAGCGGGCCGCAGGCACTCAGAGGCACACGCAGCAGGCTAACCAATCCCGGTATGCGGCGGGATGTTGACCGCCACCCGGGCAGGTGGGTGAAGCAGGTTACAGCGGATACTGGGGGCCGTGACAATTTCCCGCCGCGTTGCGCTGTTCCTGCTGGCCTTCGGCGTCTGGTCGTACCTGCTGTGGCCGAACTTCATGCGCAACATCTGGAACAGCGACCGCTCCTGGGCAGGCGGCTCGCCGACGTCCTACCTGATCGTCCACTTCGTGATCGCGATCGTCTCCCTGGTCCTGGGCACGATCATCGGAGTCCTCGGCTGGCGAGCCTTCCGAGCCACCCGCCGCTGACCCCGGGGCCCGAAGAGCGCCCGATCTCACGCGAAACCAGAACGGCGCCCGCCTCCGGGGAGGCGGGCGCCGTTGGTGTTGCCGGGGGTCAGCGGCGGCGGAACATCAGCGCCCGCTTGACCTCCTGGATCGCCTTCGTGACCTGGATGCCTCGCGGGCAGGCGTCCGTGCAGTTGAAGGTCGTGCGGCAGCGCCACACCCCGTCGACGTCGTTGAGGATGTCTAGTCGTTCCTCGGCACCCTCGTCGCGGCTGTCGAAGATGAACCGGTGCGCGTTGACGATCGCCGCCGGGCCGAAGTAGTTGCCGTCCGACCAGTACACCGGGCACGACGTGGTGCACGCCGCGCACAGGATGCACTTGGTGGTGTCGTCGAACCGGGCCCGCTCGGCGACCGACTGGATGCGCTCACGGGTCGGCTCGTTGCCGGTGGTCATCAGGTACGGCTTGACCGCCCGGTAGGCCTCGAAGAACGGCTCCATGTCGACCAGCAGGTCCTTCTCGACCGGCAGGCCCTTGATCGGCTCGATGGTCAGCGTGGTCTCGCCGCCCTTGACCAGCAGGTCCTTCATCAGGACCTTGCAGGCCAGCCGGTTGACGCCGTTGATCCGCATCGCGTCGGACCCGCACACGCCGTGCGCGCAGGACCGGCGGAAGGTCAGCGTGCCGTCGACGTACCACTTGATGTAGTGCAGCAGGTTCAGCACGCGGTCCGAGGGCAGCGCCGGGATCCGGTAGGACTCCCAGTGCAGGTCCTCGTCGACCTCCGGGTTGTACCGGAGGATCTTGACGGTGACCATCGTCGCGCCGTCGGGGATCGGCGGTGCGTCAGCCGGGAGGTCGGTCGTGTCGTTTTTCGTGGTAGCGGCGGTCATCAGTACTTACGCTCCATCGGCTGGTACCGGGTGACGACGACGGGCTTGTAGTCCAGGCGGATGTCGGCCTGGAATCCGGTCAACCCGAGCGGCGCGTTCGGGTCCTCCTCCTCGGGCAGGACCTTGTACTGCATGCTGTGCCGCATGAAGTTGACGTCGTCCCGGGCGGTGTAGTCCTCGCGAGCGTGGCCGCCGCGGGACTCCTTGCGGGCCAGCGCGGCGTTGACCAGCGCCTCGGCCAGGTCGAGCAGGAAGCCCAGCTCGATGGCCTCCAGCAGGTCGGAGTTGTACCGCTTGCCCTTGTCGTGCACGGAGATCCGGCCGTAGCGCTCCTTGAGCGCCTGCACGTCCGACAGCGCCGTCTTCAGGGTCTCCTCGGTGCGGTACACCGAGGCGTTGGCGTCCATCGTCTGCTGCAGCTCGGTGCGGATCGTGGCGACCCGCTCGCCGCCGTGCGCGGTGCGCAGGTGGTCGACCATGCCCTCCACGAGCTTGGTCGGCTCCTCCGGGATCTCGACGTGGTCGTGGCCGAGCGCGTACTCGGCCGCGGCGATGCCCGACCGGCGGCCGAACACGTTGATGTCCAGCAGCGAGTTGGTGCCCAGCCGGTTCGAGCCGTGCACCGAGACGCACGCGCACTCGCCGGCGGCGTACAGGCCGGGGATGACGTTCTCGTTGTCCCGCAGCACCTCGCCGACGATGTTGGTCGGGATGCCGCCCATCGCGTAGTGCGCGGTCGGGTAGACCGGCACCGGCTCCTTGGTGGGCTCCACACCCAGGTAGGTGCGGGAGAACTCCATGATGTCCGGCAGCTTGGCCTCGAGCAGCTCCTCGCCGAGGTGCGTCACGTCCAGCAGCACGTAGTCCTTGTTCGGACCCGCGCCGCGGCCTTCCAGCACCTCCAGGGCCATCGACCGGGCGACGATGTCGCGCGGCGCCAGGTCCTTGATCGTCGGGGCGTAGCGCTCCATGAACCGCTCGCCGTCGGCGTTGCGCAGGATGCCGCCCTCACCGCGGACACCCTCGGTGATCAGGATGCCCAGGCCGGCCAGGCCGGTCGGGTGGAACTGGTAGAACTCCATGTCCTCCAGCGGCAGGCCCTTGCGGTAGATGATGCCCATGCCGTCGCCGGTGAGGGTGTGCGCGTTCGACGTGGTCTTGAAGACCTTGCCGAAGCCGCCGGTGGCGAAGATGACGGACTTGGCCTGGAAGACGTGGATCTCGCCGGTGGCCAGCTCGTAGGCGATCGCGCCGGAGCAGACCTGCTGGCCGTCCGGGCCGTCGCTGAGCATGATGTCCAGGACGTAGAACTCGTTGTAGAACTCCACGCCGTGCTTGACGCAGTTCTGGTACAGCGTCTGCAGGATCATGTGGCCGGTGCGGTCCGCGGCGTAGCAGGCGCGGCGGACCGGGGCCTTGCCGTGGTCGCGGGTGTGACCGCCGAACCGGCGCTGGTCGATCTTGCCTTCCGGGGTCCGGTTGAACGGCAGCCCCATCTTCTCCAGGTCGAGGACCGCGTCGATGGCTTCCTTCGCCATGATCTCGGCGGCGTCCTGGTCGACCAGGTAGTCACCGCCCTTGATGGTGTCGAAGGTGTGCCACTCCCAGTTGTCCTCTTCGACGTTGGCCAACGCCGCGCACATGCCGCCCTGGGCGGCGCCGGTGTGCGAACGGGTGGGGTAGAGCTTCGTCAGCACGGCGGTGCGGGCGCGCTGGCCGGATTCGATCGCGGCGCGCATGCCGGCGCCGCCGGCGCCGACGATGACCACGTCGTACTTGTGGAATTGCATGGTCGCCTCCTCGGGCTGTGGCGGGACCCGCGGGTGGGGCGTCGATCTCGCCACGCTGTGGTCGTCTGCGGCGCTAGCCGATGTTCGGGTCGAAGGTGAAGAGAACGAAGGTGCCCAGACCCACGGTCAGCAAGACCGAGACGTACAACAGCATCTTCAGCCAGAAGCGTGTGCCGTCTTTTCGGGAGTAGTCGTTGATGACGGTGCGCAGCCCGTTGCCGCCGTGCAGGCCCGCCAGCCACAGCATGGTGAGGTCCCAGAACTGCCAGAACGGGGACGCCCAGCGGCCGGCGACGAACGCGAAGTTGATCTTGTGAACACCGCCGTCCAGGAACAGCATGATCAGCAGGTGGCCCAGCACCAGGAACAGCAGGAGCACACCGGACAGCCGCATGAACAACCAGCTGTAGAGCTCGAAGTTGTTGCGGCGCGCGGCGGGGCGCGACGGGGTGCGCGGCTTCTCCACGGAAAGCGATGCGTCGGTGACGGTCATTTTGCTCAACCCCCGAAGAGTTCCGTGACTGCGCGGCTGATCAGGCTGATCGCGGCCGGGATGATCAACACCAGCCAGAGCACCACGACCGTCCACAGCATCGGCTTCTGGTACGTCGTGCCCTTGGCCCAGAAGTCGACCAGCATGACCCGGATGCCGTTGAACGCGTGGAACAGCACAGCCGCCAGCAGACCCAGCTCGAACAGGATCATCACGGGGTGCTTGTAGGTTTCGATGACCGTGTCGTACGCGTTCGGCGAAACCCGGACGAGGGCCGTGTCCAGGACGTGTACGAACAAGAAGAAGAAGGTGAGTACGCCCGTGATCCGGTGGGCGACCCACGACCACATGCCCAGATCGCCGCGGTAGAGGCGCCCCTTGGCGCGCGGTGCGGTGGCGCGCTGCGGGGCCTCGGCCGCGGAGGCGGTGGTGCTGGCCATGGTGGAAGGCCTCCAACCTCGCTGGTGGACTGACGGCCCCGTTCGGGAACAAGGGGCGGCCGGCCCCGAGTTGCAGTTGGTCCCAATTGGCATTGGGTGCACGCCCGTCACCGGCCACGAACTGGGGCCTTGACTCATCGGATGCTAGACCCGACGAATCGCCCCGGCCTACTCGCCTGCGCCGTCTGTGATCGACCAGACAAGCGCCCCATCTCGGTTGATCGATGTAGAAACCATTTCGTGACACGCGAGCAATGCACAAGCGGCAGCGTCAAGACTTAATTTCGAGAGCCACGTCACCGAATGGCGTGCGCCGCGCCCCGGAAGAACAATTCACCGGAGACAACACCTTCGTGTGGGAGTTCACCCGGCGCCGCGGACCTCCGGTCAAGCCGGAGCGGCGATGGGGGCGCGGTGGGACCGACAGGAAAGGGGAACGGCATGCGGCGAACGCCGACTTGGGGAAGGCGCTCGGGTGCCGGAGGAGTGCGCCGGAACGGCGTCACAGTGGTCGCAGTGCTGCTCACCGGTGCCATGGCGCTGGCGGGTTGTGCCAAGGACAGCGGGGGTGGGGGAACCAACAACGCCCAGGGCCAGGGGTGCCAGCTGAGCGCGCCGCCGGCCGGGGCCGCACCGACCACTGCTGGCAACGAGCAGCAGCAGCCCGCCCCGCAGGCCGCCGGGATGCGGGTGGGATTGGCCTTCGACATCGGTGGCCGCGGGGATGCCTCGTTCAACGACGCCTCGGTCGCGGGCCTGGAGCGCGCCAAGGCGCAGATGGGCTTCAGCGACGTCAAGGAGCTGGATGCCGGGGCCGGTGAGCCGGAGGACGCCAAGCAGACCCGGCTGCGGCAGCTGGCGCGCGAGGGCTACAACCCCGTCATCGCGGTCGGCTACTCCTACGCGGACTCGATCAAGATGGTCGCGCCGGAGTTCCCGGGCACCAAGTTCGCGATCATCGACGAGGACGTGCAGGGGATCCCGAACGTCACGTCGCTGGTGTTCGCCGAGGAGCAGGGCTCGTTCCTGGTCGGCGTGATCGCCGCGCACCGGTCGAAGAACTGCCACATCGGCTTCGTCGGCGGCGTGAAGACGCCGCTGATCGAGAAGTTCGAGGCCGGGTACGTGGCGGGCGCCAAGGCCGCCGCGCCGGACATCAAGATCGAGAGCAAGTACCTGTCGCCGGCCGGTGACTTCAGCGGCTTCCAGGACCCGAACCGGGGATCCGAGGTCGCGACGAGCCAGCTGGAGTCCGGCGCCGACGTGATCTACCACGCGGCGGGCGCCTCCGGTAAGGGCGTGTTCTCGTCGGTGAAGTCGTCGAGCGCGCAGGCCATCGGCGTGGACTCCGACCAGTACAACCAGCCGACGGTCGCGGAGTACAAGGACGTGATCATCAGCTCCATGCTCAAGCGGGTCGACTTCGCGGTGTACGACTACATCGCGGCGGTCGCGCGCAACGATCTGAGCTCGCTGCCGAAGAAGTTCGACCTGGGCATCGACGGCGTGGGCTACTCCACCTCCGGTGGCAAGATCAACGAGCTGGTGCCCACGGTGGACGCCTACAAGGCGGCCATCGCCCGCGGCGACATCAAGGTTTCCGACAAGCCGTGACATCCGGGGCGAGGGGCACTTCCGGCGCGGTCGACGCGTCGGGAGTGCCCCTCACCCGTCCACGGATCGGTTGGCGGGTTCGCGCCAAGATCGTCACGTTCGCGCCGAAACCGTCCATTGTTGAGCGTCTTTCTGCTTCGCTGCCGGTGTCGACGTCCCACGGAGCCCCATGAACACCTCGATTGCGCCGGATTCCGGCGGCCCACCCGGGACGGCCGGGGAACCGGCCGTCGAACTGACCGGCATCACCAAGACCTTCCCCGGCGTGGTCGCCAACTCCGATGTGAACCTGCTGGTGCGCGCCGGCGAGGTGCACGCGCTGTGCGGCGAGAACGGTGCCGGCAAGTCCACCCTGATGAAGATCCTCTACGGCATGCAGGCGCCGGACTCCGGCACCATCCGCGTGCACGGCGAGGAAATCCGGTTCCGCACGCCCGCCGAGGCGATCCGGGCCGGCATCGGCATGGTGCACCAGCACTTCATGCTCGCCGACAACCTGACCGTGCTGGAGAACGTCGTGCTCGGCGCGGAGCGCGAACACGGCATCGGCGCGAAGGCGCGGCGGCGGGTGCTGGAGCTCGCCGAGCAGGCCGGCTTCGAACTGCGCCCGGACGCGCTGGTCGAAGGGCTCGGCGTGGCCGACCGGCAGCGGGTGGAGATCCTCAAGGTCCTGTACCGGGGCGCGCGGATCATCATCCTCGACGAGCCGACCGCCGTGCTGGTCCCGCAGGAGGTCGACGAGCTGTTCGACACCCTGCGCACCATGCGCGAACAGGGCTTCACGTTCCTGTTCATCTCGCACAAGCTCGACGAGGTCCGGGCGATCGCCGACACGATCACGGTCCTGCGGCGCGGCACCACGGTCGGCACGGTGCCGGCCGCGGAGGTCAGCAGCCGCGGCCTCGCCGAGATGATGGTTGGCAGCCAGCTGCCGGTACCCGAGCACGGCGAATCCACCGTGACCGACCGCGAGGTGCTGGTCGTCACCGGTCTGTCCGCATCGGACCAGGACCGGGCGGTGCTCTCGGACGTCGACCTGACGGTGCGGGCCGGCGAGGTCGTCGGCATCGCCGGCGTCGAGGGCAACGGCCAGACCGAGCTGGTCGAGGCGATCATGGGCATGCGGTCGGTCACCGCCGGCCGGGTGGTGCTCGGCGACCGCGACCTGACCGGTCTGTCCACCCTGGCGCGACGGGAAGCGGGCATCGGCTACGTGCCGGAGGACCGGCACCGGCAGGGCCTCCTGCTGCAGCAATCGCTGTGGGTCAACAGGATCCTCGGCTACCAGACCCGCAGGCCAACGGCTCGCGGGGTCTGGCTGGACCGGGCGGGCGCGAAGGCCGACACCCAGCGGATCATCGACGAGTTCGACGTCCGCACGCCCGGCATCGACGTGGACGCGGCCGCGCTGTCCGGCGGCAACCAGCAGAAGCTCGTGGTCGGCCGGGAGCTCTCCGGCGACCCGGCGCTGCTCATCGCCGCGCACCCGACACGAGGCGTGGACGTCGGCGCCCAGGCGGGCATCTGGGGCCACCTGCGCGCCGCCCGCTCGGCCGGCCTGGCGGTCCTGCTGATCTCGGCCGATCTCGACGAGCTGATCGGCCTGTCTGACACCATCCGGGTGATGTTCCGAGGACGGCTGGTCGCGACGGCCGACCCGCGCTCGGTCACCCCGGAGGACCTCGGTGCGGCGATGACCGGTGCAGGGGAGGCGGCATGAACACGTGGCGCGCACGGCTGCTGCCACCAGCGCTGGCGATCGTCTTCGCCGCGGTGCTGTGCAGCGTGGTGCTGCTGGTCTCCGGCGCGAACCCGCTCGCGACGCTGGCGGAGATGATCGCGCAGGTCGCCCGCGGCACGACCTCGGTGGACATCGTCAACACGGCGGGGGCGTACTACCTGGTGGCGATCGCGGCCGCGATCGGGTTCCAGATGAACCTGCTGAACATCGGCATCGAAGGCCAGTACAAGCTGGCCGCCTGCGTGGCGGCGATCGTCGGCGGCGCGATCAGCCTGCCGTTCGGGCTGCACGCCGTGGTGATCGTGGTGGTCGGCGCCGTCGTCGGTGCCGCGTGGAGCGGCATCGCGGCGCTGCTCAAGGTCTACCGCGGGGTGTCCGAGGTGATCTCCACGATCATGCTCAACATGCTGGCGATCGGCGTGGTCGCCTACCTCGTCCCGACCTTCGGCGAGCTGCGCGGGAACACGCAGGGCACCAAGATCATCCCGGACAGCGGCCAGGTGCCCGGCATCCCGCTCGGCGGCGCGGGCACCATGTTCGGCCTCGTGCTGCTCGCGGCCGCCGTCGGCGTCGGCTACGCGGTGCTGATCGACCGGACCCGCTACGGCTTCGAGCTGCGGGCCTCCGGCCTGTCGCCGACCGCGGCCACCGCCGGTGGCGTGAACCCCAAGCGCATGGTCATGTCCGCGATGCTGATCTCCGGCGCCGTCGCGGGGCTGGCCGGCCTGCCGGAGATCCTCGGCCGCGACCACACCTTCACGCTCAACTTCCCGACCGGGTACGGCTTCGCGGGACTGGCTATCGCGCTGCTCGGCCGCAACCACCCGATCGGCGTCGCGTTCGGCGCGCTGCTCTGGTCCTTCCTGGACAAGAGCTCGTTGACGCTCGACAACATCGGAGTGCCCAAGGAGATCGTGACGATCCTGCAGGGCGCGATCGTGCTGTCGGTCGTCGTCGCGTACGAGTTGGTGCGCCGCCGCGAACTCGCCGCCGAGCAGCGGCGGGTCGGGCGTGCGCTGGGCACCGCGGCCGTCCCGGCCGCCGCCGGAACCGGAGGTGAGCGGGCATGACCGCGGTCGCGACCAAATCATCGGCCCCGGCGGACCGGAAACCAGGCGTCCTCGGCCGCCGGATGCCCGGCTGGGCCCGCGTCCTGCTGTGGGTGGCGGTCGGCTTCCTGGCGGTGTCGATCACCTCGTACCAGACCGGCGTGCCGCAGCTGACCTCGTCCGGCACCGTGCAGGCGGCGGTGCGGTTGGGCATCCCGATCCTGCTGGCCGCCCTCGGCGGGTTGTGGGCGGAGCGAGCCGGGGTCATCAACATCGGCCTGGAAGGCATGATGATCCTGGGCACCTGGGGCGGGGCCTGGGCCGGCTACCAGTGGGGGCCGCTGGCCGGGCTCGTCGCCGCTGCGGCGTTCGGCGCGCTCGGCGGCCTGGTGCACGCCGTGGCGACGGTGACCTTCGGGGTCAACCACATCGTGTCCGGTGTGGCCATCAACCTGCTCGGCGCGGGCACCGCGAAGTACCTGTCGACGCTGCTGTTCGAGCCGATCTCGCGGAACCCGCGGGAGTCCCCGCCGGTGCCGAAGTTCGACACCTACTCGGCGCAGCCGCTGGGAACATGGTTGCAGCAGCTGGAGGACCTGCAGCGGGTCGGGATCTCCGACCTCGCGGGCATCCTCGGCGGCCTGGTCACCGAGGTCTCGCCGCTGACGATGCTGGCGTACCTGCTGGTGCCGGTGAGCTACCTGGTGCTGTGGCGCTCGCCGTTCGGGCTGCGGCTGCGGTCCTGCGGCGAGAACCCGGTCGCGGCGGAGTCGCTCGGCGTGAACGTCTACCGCTACAAGTACCTCGCGGTGATCATCTCGGGCGCGCTGGCCGGGATCGGTGGCGCGGCGCTGATCCTCAACCCGGGGCAGGCCGGTTACCTGGAAGGCCAGACCAACAACCGGGGTTACATCGGCCTGGCGGCGATGATCTTCGGCAACTGGCGGCCCAGCGGCCTGCTGGGCGGCGCGGCGCTGTTCGGCTACGCCGACGGCCTGCAGCTGCGCAGCGGCGAGACCAGCGTGCACGCGCTGCTGTACGCGGCGACGCTGCTGCTGATCGTGGTGGTGGCCGTGCAGCTGTGGCGGCGGATGTGGTTCGGCGCCGGGGTCGCCCTGGTGTTCGCGGCGGTCACGTACTCGGTGTACTGGTTCACCGACGAGCTCCCGGACGAACTGACGGCCTACACCCCGCACCTCGTCACGCTGGTGATCCTCGCGGCGGCATCGCAACGACTGCGACCACCCGCGGCGGACGGCCTGCAATACCGCAGAGGCGAGGATTAGTGACAACCACTGTGGACTGGGAGGCGCTGCGCGCCGCGGCGGTGGAGGCCGCGGCGCTGGCGTACTGCCCGTACTCGAAGTTGCAGGTGGGAGCTGCGGCGCTGTGCGACGACGGCCGGGTGGTCGTCGGCTGCAACGTGGAGAACGGTTCCTACGGGCTCACGTTGTGCGCGGAGTGCACCATGGCGGGCCAACTGCGGCTGACCGGCGGAGGCCGGTTCGTCGCGGTGGCCTGCCGGAGCGGAACGGGCGACCTGCTGATGCCGTGCGGCCGCTGCCGCCAGCTCCTCTTCGAACTGGGCGGCCCGGACTGCCTGGTCGACACGCCCCGAGGAGTCCTACCGATGACCGAAGTCCTCCCCAACGCCTTCGAGCTCTGATCGCCCTACCTGGGATTTCGTCAAGATCATCCTTTCGGGGTGTATCTGTTGGCGGGGTTCGTTCCTCTATATAGGCGGGAAGTTGTTGCGAGCCGTGGAGGTGATTGCGGTGCATTCCGCTGTTGACGTGATCCGCGCGAAGCGCGATGGGCAGGTGCTCGGCGATGCTCAGATCGACTGGGTCATCGACGCGTACACCCGGGGTCAGGTCGCCGACGAGCAGATGGCCGCGCTGGCGATGGCGGTGCTGCTGCGCGGTATGACTCCGGCGGAGACGGCGCGCTGGACGGCGGCGATGGTCGCCTCCGGCGAGACGCTGGTGCTGGACGGGGTTCGAAGGCCCACTGTGGACAAGCATTCCACCGGTGGCGTCGGCGACAAGATCACGCTGCCGCTGACGCCGCTGGTCGCCGCGTGCGGCGCGGCGGTGCCGCAGCTGTCCGGCCGGGGGCTCGGCCATACCGGCGGCACGCTGGACAAGCTGGAGTCGATCCCGGGCTGGCGCGCCCGGTTGTCGCCCGACGAGATCCGCGACCGGCTCGACGACGTCGGCGCGGTGGTGTGCGCCGCGACGGAAGGGCTGGCCCCCGCCGATCGCAAGCTCTACGCGCTGCGCGACGTGACGGGCACGGTCGAGTCGATCCCGCTGATCGCCAGCTCGATCATGAGCAAGAAGATCGCCGAGGGCGTGCAGTCGCTGGTGCTGGACGTCAAGTGCGGTTCGGGCGCGTTCATGAAGGACCTGGACCAGGCGCGGGAGCTGGCCACCGCGCTGGTGGAGATCGGCGCCGCCAACGGCCTGCGCACCAGCGCGTTGATCACCGATATGTCGGTCCCGCTGGGCCGCGCGGTCGGCAACGCGCTGGAAGTGGCGGAGGCGGTGGAGGTGCTGCGGGGCGGCGGGCCGCCGGACGTCGTGGAACTGACGTTGTCGCTGGCCCGCGAGATGCTCAAGCACGCCGGTCTGTCCGATGTGGACCCGGCCGAGGTGCTGGCCGACGGGCGGGCGTACGACTCGTGGTGCCGGATGATCAAGGCCCAGGACGGCGACCCGAAGGCCGCGTTGCCGAGAGCCGAGCACGTCGAGGTCGTCACCGCACCGGAAACCGGGACGCTGGCGAGGCTCGACGCGTACGGAGTCGGGATCGCGGCGTGGCGTCTCGGAGCCGGCCGAGCCCGCAAGGAGGACGACGTCCAGCACGCCGCAGGAGTGCTGTGCCTGGCGAAGCCGGGCGATCGCGTGACGGCGGGCCAACCGCTGCTGGAACTGCACACCGACCGGCCGGAAACCGTCGCCGGTGCCCGGGAGGCGTTGGTGGGCGCATACGAGATCAGCGGCGCCGACGAGGTGTCGACGCCGCTGATCCTGGATCGGGTGGTCGCGGACCGCGCACCGGCCGGACCACCCTGATCCAGGGGACGGCCGGCGCGTGGCTCGGACTCAGGCGCTTTCGGCGGTGAAGTCCTCGTCGCCGTCTGCGGTCAGGGCCTTGTCCGGGTCGCGCTTCGCGCTCTTGGACCGGCCGCGGCGCTGCTGCCGGGGCAGCGTGGTGGGCGGCGGCGGGCCGGAAGGCGCGCTGCCGCCGAGGATCAGCTCCGCGAAGGTCGCCATCGCCTCGTCGAGCTGACCGGCGTGCCGCCGCTCGCTCTCCTCGTTGGCCTCGCGGACCAGGGCGCCCAGCGAGTCGCTGTCGGGGCGTGCGGACAGCGTGCCGGACAGCTGCGACAGGTTCTTCGACAGCGTGCCGCCGAGCTCGCCGAGGCCGTTCTTGACGCCTTCTTCGACGGTGCCCAGGCGGCTGGTGAAGCCCTGCTCGACGGAGTCGATCCGGGTGTTGACGTTGTCCTCGACCTGGGTGAGGTGCCCGGAGACCTGGTCCAGCCGGTTGGTGAGCTGCTCCAGCCGCTCGGCCAGCTTGTCCAGCCGGTCGGTCGGGTCCACGGCGGGGCGCGCGGCGAGCTGGTCGAGCTTGGCGTCCAGCTGCTCGCGGGTGCCGGAGACCGCCTCGGAGAGCGTGTGCTGGGCATTGGCGGTGGAGTCGGTGACCGCGCGCTGCAGCGCCTCGCGGGTACCGTCGAGGTGCTCGTGCACGCCCTCGTCGATCTCGGCGAAGCGGCCGCGCAGGCTGGTCTCCAGCGAGTCGATGCGCTCGCGCACCGGCCCGTGCACCGCGGTCGGCAGCGTCTCCAGCCGGCCGTCCTGCTTGTCGAGGTGCAGGCCGAGCTCGTCGAGGCGCTTGTGGATGTGACCGAGCTTGTCCTCCAGGCCGTCCATCCGGCCGGAGACGCCGTCCATCCGGCCCGCGACCCCGTCCAGGCGCCCGTCCAGCTGCGCGAACGGCTTGGCGAGCTTGTCGACCAGGCCGTCGACGGAGCTCTTCAGCTCGACCAGCGCACCGTCGTGCGCTTCCAGCTTGGCCAGTGCCTCGTCGAGTCGTTCGGCGAGCACGCTGACTTCGGTGCGATCCGGCAGCTCGGACAGGCGTTTCCGCACGGAGCCCAGGGACTCCAGCGGCGACAGCCGGGCATGGATCTCGTCCAGGGCGTCGAAGATCTGCTGCTGTTCGCTCTCGCGGATCTCAGCCGCACGCGTGAGCATGTTGCGCATGCGGTCGAACGACATGTTCTCGGTCACGGCTAGGGGCGTCCTTCGTCGAGGGGGTGAGGACTCCAGGAGCCTAGCTAGTCGGTTCTCGCGTTCCCAGCCACCCCCCGATACATTGCGTGATTGCGATGCCAATTGCCACTCCGTTCGGCGGCGCATTGTTAGGCCGAAAAGACCAATGAACTCGCTGCTGAATGCTCTAAGAGTTGCGATTGCCTCCATCTGGGTGAGTTTTGCGTGACGGCCGTCCGGTTGAACGGGGCCCGAAGCTCGGGCGTATCCAAGGTTTTCTTCGGGTTTGTTGTTCGTAGCTGTGCGTGAGGTCATCGCCTGCGCGCTGTAACGTGGGCGCATGTCGACTCCGGTGAACCTGGACTCCATCCGGCTGGCTCCGAAGGTGTTGCTGCACGACCACCTCGACGGCGGCCTGCGACCGCAGACCGTGATCGATCTGGCGCGGGCGGTCGGGTACTTCGACCTCCCGCACGAGAACGCGGATGAGCTGGGTGAATGGTTCGCCGCGGCGGCGGACTCGGGATCTCTGGAGCGCTACCTGGAGACCTTCTCGCACACCGTCGCGGTGATGCAGACGGAGGAGGCGCTGGCCCGGGTCGCGGCCGAGTGCGTCGAAGACCTGGCTGCCGACGGCGTGGTGTACGCGGAGATCCGCTACGCACCGGAACTCTTCCAGGAACGGGGCCTGGCCCTCGAACAGATCGTGCAGGCCGTGCAGGACGGATTCCGGGATGGCGAGCGCCGCGCCGCGGCCGCCGGGAAACGTATCCGGATCGGTACCTTGCTCTGCGCTATGCGGCAGCACGCGAGGTCGGCGGAAATCGCGAACCTCGCCGTCCGGTACCGCGACGCGGAGGTGGTCGGCTTCGACATCGCGGGACCGGAAGCCGGATTCCCGCCCACGCGGAACCTGGACGTCTTCGAATACCTCCGCCAGCAGAACGCGCATTTCACCATTCACGCCGGTGAGGCGTTCGGGCTGCCGTCGATCTGGGAGGCGATCCAGCACTGCGGCGCGGAACGCCTCGGGCACGGGGTGCGGATCGTCGACGACATCAAGGTCGCCGAGGACGGCACGGTGCACCTGGGCCGGCTCGCGTCCTACGTGCGGGACCGGCGGATCCCGCTGGAGATGTGCCCGTCGTCGAACCTGCAGACCGGGGCCGCCAAGTCGATCGCCGACCACCCGATCGGCCTGCTGGCGAAGCTGCGCTTCCGGGTCACCGTGAACACCGACAACCGGCTGATGAGCCACTGCTCGATGTCCGGCGAGTTCGCCGCGCTGCACGAGGCGTTCGGCTACGGCTGGTCGGACATGCAGTGGTTCACGGTGAACGCGATGAAGTCCGCGTTCATCGGCTTCGACGAGCGGCTGGAGATCATCGACGAGGTGATCAAGCCCGGCTACGCGGCGCTGTCGGGATGATCGGAGATCGCCGCCGAAACGGGTGCGTGCCCCCTCGCCGGCGGTGGATACTGCCAAGCCTGAATTCGTTTCACAATCGGCGCGAGCAGCACGGCGCCCCGGAGCTCAGGAGGGACAGGTGGCACGGGGCGGCGAACCCACGTTGATCGCATCGGTGCAGCGCGCGCTTCGATTGATGGAGGCGGTGGGCGAGCACGCGGGCGGTGCAACCGCGAAAACCCTGGCCAGGCGCACCGGAATCGCGCTGCCGACCGCCTACCACCTGCTGCGCACCCTGGTGCACGAAGGCTATCTGGAGAAGCTCGACGACGGCGCCTTCATCCTGGGCGAGCAGGTGAGCGGGCTGCACGTCGCCAGCCAGAACCAAGGGCTGCGCAGCCAGGTCCGCGCCGTCATGGTCGACCTGCGCGAGGACCTGAACGCGGCCATCTACCTCGCCCGCTACCACGAGGGTGAAGTGGAGGTCGCCGAGATCGTCGACAGCCCGCGCACGCCCCGGGTGGACACCTGGGCCGACTTCCGCGAGGCCGCGCACGCCACTGCGATCGGCAAGTGCCTCCTCTCCGGGCTGAGCCACGAAGAGCGCGCCGACCACTTCCTCCGGCACCCGCCCGCGGACCTGACCCCGCGCACGATCACCCGGATCCGCGACCTGGTCGACCGCCCGGTCCGGCCGGTGGTCTCCGACTCCGAGGAGTACTCGCTGGGCACCGCGTGCCTGGCCGCGCCCGTGATCGGCGCCAGCGGTCCGGTGACGCTGGCGATCTCGTTCCCGGCGCGCAAGCTCGCCGACACCAAGTCCTACGTGCGGCCGTTGCGGGCCGCGGCCGTGGAGATCTCCCGGACCCTCGCGGTGGCCGGCCGATTTCCCGCTGTCGGGTGATATTTCGGCGGATCACCGTCGCCCCTTCGAGGGGTAATCACTATCTGAAAATCTCTGCCTTGTTCGTCGTCGCGGTCCCGACGAGCATCTCTCGCAGTGGGGGCGTACCCGGTGGGAGACGGCCGTCGCTATTCCGCGGCGGCACGTCTCCCACCGGTGCAAAAGCAGTGAGAGGAACGATGATCGCGGGTGACGATCGGACGCTGCTGGACGCGGTTCGGACTGGATCGACCGAAGCGTTCGGTGAGCTGTACTCGCGGCATCGCACTGCGGCGCACACCATGGCCAAGCAAGTCGTCGGCGCCCACAACGACGCGGAAGACCTGGTCGCGGAAGCGTTCGTGAAGATCCTGGGCGTCCTGCGCCGCGGTGGCGGCCCGGACTCCGCGTTCCGCGCCTACCTGCTCACCACGGTGCGGAACCTGGCGATGGCGTCGAACAACCGGGACCGCCGGGTGTTCCTGGCCGCCGAGCTCGACGGCTTCTACCTGCCTGAGAACCACGTGCCGTTCATCGATCCCGCGGTGCTCAAGCAGGAGCGCGAGCTGGTGGCGAAGGCGTTCGCCCGGCTGCCGCGCCGCTGGCGGCACGTCCTGTGGTGCACGGAGGTCGAGGAGCAGACGACGGCCGAGCTGAGCCGACGTCTGGGCATCAGCCGCAACAGCGCGGCCGCGCTCGTCTACCGCGCGCGAAAGGGCTTGCGGGAGGCCTATTCGCAGGTGTGCGCGGGCGAACCGACCCGCCGCCGGCTCGCGGCCCCCGGACAGCTGCTCGCCGAGGTGGCCTGACGCGGCTCGCCCGGGTGCCGATCTCGCGCGGAAACCGGCACCCGCGCCCCGCGGTTCAGTGCGAGCGGAACCGCGCTTCCAGGGATTCCACCAGCTTGCGCCAGGTCTCGACCTCGGCATCGAACGGCGCGCTCGGTGGCAGCCGGTTCGGGTTCGGGCGGAGCACGAAGGAAACCAGCCAGCCGAGCCGTTCCGACGGCTGCAGCGCCTGCTCGACGGTGTCGTCGCCGGCCCACGCGGCCGCGTCCATCAGCAGTTCCTCGGCGAGGTCCAGCTGGGTCGGGTCCACTTCGGACGGTCCGGCGCCGAGGTCGGCGTCCAGGCCGGTCAGCACGTAGGTGTTCTCGGGGTCGACGTCGACCTGCAGCTCGCCGGCGGTGGCCTTCTCCACGACCTGCGACCAGGTCGCGACCCGGGCCAGGTCGGTGTCCTCGATGGCGCTCTCGTCGGCCAGGAACCGGGCCAGCGCGCGCGCCGACGGGAACACGTCGATCTTGCCGCCGTTGCCGAGGAAGATCGGGTCGTCGTCGAGGTAGCAGCGCAGCGAGTAGTGCTCGCCGGTGCTGGTGATGATCAGGATCGGGTCGATGCCGACCTCGCCCCAGAAGCCGACCTCGACCTCTTCGATGTCGTCCACCTCGGGCGCTTCGGCGGTGCTCGCCGCCTCGTCGTCGTCGGCCTCCAGCGCCTCGGCGAGTTCGGTCTCGGCGGTGGCGACGGCGTCGGCGGGCACGTCCGGGGTGGTGACGACGGCGTCGATGGCGTCCAGCACCTCATCCCAGCGCTCGACGACGACCTGGCACAGGTCGGTCCAGCGGCGCTGCCCGTCCTTGCCGGAGAACGCGAAAGTGCCCTGGTCGAGCATGGCGAACCCGTCGGCCGCGTCCAGCACGTCGTGCACCGCGTCCAGCTCGCAGACGTCGGCCAGCGAGCGGGCGATCTCGACGATGTCGGCCAGCTCACCGATGGTCCAGGTGTCCAGCGGCTCGGCGACCAGCTCGGGGACGCCGACCAGGTCGTACTGGTGGTCCTCGTCCGGATTCAGGTCCTCGGCGGGGAGCTCGGGGACCACGTGCCACGCCGGGTGGTCGTCGAGGTCGTGCTCCTCGGCGGTGCGCACGAACGCCGCCAGGTGTGCGGCGTCGGGGAATCCATAGAGGTCGTCCTCGTGCCCGAGGAATGCCTCCCACTCCTCGCCGTCCTCGCGCCAGCGCGGTGCCCACAGGGTGACGACGTCGCCCTGTGGGAGCCCGAGCTCGATGGGGACGATGTCCTGCGCCATCTCTCTACCTCCGGTCACCGAACCAGACCTCGCGGAAGCCTACGGGCTCCGCGTTCACAGCGTGTTCCCCGGTCCAGCTCTCACCGTATCGAGCCCGCGGAAAGCAACGGTTGACGGAACAGTTCGTAACGATCCCCATTCGGGAATGCCGAAGTGGTCCAATCCACGTTGCGCCCTTCGGCGCAGCGCCGGCTCGCACCTGGCGGTGGGGTCACCTTTGGCGGTACCGGTTTGGCGAGTTCCGGACGACCATGATCGGAATGGTTGTCACGGAGCTGTGGACGAAGATCGTGCTCTGGCTTTCAGAACACGCGCCCGTCACCGCAGCCGCCCTACGCGCACCGGTGCCGCCGGACCTCGCCGAGCTGGAAGCGGAGTTCGCGGTCGAGCTGCCCGTCGAACTGCGTGAGCTGTGGGCGTGCTGCGGCGGCACCGATGTGGATGTGCTTGCCGACGTCCTGCCGCCCTTCTACACGCCGTACAGCGCGGCGCAGGCGCTCCAGTCGTGGCGGGATCACCGCAAGAACTGGACGGCGCAGTGGGATCGGCCGGCCTGCGACTACTACGCGGGCTCGTCGGGCTCCAGCTTTCACCCGTCGTGGATCCCGATCGCCGGTGATGGGTTCGCCGATGAGCTCGTGGTGGATCTGCGGCCGGGGCCGCTGACGGGCTGCGTGCTGGAGTGGGAGCAGGAGGCGGCGCAGGTGCTCAGGCCGGAGTGGCGGGGAGTCGCGGCGATGCTCGCGGACGTGCTCCGGTCGCTGACCGAGGGGGTTCCGGCGGGGCACAGCTATCCGACCGTCACCGAAGACGGTCGCCTCGACTGGCAGATCCGCTGACGCGACCCGCTTTCGCGGCGAGGTGGGCGACTTCCGGCGCGGAGCCGGTTCCACGTAGATCGACGAGCGCGGGCGACTGCGTGTCGCCTACTAGTTGGCGAGACACACTAGTTGGTGTTACCTTGTTCCCGTGGTTGACAAGGCGATCTCGGCCAGGCAGACGCAATGGCTGCGCGGCGTGCTGGATCTGGCCGTGCTGGCGCTGCTCGCCGAGGGAGGCGAGGGCTACGGCTACACGCTGCTGCAGAGGCTGGCCGAGGCAGGTTTGCCCGACATGAAGGCGGGCACGCTCTACCCGCTGCTCAACCGGCTCGCCGCGGACGGGTTGCTGCGGGCCGAATGGCGGGCCGGCGAGGGCGGGCCAGGCCGCAAGTACTTCGCGCTGACCGATGAGGGGCAGGCGGCGCTGGCCGAACTGGGACCGAAGTGGATCGAGTTCGCGAACAACTCGATCCGGCTCGTGCAACGAGGGGTGCAGGAATGATGACGCTGGACAAGAAGTACCGGGACGAGCTGCTGGTCGCGCTGCGGATGCACGAGATCTCCGGTGAACGCGTCGGGGAGGTGCTCGCCGAGGTCGAGGCGCACGTGACGGAGACCGGTGAAGACCCGGTCGAGGCATTCGGGCGACCGCGCGAGTACGCCGCGCAGGTCGCGGAGCAGCTCGACCGCGGCACCGGGAAGCAGTCCACGATGGAGGTCGTGGCCAGCGGGGCGGCGGTGGCGGCGCTGACCATGTTCGGTTCGGACTACCTGCTGGACGGGCTGTTCGCGGACACCGCGACGATCCCGTACACCCTCAAGGACACGGTGGCTCTGGTGGCGCTGCTGGTGCTGATGGTGTCGGGAACCATGCTGTTCTTCGCGGCCTTCACCGCGAAGGCCCGCAACCAGGTCTACGCCGTTGCGGCAGTGGTCACCTTCGCGCTGTCCATCGTGTCGCAGATCGTGATCGGCTCGGTCTTCGACGACGTGACGCCGCTGTACGAGATGCCGCGCTGGGCGGCGATCGCGCTGGGCGGGGTGTTCGTGCTCGGCGTGATCGCCATGCTGACGCGTGCGATCCGGCGCGGGCGCGTGGTCTACCCGAAGACCAGCTGAACCCACCGGACCGTCGGTGTGTCGGGTCACGACACGCCGGTGCATGTAGGGGACTTCCGCAATTTCAATGGAAATCGGACCTTCGATTTCCATTGAAATTGCGGATCCTCTTCGGTCCGTCAGGTGCCGACCGGGTGCCAGACGGTCTTGACCTCCGTGAAGGCCCGGAGGCGCTGGAGGTCCGGTTCGCGGGCCCAGTCCGGCTCGCCGCGCACCGGCAGCACCCGCTTGACCGTGTCCGCCGCGGCCTGCGCCAGTTCGGTGCGCAGCTCCGCCGGGGCGCCCGTCGGGTCCAGGGCGTTGACGTCGGCGTGGGCGGCGAGCCAGGGCGCGAGTTCGGCCGCCTGGCCGGTCAGGACGTTGACCACCCCGCCGGGCACGTCGGAGGTCGCCAGCACCTCGGCGAAGGTCACGGCGGGCAGCGGCCGGTCCGCGCTGGCGACCACGACGCAGGTGTTGCCCGCCGCGATCACCGGGGCCACCACGCTGACCAGGCCGAGCAGTGCGGAGTCCTGCGGCGCGAGCACGCCGACCACGCCGGTGGGCTCCGGGACGCTGAACGAGAAGTACGGTCCCGCAACGGGATTCGCGGCGCCGAGCACCATCGAGATCTTGTCCGTCCAGCCCGCGTACCAGACCATCCGGTCCACCGCTCGATCCACTGTGGACAGGGCTTGGTCGTGGGGCAGGCCCTCCGCCGCGACGATCTCGGCGGCGAACTGCTCGCGCCGGCCCTCCATCACCTCGGCGATGCGGAACAGCACCTGGCCGCGGTTGTAGGCCGTCGCGCCCGACCAGCCGCCGAAGGCCTTGCGGGCCGCCGCGACCGCGTCGCGGACGTCCTTGCGGGAGGCATGCGCGGCGTTGGCGAGGAATGCGCCCTGCCCGTCGTGCACCGGGTACACCCGGCCCGACTCCGAGCGCGGGAACGAGCCACCGATGTAGAGCTTGTACGTCTTGGCCACGGCTAGCCGCTCCGGGGTGCGGTTGTCAGACATCGAGGTACGCCTCCAAACCGGCGCGGCCGCCTTCGCGGCCGAAGCCGGATTCCTGGTAGCCGCCGAACGGGGCGGTCGGGTCGAACCGGTTGAAGGTGTTCGCCCACACCACGCCGGCCCGCAGCTGCTGCGCCGCCCACAGGATCCGCGAGCCCTTCTCGGTCCAGATCCCGGCCGACAGGCCGTACGGCGTGTTGTTGGCCTTGGCGATGGCCTCCGCCGGGGTGCGGAAGGTCAGCACCGAGAGCACCGGCCCGAAGATCTCCTCGCGCGCGATCCGCATCGATTGGTGGACGCCGGAGAAGACCGTGGGGGAGAAGAAGAATCCCTTCTCCGGCAGCGGGCACGGGCTGGTCCAGCGCTCGGCGCCCTCGGCGTCGCCGCTGGCGGCCAGCTCGGTGATCTTGCCCAGCTGCTCGGCGGAGTTGATCGCGCCGACGTCGGTGTTCTTGTCCAGCGGATCGCCCACCCGAAGCGTCCGCACCCGGATCCGCAGCTTTTCGAGCAGCTCGTCGGCGATCGACTCCTGCACCAGCAGCCGGGAGCCCGCGCAGCAGACGTGGCCCTGGTTGAAGAAGATCCCGTTCACGATGCCCTCGACGGCCTGGTCCAGCGGCGCGTCGTCGAAGACGATGTTCGCGGCCTTGCCGCCGAGCTCCAGCGTCAGCTTCTTGCCGGAGCCGGCCACGCTGCGCTGGATCTGCTTGCCGACCTCGGTGGAGCCGGTGAACGCGACCTTGTCGACGCCGGGATGCGTGACCAGCGCGGCGCCGATGTCACCGGCACCCGGCAGGATGTTCACCACGCCCGGCGGGAGCCCGGCCTGCTGGCAGATCTCGGCGAACACCAGGGCCGTCAGCGGCGTGGTCTCCGCGGGCTTGAGCACCACGGTGTTGCCACAGGCCAGCGCCGGGGCGATCTTCCAGGCCAGCATGAGCAGCGGGAAGTTCCACGGGATGACCTGGCCGGCGACGCCGAGCGGCCGCGGGTCGGGGCCGTAACCGGCGTAGCCGAGCTTGTCGGCCCAGCCGGCGTGGTGGAAGAAGTGCGCGGCCGCGGTCGGGATGTCGGCGTCTCGCGACTCCTTGATCGGCTTGCCGTTGTCCAGCGATTCCAGCACCGCGAGCTCGCGGGCGCGTTCCTGGATCAGCCGGGCGATGCGGAACAGGTACTTCGCGCGCTCCCGGCCCGGCATCGTCGACCAGGTGTCCTCGAAGGCCCGTCGCGCCGCCCGGACCGCGGTGTCCACATCGGACACCGAGGCGCTGGATACCTCGGCCAGCAGTTCCTCGGTGGCCGGGTTGATGCTCTTCAGCGGCTCGCCGCCGCCGTCGGCGAACTCACCGTCGACGAACATCCGGTAGCTGGGCTTGAGGTTTGCGATCTCCCGCGACTCCGGCGCGGGTGCGTACTCCCACGGGCTATCGATCATCAGTCCACCGCCACGTAATCGGGGCCGCTGTAGTGGCCGTCGAGCTGGGTGCGCCGCTGCATCAACAGGTCGTTGAGCAGGCTGGACGCACCGAATCGGAACAGTTTCGGGGTGAGCCACTCCAGGCCCGCCACCTCGTGCACGGCCACCAGGTAGCGGATCGCGTCCTTGGTGTTGCGGATGCCGCCCGCTGGTTTGACGCCGCGCAGCTCGCCGGTGGAATCCCGCCAGTCGCGGACCGCCTGGAGCATCAGGTGCGTCAACGGCAGCGTCGCGGCCTGGGGGACCTTCCCCGTGGAGGTCTTGATGAAGTCGCCGCCCGCGAGCAGCGCGAGCCAGGACGCGCGGCGCACGTTGTCGTAGGTGGCGAGTTCGCCGGTCTCCAGGATGACCTTCAGGTGCGCATCGCCGCAAGCCGCCTTGACCGCCTGGATCTCCTCGAAGACCTGCCCGTAGCGGCCGGCGAGGAAGGCGCCGCGGTCGATCACCATGTCGATCTCGTCGGCGCCCGCGGCCACCGCGTACTCCACGTCGGCGAGCTTCACCGAGAGCGCGGAGCGGCCGGACGGGAACGCCGTCGCCACCGAGGCCACCTGGACGCCGGTGCCGTCGAGGGCCCGGACCGCGGTGGCGGCCATGTCGGAGTAGACGCAGACCGCCGCGACCTGCGGCGTGTCCGGTCGTTCCGGGTCGGGGTGGCGGGCCTTGGCGCACAACGCGCGGACCTTGCCGTCGGTGTCGGCGCCTTCCAGCGTCGTCAGGTCGATCATCGAGATCGCGGTGTCGATCGCCCAGCGCTTCGCGGCCTTCTTGATGCTCCGCGTCGCGAGGCCGGCGGCCCGCTGCTCCAACCCGACCTGGTCGACGCCGGGCAGGCCGTGCAGGAACCGGCGCAAGGACCGGTCGTCCCGGACGGCGTCGGCGAGCTCGGACGCGGTGAGCTTGGACAAGGGCGGCGACTGTGCCATGCCCGGAGTCTAAGCGCTGGGCCCGAGCCCTCGCCGCGACTGGAATGATCACGCCAACCGACGCGGATACGGCCTGGCCCCGGTCACCCGGTGGTTTCGGCCTGCTCGGTCCGGGGAGGCCAGGAGCCGGAGGGCTCCTTCGGACGGGCTGTTCTCGGCGGCGGCGTGGACGATCCGGCGCTGGTCCGCGTCGGCGGGCGGCCTGAGGGAGTAGCGCATCGACGGCAGCGGGCATCAGCCGGGTGACCCGGCCAAGGCGGCCGCTCTCCTGGAGATCGTGGCGGCAGAGCAGCCGCCGGCGCGGCTCCTGCTGGGCGGCGATGCGTTGGAGCTGGTCAAGGCCGGACGGGACGCCGCGGCCCGCGAAACCCGAGTGTGGGAGGAATTGTCGGCATCCACGGACTTCGACGGCGCCGCCAGTGCTTCGGAGTGCCATGGCGCTCCAAAACACTCACGACTCACGGTTCGCAGGTGGACTTCGTCGTGAGCACTTTTGGTTGCTGTGGCGACCAAAAGCACTCACGGGCTTTGACCGGCGGAACGAGCGCGCTGGCGGCTACCCGCGGTGGCCGTCGAAGCGGGTCAGGGCGGCGCATCGGGTTTACTGGGGTGGCAGGTCGAGTGCAGGCGAGGTGGGGACATGCTGATCGGGGAGCTGGCGCGGGTCAGCGGCGTCAGCGCGCGGTTGCTGCGGTACTACGAGGCGCAGGGACTGCTGGAGGCCCGGCGTGGTTCGAACGGCTACCGCGAGTACGACGAGGAATCGGTGGTCGTCGTGCGGCAGATCCGCGCGCTGCTGGATGCGGGGTTGTCCACCGAGGTGATCCGCGCGGTGCTGCCGTGCGTCCACGGCGAACTGCCGGAGTTCGAATGGTGCGTGGACGTGCGGGCCATCATGGACCGCGAGCTGGCGATCGCCGAGGAGCGGATCGCCGAACTGCAGCGCAACCGCAGCAACCTCGCCGGTTACCTGGCGCAGTCCTGAGCCGGCGGCTCACGGCGTGACGAGCGGTTCGGCCTGGTAGACGCGGTGCAGCAGCTCCAGGAAGCCCGGTGCTTCGGGCATCGGCATGGAGTCGATCCCGTGCACCGCGACACCCGGCGTCCAGGAGTTCATGACCACCGCCCCGGACAGCTCCGGCAGGTCGGCGGGCCTGATCTCCGCCGTGCGCTGGGGGACGCCGAGGCGTTCCAGCTGCCTGCGGACGATGCCCATCGTGGTCCCGCCCAGCATCTTCGCCTCGGGCCACACCACCGCCTCGCCGTCCCAGAAGGCCAGGTTCCAGATCGACGCCTCGCTGAGCCGGCCCCGGCGGTCGACGAAGGCCGCGTCGTCGAAGCCCCGTTCCACGGCCTGCCGCAGGTAGTAGGTCTTGGCCACCTCGCCCACGTGCTTCACCTCCGGGAGTTCCCGTTCGTGCTCGACCGTCGCCAGCGTCAGCGGGCCCGCGGGGCCGTCGGTGGCCGGGGAGGTGCGGATCAGGACCTCGGGCGTCGCGTCGGGACCGGCCACGGTGAACTCGCCCGCCGACGAATAGACGGTGGCGAGCAGCGAGAGGTCGGGCGGGCCGCCCTCCAGGGCCGCACGCAGGTAGGACCGCACCTGATCATCGGGCAGCGCCTGGCCGAACATCGTCAGCGAGGCCGTCCGCAGCCGCTCCAGGTGCAGGTCGAGGCCCCGCACCCCGCCCCCGCGGACCTGCATGGCGGTCATGTGGGCGAAGCCTGCGAACGCCAGCGGCGTCAGCTCCCCTGCGTTGGCCGGCCGGCCGTTGCGGTGCACGACGAAAGAGTTCACGGGTCGCTCCAAGGATCGCGGGATCGGGTGGACGTGGCGGCGGTTTCGCCGGCCGCCCCGTCCAGGCTTGGAAACGACGCTATGGCTTGACATCGGTTGGAAGGTCAACCCGAGGTGCGGTGGATCACAGCGCTGGGTTCCGACGCGCAATTTCAATGGAAATCGGAGGTCCAATTTCCATTGAAATTGCGGGAGTTGTCCACAGGTACCGGCGTGTTGATGTCCGACACGCCGACGATCCGTAGGTTTCAATTGAAACTGCCCCTCCCCGGCACCGAGGTGAGATGGCGGGGGGAGGCGTTGTCGCAGGGCCTGGTCCGGGCTCGGTCACCTGTGGTGGCCGTTGAGGCGGGCTCGCCGGGCCAGGGCCGGTTGGCGGTTCCGAGCCGGGGACACCGGGCGCTCCCCACGGGACGGTGCCGCTACTCCCGCCGGTTGTTGGCGGTCCCACGGGAGCAGTTGCTTGGATCCCGTGCGGTCGGCCAGCCGCAGCGACTCCGCCGAGGTGATCCACTCCTCCGCCGGCTCCGCGACCTCCAGCAGCAGCGCCTCGAACTCGGAGCGGGTCGTCTCCAGGATGTGCGGCGCCGCCAGCCAGCGCAGCACGTTCCGCCCGGTCACCGCCATCCGCTGCCGCGGCGAGGTGACCAGCTTCTCGTCGAAGTAGCGGATCAGCACCTCGTCCACCACGTCCCAGGCGTTGGACGCGCCGAAGAGGTCCTTGACGTCCTCGGAGTTGAGGATGCGGAAGCACTCGTCCATCAGCTGCATGACCTCGACCCGCAGCACGTTCAGGTGGCCGTAGGACGTGAACTTCAGGTTGTTGCGCAGGTCCAGCCCGCTGCGCCGCACCACGGCCATGCTGCCGAAGGCCATGTCGTGGGCCCGTTCCCGGATGACGTCGGAAATCCGCTTGTCCCGCCAGAACAGTGCGACCTGGTTGCTGAACTGCGTGAACAGCCGGTGGAAATCGGTGTTCGGCCGGGAGTTCGCCGAGCCCAGCCCGCGCCCGTAGCCGAGCACCCGCCGGTAGGCGTTGATCCGGTCGCGCTTGGTGTAGCGGAGCACGTCGCGCCGGTCGAACCGGTACAGCCCGAACGCGCCCGGCCCGTCGGAGAGCCGGATCGCGCCGCGCTCGAACAGCTCCCGCAGCTTCTGCACGACGCGCGGCACGCCGATCCGCTCGTGCTGGTACAGGTAGTACAGGTCGGCGACGGCGAGGATGCGTTCGGACGCGATGGTCTCGTCGTAGGCCTCGACGCCGTGCGGCATGCGGGTCGCGCCGAGGTCGTCGGCCGCCTCGCCGCCGATGCCGACCAGCTGCGCGAGGCCGCCGTCGGGCGGCTTCGGCTCGTTCTTCGCCTCGACCTCGAGGGCGAAGAGCATGTCGTCGATCTGCTTCAGGATCGCCTCGCCGACCTGCGGGTCGCTGCCCAGCTCGTTCGACAGGTTGCCGGCGACCTGTCTGCGCAGCGCGGCGACCCGGTCGAACAGTTCCCGGTATTGCTTTTCGGTGGCCATCATTCCTCCGTGCGGGGCGCGGGCGGGCCGCTATTCCGGCCGTGGGGCGGGCTTGGGCTCGGGACGCTTGCGCGGGCTGCGCCGCTTGGCTGCGAGGTCGGGCGACGCCTCGACCGGGGCAGCGGGTTCCGGGGCTCCCGTCGCGGGTGCCGTGCCGGGCGGGAACGGCCCGGGTGGCGGCGGCTCGGGCGGATCCGGCGGCTTTGGCCCGGAGACGGCCGGCGGTCCCGGCGGGTCGGCCGGTTTCGCGCCGTGCCGGATCGGCCGCGCGACGCGCACGATCTCCTGCAGGTGGTCGTGCAGCTCGTCGACCGCGCGCTGCACCCGGGAGCTGAAGAATCCCGGCGGCAGCGTCGCCCGGTAGTTGCCCGGCACGTCCTGCTCGTCGCCGTCGCCGCGCCGCGGCAGGTTGCCGACGAGCCGCTCCAGCCGCTCCGCGACCTGCAGGAACGCGCTGTCCACGCCGTCCTTGCCCGCGACCTCGATCAGCTTGCGGCCCTCGAAGCAGGTGAACTCGTACGTCCAGCGCAACAACCCGCCGAGCGACATCGAGCCGCCGTCCGGATCGGGGATGCGCAGCACCTCGCGGTCGCCGCGGTGAATGCTCACCGAGCTCAGCGCCGCGACCAGTTCCTCGGTCTGCACCGCGGCGGCCGACATCAGCTGCGACAGCGCCACGACGGCCGGGCCGAAGAACGGCGCACGCCCGGTTTCCGGCTGCGCGAACGGGTCGATCCGGCCGCGGGCGTCCAGCCAGCCGCGGTACAGCGACAGCACCCAGTCGACCAGCGTGATGAACGAGGTCTGGATCCGCTCCTCTTCGATGGTGTTGACCAGCCCGCCGATCAGCCCGAACTCGTCGCGCAGCTCGCCGAGGTGCCCGCGCACCAGGTCCGGGTCCACCGCGGATTCCCCAGCAGCAGCAAGAAGAGCTGGTCCACGCGCGGCACCCGCAGCAGCGGGCTCTCCAGCTCCTTGCGGATCTCCTCCAGCTCGTGGCGCACCAGGCTGCGGAAGCCCTCGCCGTTCTCCGGATCCACGCCCGGCCGCAGCGGCTTCAGCGAGTCGAGCAGCGCGGTCGCGTCCTTGATCGCGCTGCGCGCCCGCGCGGCCAGCGACGCCTGCCCGCCGGTGACCGCGCCCAGGTCGGCCTGGATGGCGTAGCCGCGCGGCGTCCAGTTCGCCTCGGTGTGCCCCTCGACGCGCTTGAGCTCGAAGCTCCCGGTCAGCGCGGCGGCGAAGCCCTTGGTGTCGCCGTTGCGCCACTTCCACCCGAGCACGTCGCTGATCGCCTTGCTCGCGATGTCGCCGGGACGCTCGCAGCACGGCGATTCGTGCCGGGTGACCAGCGGATACGCGCTGTCGATATCGTGGGCTGGCGGCAGCTGGGCGCCCCGATCCCCATTGACACCGCCCCCGCCTCCGTTGACGCGGTCGTCGTAGATGGTCATCGCCTGCCCTCGCAGTTCCCCTCGATGCCGAACCGCACCGCGAGTTCGGCTGCCTCGCGCCAGCACCGCAACATGGTGTTCTCCGTGCTGCGCAACGAATCCACGCATCCGTCCACACCGGACCGGATGCTGTGCGCCCAACCGAGCCACTGCGGGCCTCGCCCGCGCACGGCGCGCATGAGCTCGGCGGCCGCGTGGTGGCACCGGAACTCGTCGTCGAGCCGCCGCTGCGTCTGCCGCAGCGCCAACGCCGTGGTGTGCAGGGCCTCGCCGTCCGGCCGGCCGCGGACCGCGACCAGCGCCGGTTGCAGCTCGGCGCTGCCGTCGGTGACGACCTCGGCGAGCCGGTCCGACATGGCTGGGCTCTCGCCGCTGGGGCGGTCCTCGATCACGCTGAACTCCAGCGCCCGCCACGCGGCCGCGAGTTGCCGGAGTTCCCGCGCCAGCACCGGGAATTCGTCGCGCAAGGTCACCGCGCTCGCCTCCCCAGTTCTTCCATGAAGAACCGCACCAGCCGCTGCGGCGGTGCCATCCGCTGTCCGAGCGCGTAACGGACGGCGCCGATCAGGAACCGCTCCGGCACCACGCCGGGCGACACGCCGTCGGCCAGCCGCCCGGCGGCTTCCTCGATCATCCACTGCTCCTTGGGCTCGAACCGCTCCACCTTCGCCAGGCTCCGGTTGCCCAGCGACGGGAACGAGGTGAAGCACATCGCGTCCACCACCGCCGGGATCGCCCGGTCCGCGGTCGCCAGCAGCGCCGGCGGCGCGTCGATGAGCTTCGGCCGCGGGTACAGGGCGTGCCAGGCGCGCTCGTACTCCTCGGCGCGGCGCGGGAAACCCATCCGCCGCAGCAACTCGGTGGACAGCTTTCCCCGCAGGTAGGGCACCGGGTGCACGGCCCGGCGGGCGAACCGCATCGACTTCGCCGGCGTCCGGCCGATCACGTCGAACAGCGATCCCACGATCTCCGGGCCGCCCAGCAGCAGCGCGGACATGTCGGCGAAGGTCTCCCGGTTCCACCGCACCCAGATCGACACCACCGCCTTCGGCACCCCGGTCTCGGTGAGCCGCGCCGCGACCTGCAGCGGGATCGCCCGCGCCAGCCCGAGGTCGTTCTGCAGGTTGTGGCTGACCTCGTGCAGCACCGCGCCGAGCGTCCACGGGTTGACCAGCCGGTGGAACGGCAGCTGGATCAGCGGGAACGGGTTGACCCGGTTGCTGATCCGCCGCAGCGGGATGCCGCGCCGCGACGTCGCCGGGCCGTGGCTGGGTTCCAGGTAGCAGAACGGCGGCGGTGTCGGGATCGAGCGCCAGCGCCCGATCCCCAGGTAGGCGTACTGGTAGCAGTCCAGGGCTATGCGGTCGGCCGCCACCAGCCACGGCGCGAACCGGCTCTGCCGCTGGTTGAACAGCTCCAGGTAGAAGTCCCAGATCCGCTCGGTCTCCTTCACCCAGCGCTGCGCCCGCGTCTTCGTGCGCAGCACCTCCTGCAGCCGTTGCGGGCTCGGGTGCGCGAACGCGGCCTCGGCGGCGCGGTGGGCGTCCCGGGTCGCCGAGTTGAGTGATCCGCGCAGCGTGTTCATGGTGTCGTTGACCGCGACCAGGTGAGCGCGGCTCGGCCCGGTCGCCGGATCGCCGAACTCCGTCCAGCTGAACGGGCGCAGCGCGTCGAGATGCCGCTCCACGTTCGTCGCCTGGGTGCGCACCCAGTGGCGGAGTTCCCGGTTCGACGCGGATGTCCGCTGCGGCGCCGGCCGCGAGCGAGACGCGGCCGGCCGCAGCTCAGCCGCGGTGCCCATTGGTTCTGCCGCCCTGCACATCGCGGCGTGCGGCTGCGATCAGCTGCGCCCTGCGCCGATCGCTCCCGGGTCGGTAGCCGTTCCGCCGGGGCGGACGCATGCGGGGCTCGTCTTCGGGGTATTCGAAGAGGCTGCTCGCGAAGTCGCCGATCCCCCTGGCCGCCAAGCTGCCGATGCTGCCGAGGAGCGCGCTGGACACCGCGCCGGGCACGATCGAGAGCGGGCCCTGCTTCCGCCGCTTCCCGGTGTACCGCTTGGGACGTCCGGGGGTCCGCCGGGGCTTGATGCGGTGGCTCTGGGCTCGACGCCGCTTGCGCTGGACGCCGCTGCGGCGCGTGGTGTTCTTCCGGCGGCGGTTGACGGTGGCGTTCTTCGTGCGCCGGTGCGTCCCGGTGTACTTCTTCTTGGGGCCGGTCTGGGGCCTGGACTTGCGCTTGAGCCGCTGCGCGGCCTTCTTGACCAGCAACGGCATCTTGCGGATCTTGCGCCGGCCCTTGCCCTTCCAGAGCCTCCGGCCGATCTTGCCGATGCCACGCCGCAGTATCGGCGCCGCCTTGCGGATCACCGGTGCCAGCTTGGGCAGCCCGCGCGCGGCCAGGCCGATCAGCGGGGCGAGGAAACCCTCGACCTCGTCCTCGGTCTCCGCCTGCTCGGCCTGGAACGCGAGGTTGGCCATCAGCTCGGCGTCGGGGTAGACCCGGCGCGCCGGGTTGGAAAAGCCCTCGTCCTCGTATTCCGCCTCGAACTCGAACTCGTCCTCCAGCTCGCGGACGAGCGCCTCGAACTCCTCCTCGTACTCGTCTTCGTCCTCGTACTCGTCCTCGTCTTCGAGCTCGTCCTCCAGCTCTTGGACCAGGGCTTCGAGCTCGTCCTCGAACTCGGCGTCGAACTCGTCCTCCAGCTCGGCCTCGAGTTCGTCCTCATCCTCGTCTTCGTCTTCGAACTCGTAGAAGTCCTCGTCCTCGAACTCGTCCTCGTCCTCCAGCTCCCGGACGAGGCCTTCGAGCTCGTCCTCGAACTCGAACTCGTCCTCCAGTTCGCCGGCCAGCTCGTCCTCCAGCTCGCCGTCGACGGCCCGGTAGCGACTCATGGCGGATCCTCCTGTCCTGCACCGCGTCCGGCGGCTCTTTCGTCAAGCCGGCCATCGGTGAGCGCGTGCGAACAGTCCAGGGCAACCGGCATTCGGGTGGTAGTCACACGTTCATGTGCCAGCTGTCCGCCCTAGATGATCCGGGTGTCACACGAATCGACGATGCGCGAACAGACGATGTTGGTTTTGCTGGTATGCGCCGCGGCGGAGGCCGTGACCGGCTCGCGAAGGGGGAAGCGGGCCGTTGGCGGGGGTGGCGCGAACCGCCGATCCGCACCCGGGACTGGGGAGGCCGGTACATGCCGAACGACTCGATCGCCACATCCGTTCCGCACGCCCGCAGAGGACTTCCCGAGCCGGAACCGCCGTGGCGAGACCGCGCCGTCGACCTCGGCTCGGACGAGCTGGTGCAGCACCTGGTGCAGGCCCTGGTGCGCCGGGTCGGCGAGCTCGCCGGACCGCACCGGGTGGCCCGGAAACCCTTGCTCGACATGACGGAACTCGGCATGCGGTGCCTGCTCGTGCCGGTCGCGCCGAAGGTCGACGAGGTGCTCAGCCCGCGCGAGCGCGAGATCGCGCGGATGGTGGGGCTCGGCTACACCAACCGGTCGATCGCGGCGGTGCTGGAGATCAGCCTGTACACGGTTTCCGCCCACATGAGACGAATCTTCACCAAGCTCGACGTCGGCTCGCGCGCCGCGATGGTAGCCGCGCTCTCCGACAACCCCGACCTCTACGTCGCGGAATAGCGAAAAATCGCGCAGGAATCCGCTTTTTGCTCCGAATGCGTCCGTTCGGGTGATCAAGCGCGCCTAGGCTCGTGATCGTTCAACGGTTCATCACGAGGAGAACCTGTGCTCAAACGCCCGTTACTAGTCGCGGCATCGGCCGCGCTCATGCTCTCGTCCCTCGCCGGCGCGCAAACCGCGTTCGCGGGGCCGACCGGTCCCACCTGGGAACCATGTGGCGACCGGCAGGGGGAGTGCACCACCGTCGAGGTGCCGATCGACTGGAACAACCCGGACGGCGCGAAGACGAACATCGTGATCGGCCGGTTGGCCGCGACCGAGCCGCAGAACCGGATCGGCGTCCTGTTCGTGGCACCGGGCGGTCCGGGCGGTTCCGGCATCGACAGCTACATCGAAGGCGCGAACAAGCTGCAGGACGGCGAGCTGCGCAAGCGGTTCGACATCGTCAGCTGGGACCAGCGCGGCGTGAAGCGCAGCAACGAGGTCCGGTGCAGCAGCGACCTGCTCGCACAAGCACCCAAGGACTTCCCTGCGAACGAGCAGGATTACCAGGACCTGCTGGCGTACAACGCGAAGCTGGGTGAGGACTGCCGCAAGAACACCGGGCCGGTGTTCGACTTCGTCGACACCACCAGCGCCATCCGCGACCTGGACGCCATCCGCGCCGCGCTCGGCGAGGAGCAGCTGAGCTTCTACGGCGCGTCGTACGGCACGCAGGTCGGGCAGCAGTACGCGGAGCTGTTCCCGAACCGGGTCCGGGCGATGACGATCGACTCGAACATGGACCACAGCATGAAGTCCGGCGGCCGGTACATCGAAACGGCCAGCGAAGACCTGGAAGGCTCGTTCAACACCTTCGCCGACTGGTGCGAGCGGACCGCGAACTGCTCGCTGTACGGCCAAGACGTCCGCGCGATGTGGGATGGCGTGCACGCCAAGGCCGAAGCCGGAACCCTGATGGACCCGGCGACCGGCACCGCGCTGAGCGCGAGCTCGCTGCGCAGCGAGCTGATGAACGCCATGTACCGGCCGGAGGAGTATTGGTACGGGCTGGCGGACCGGATGAAGGCGCTGTCCGAAGGCAACCCGGCGGTCAGCGCGCTGGCCGCGCCGGCGGAGCTGGTGCAGAACTCCTACCAGGCCATTTGGTGCGATGACTGGAGCTGGAAGGTCCGCGACTTCGCGGAGCTGCAGCGCTACCGGGAGCAGGCGGAGAAGGTCGCGCCGCACACCAAGCTGTCGCCGTTCTGGAGCGACGTGACGTCGTGCCTGGGCTGGCCCGCGGAGGTCAGCAACCCGCAGCACGAGCTGTCGATCAACGGCGCGCCGCCGATCCTGATCGTGAAGGGCAAGTACGACGTGGCGACGCCGACGGCCTGGAACCTCGCGGTGGCGGACCAGATCGACAACTCGGTCCTGCTGGAGCACGACGGCATCGGCCACGGCCAGTACTACCGCAACGACTGCATCGCGGGCCACGTCGAGAAGTACCTGACGACGCTGGAAACCCCGGCCCCGGGCACGCATTGCGAGGCCGTCTACCCGACGGAACCGCCGGTGGCCGCGACTTCGGCGGGCGGCCCGTCCGTCCGTCCGGTCCACGCTGCCTGATCTGACGCATTTCCACTCGTGAGCGGTGGGGGTCGTGCCAGCGACCATTACCGCTCACGAGTTTCCCGGCGCCCTAAGCCGAGTAGCGTGGTCGAGGGCGTCGCACTCTTGGCGGGGCAACCAGATGGGGAGGTTTCGTTGTTTCAGTTGCCTCGGGCGTTGTTGTGGGATCACAACGCGCACTTCCACCCGTGGTTGTTGCGGCAGGTCCCGCAGCGGTGTTCGCGGGTGCTCGACGTCGGGTGCGGGACCGGCGCATTGGTCCGACGGCTCGTCGAGCGCGCGGACTTCGTTGACGGCCTGGACGTTTCGGCTGAGATGATCGACCAGGCATCGGCCAGGACGTCCGCGACGAACGTGCGGTGGCTGCGCGGCGACGTGCTGGATGCCGACCTGCATCCCGAGGGCTACGACGCGGTGACGGCCGTGTCGAGCCTGCACCACATGCCGCTGCGCCCCGGCCTGGCCCGGCTCGCTTCGCTGCTCCGTCCCGGCGGAGTCCTCGCCGTCATCGGTCTCTACCGGGAGGAGTCCGCGGCCGACTTCGCCATGGCGGCAGCCAGCTTCCCCGCGAACGCCGCCGTCGGCGCGTACCTGGCCACGCGCGGCCGCGCGGGTAAACCGCACGACGAAGGCATGCCGGTCCAGGATGCGAATGCGACCTTCGCCGAAATTCGCGACGCGGCGGGGGAAATCCTCCCCGGGGCCCAGGTGCGACGCCATCTTTTCTGGCGTCATTCCCTGCTGTGGCGCAAGCCCGGCGGTCGGTGATCGCCGCAGCTCGCGGCTGCCGTTGTCGTGTGCGGACGGTGTCCAGGCACGGTCGTGAGTGTTGAAGCCGGTTCTTACCGGCTTCAACACTCACGACATCTGATCAGGCGCTCTGCCGCAGCGCGGAGAGAAACCCGGCCCACTGGACCCGGCTGAAGGTGAGGGTGCCGCCGGTGCGGTCCTTGGTGTCGCGGACCCCGACCACTCCCGGAGTCACCGCCACCTCGACGCATGACGAGTTGTTCGCGCTGCGACTGGACTTGCGCCAGTCTGCTCGCGCTAAGACAGATGACCGATCGTGCTGCATGCAGTCACCTTACGGTGCTGTCACAAGCGCTTGTAGGCATCGCGGATTCGCTTCAAGGTGTCTTCCCTGCTGAGGGCGCACTTCGTGGCCTCGGTGTGCGCCAGGCTGTACTCGCGAACTGTGATCGGATCGAAGATCAGCTGTGTGGACGTCACGGTTTCTTGCCACAAGAGGGTTGGCAGCTGGCCACTTGGAAACGTCATCAAGTAGAAGCTCGATCCGCCCATCGCGTGGTGTCCGGTGGCTTCGAACGGGACGACCCGCAAGACGAGCGTTTCCCATAGGGTCTCGATCGATTTCTCCAGATCCTTTAGCTGTTCTGCAAGAACCTCTGGTCCGCCGATCTGCTGGTACAGCGCGGCTTCGCTCATGATTGAGACGAACTGGAGCGGCGAATCGCTGGTAAGGCGCTGTTGACGGGTGAGCCTTGCGTTGACGCGTCGATCGACTTCTGCGAGCCGAACGTTCGGGCTACCGGCCTCGGTGATAGCGCGCGCATAGGCTTCCGTCTGAAGCAACCCATTGATCAAGTCGCTGTCGTAGGTGTGCAGGCTCTCGGCTCCGTGTTCGAAGCCGAAGAACCGGAGCATGTCGGTGTTGAAGATCGCGGTGTACTTGTTCCACCAGCCGCGACGCGTCGCTTGTTCGCGCAGGCTACGGATCTCTTCCGCCTCGTCTGCAGGGAACTCGTAGACGCTGAGCAAGATCTCCAGCCGGTCCGCCGAGAGGTTCTTCTTCCCGCGCTCGACGTCGGACAGATACGCCGCTGCGATGCCGATCTTCTTCGCGGCGACAGCACCGCTGAGTCCGGCTTCTTCTCGCTTGTCGCGCACTCGCAGGCCGAGTGACCACGCCGCAACGGTTGGGGAGACCGGTGCCATGTTGCTCCTTCTGTGCGTTCCCTACGCACGAGATCAAACTCGTTTGGTTGATGCAGCTATGTAATTAACAAGGCGTGCCATACGGTCGAGACAGGCGGTAACGATAGCAATACGGACTGTTACTGTTCGATGGTGGCTCCGGTCTCGCCCCCTCCCCGACCCCGGGCCGGGGCCACCGCCTCTCCGGCAACGGTTGGGAGGCAACGTGTTCGAGCTGTTCCAGCAGCGGGGCTTGGTCGCCTACTGGCGGCCTTTCGGCGGCATCCGGCACGGCCTGTACCCGGACCGGCCGCCGCAGCCCGGTCAATGGCGGGAAACCCTGTGCGGGATGGCCTTGACCGTCGGCGAGCCCACCGAGGTCGAATGGCTCGCACCCACCTGCGAATCCTGTTGGGACGAAGCGCGATCCCGCCGCGATGCGCAAGCCGGCGAGGAGAATGCGTCGTGATTCTCCTGAATCTGATCCAGAATCCGGTCGGATACCTCGCGGTGCTCGGAGCTTTCGCCGTCGTGGCAGGAGCTCTCGCGGTGATGCCGATACGCGGCGGCACCGGCCAGCACGCCGGTGCCGGGCCGGGCGCGGTGATGGTGTGGCAGCTCAGCGAGGCGCTGGAAGCCGAACGCACCGCCCGCATCGCGAGCCCGCGAATCCCCGCAATTTCCATTGAAGTTGCGGACGAGCCTCACGGCCCGGCGAGTCTCCCCGGAACCGTGAACCATGCCCATGACCCCACGAATCCCATTGAAACTGCGGACGATCCGCCGGAGGAGGAGATCCGGTGGCCGGAGGAGCCGGTGGCGGAGTACGTCGGCCGCCACCGGCTCTGGTGGGACATCGACGAGCACCCCCAGCTGCCCATCGACATCTGGCTGGGGCCAGGTTTCCGCTGGCCAGGGTCCGTGAGTGGTTTGGGGTGCTATAGCGCCCCAAACCACTCACGGACACCTAGTGCCGGAAGGGGCCGCTGATCTCGTAGGTGTAGCCGTCGGAGAACTCGCCGGACGGGCCGTACTGCGAGGAGAAGTACATCCGGTCGCCGGCCGGGTTGAACGCCGGGCCGGTCAGGCTGGACGAATCCTGGCCGGTCATCCGCAGCATCGGGGCCACCACGTCGTCCGGGGTGATGATGCAGATCTCCAGGTTGTCGCCGTCTTCGGCGACGTACAGGTCGCCGAAGGAGCTGCCGGTGAGGTTGTCGACGGCGCCCAGGCTGCCGCCGCCGTCGTAGGCGAGCCCGAAGGTGTCGTCGGCGACGTTGAACTGCCACACCCGGCTGTCGCCCGTGGTGGTGAACCAGCACCTGTCGGCGGCGTAGTAGCAGCCCTCGCCGCCGTCGAAGTGCTTCGCATCGGTGACCTGTTCGCGCGTCGGGGTGTCACCTTCGGAAGGCGTCGGCTCCGGAACCTCCACCCACGACGCCTTGCCCGACGTCCCATCCCCGGCGACCAAGACCTCCAGCAACCCGCCCGCGCCCAGGTCGCCCCAGTTGGTCGGCCGGAACCGGTAGAAGCAGCCGTCCGGCTCGTCCTCGGTCAGGTAGATCACCTTCCGGGCCGGGTCGCAGGCCGCAGCCTCGTGGTTGAAGCTACCCATCGCATCCCGCCGCACCGCCTCCTTGACGCCCCAGGGGTCGGTCTCGAACACGTACCCGTAGCTGACCTCTTCGCAGGAAAGCCAGGTGTTCCAAGGGGTTGCGCCGCCCGAGCAGTTGCGCCGCGTGTCCTCCAGGATCCGGTAGGCGTCGGTGACGTTCCCGCCGGAGTCGAACTTGATCGCCCCGACGCCGCCGCCCGGCTCGACTTCGGAGTTGGACACGTAGATCCAGCCGTCGCCGTCGACGAAGCAAGCGCCGCCGTCGGGCGCGTCGTGCCAGGTGTAGGAGGTGCCCTTCACCTTGTCGCTGGAGTGCGCGACGACGCGGCTGGTGAATCCCTTGGGCAGTTCGAGCCCGTTGTCATCAGCGGGAAGCAGTGGCCCGTAAGGGCTTTCGGCGATCCGCCGGACGGGCCCGCCCACGGCGGCCCCGGTCCACAACCCGCCGGTGAAGGCCGCAACACCGCCACCGATCACGGCAGCACGGAGAAAAGAACGACGCCGCACAACGACTCCCTTCAACGACCGTCGGCGGCGGACCCCCATCGTGTCGGAACCGATCGGGCGCCAACTACCGCTGTTCGGGGGCAAATCCGCGACCTTGTGGCTCACCGGCCGGTCATCCCGCCGACCGCGGGATGACCGGCCGCGGGTCAGTGGCGGAACGGGCCGGTGATCTCGTAGGTGATGCCGCCGGAGGAGGAGCCTGATGTGCCGCGCTGCGAGGAGAAGTACAGCCGGTCACCGGCCGGATTGAACGCGGGCCCGCACAGCTCGGATTCGTCCTGGCCGTTCACCCGGACCACCGGCGCCACCACGTCGTCGGGCGTGATGATGCAGATCTCCATGTTGTCGCCGTCCTCGGCCACGTAGAGATCGCCGGACGAAGTGCCGGTCACGTTGTCGACGCCGCCGAGTTCGCCGCCGCCGTCGTAGGCGAGTTCGAAGGTGTCGTCGGCGGCGTTGAACTGCCAGACCTGGTTCTCGCCCTTGGCCGTGAACCAGCACTTGTCGGAGGCGTAGTAGCAGCCTTCGCCGCCGTCGAAGTGCTTCGCGTCGGAGACCTGCTCGCGGGTCGGGGTGTCGCCGTCGTCGGGCATCGGCGTGGGAACCTCCGCCCAGGTGGCCTTGCCCGCGGTCTCCGGCCCGGCGACCAGCACTTCCAGCAGCCCACCGGCACCGAGGTCGCCCCAGTTGTCCGGGCGGAACCGGTAGAAGCAGCCGTCGGGTTCGTCCTCGGTCAGGTAGATGACCTTGCGCGCCGGGTCGCAGGCCGCGGCCTCGTGGTTGAACTTGCCCATCGCGTCCCGCCGCACCGCTTCCTTCGCGCCCCAGGGGTCGGTCTCGAACACATACCCGTAGCCGACTTCCTCGCAGGAGAGCCAGGTGTTCCACGGTGTCGCCCCACCGGCGCAGTTGCGCCGCGTGTCGTCCAGGATGCGGTAGGCGTCGGCGATGCCGCCGCCGGAGTCGAACCGGACCGCGCCGACGCCGCCGCCCGGCTCGATCTCGGAGTTGGACACGTAGATCCAGCCGTCGCCGTCGACGAAGCAAGCGCCGCCGTCGGGCGCGTCGTGCCAGGTGTAGGACGTGCCCTCGACGCTCTCACCGGACCGCGCGATGATGCGGCTGGCGAACCCTTCGGGCAGTTCGATCCCGTTGTCATCGGCCGGAAGTAGCGGCCCGTAAGGGCCCTCGGCCACCCGGCGGATCGGCCCGCCCACGGCGGCCCCGGTCCACAACCCGCCGGAGAAGGCGGCAACGCCGCCACCGATCACGGCAGCACGGAGAAAAGAACGACGCCGCACAACGACTCCCTTCAGTCCGTCGGCGGCGGACCCCCATCCTGCCGGAACTGGACGGGCGCCAACTACCGCCGTTCGGGCCCACCGGACCTGGTCCGGCAACTCCCCGCACGGCCCTCGTTCGGGTGACGCCCGGCAGTGTCTTGGGGCTTCCCGAACGGGGTAATCCCTGGTCGGCAGCCAGATGGAATTCGCGCGTCTTCCACTCGGAGGTGGTCAACGATGAAGGCAGTCGTGTACCAGGAGCCCTTCTCGGTCGCGATCAACGAGGTGGACCGGCCGACGATCCAGCACCCCAACGACGTGATCGTGCGGATCACCTCGACCGCGATCTGCGGCTCCGACCTGCACATGTACGAGGGCCGGACGGCCGCCGAACCGGGCATCGTGTTCGGTCACGAGAACATGGGCATCATCGAGGAGACCGGCTCCGGTGTCGCCAGCCTGAACCGCGGCGACCGGGTCGTGATGCCGTTCAACGTCGCCTGCGGTTTCTGCAAGAACTGCATGGCGGGCAACACCGGCTTCTGCCTGACCGTCAACCCCGGCTTCGCCGGCGGCGCCTACGGCTACGTCGCGATGGGGCCGTACACCGGCGGGCAGGCCGAGTACCTGAGGGTGCCGTTCGCCGACTTCAACTGCCTGAAGCTGCCGGCCGACGGCAGCCACGAGGCCGACTTCGTGCTGCTGGCCGACATCTTCCCGACCGGCTACCACGGCTGCGAGCTCGCGCAGGTCTCGCCGGGCGAGAGCGTCGTCGTGTACGGGGCGGGACCGGTCGGGCTGATGGCCGCCTACTCGGCGCTGCTGCGCGGTGCGGCGCGGGTGTTCTGCGTCGACCGGGTGCCGGAGCGGCTGGCCAAGGCGGAGGAGATCGGGGCGATCCCGATCGACTTCTCCGCGGGCGACCCGGTCGAGATGATCAAGGAGCAGACCGACGGCGAGGGCACCGACAAGGGCGTCGACGCGGTCGGCTACCAGGCGCAGGTGGGCGACGGCTCGAAGGAGGAGCCGGCCATCGTGCTGAACTCGCTGATCGAGACGGTGCGCCCGACCGGACGCCTGGGCGTGCCCGGCCTGTACGTGCCGTCCGATCCCGGCGGGCCCAACGAGGAGGCGAAGAAGGGGATGCTGCTCGTCTCGGTCGGCCGGATGTTCGAGAAGGGCCAGGTCATCGGCACCGGGCAGTGCAACGTGAAGCGCTACAACCGGCAGCTGCGCGACATGATCATCGCGGGCCGGGCCAAGCCCAGCTTCGTCGTCTCGCACGAGCTGTCCCTCACGGAGGCCCCGGACGCCTACCGGAAGTTCGACCAGCGGATCGAGGGATACACCAAGGTCGTCCTGCACCCGTGAGCTTCAGAGGTCGTGAGCGGCTGTGGTCGCCATGACGACCACAGCCGCTCACGACGCGGAGCCGCAGATGCCGGTGCGCAGCATGTCGAAGGCGCACTCGGCGGCTGCGACGGCCTCCGGGTGGAGCTCGTCGGGGGAGCGGCCGCCGGCGACCTGGCGGACGTTCTCCTCGGCGAGCACTCGGAGCGCCGTGACCACTTGGTGCGCCGCGATGCGGGTCGCGATGCCCGCGGGCGCGCCTTCTTCGACGAGCGCGTCCGCCAATGCCTCGGCCCTCCTCTCGGCGAAACCGAGCATGCGGGCCGACAGGCTCGGCGTGTCGTCGATCAACCGGTGGAGGCCCTGGACTTCCGGGCTGTCGTTCAGGCCGGTGATCGGATCGCGCGCGGCGAGCGCCGCCAAGTAGTGGCGCTGCAGCGCGGCCAGCGGGTCTTCGCCCGCCGCCCGGTCGCGGACGACGGCTGCCGCTTCGCCCTCGTGGTCGGCGATGCGGTGCAGCACCAGGTCTTCCTTGGCCGGGAAGTACTTGAACAGGGTCGGTTTCGACACCTCGGCCCGCGCGGCGACGTCGGCGCAGGACACCGCGTCGAAACCGGATTCGAGGAACATCGCGATCGCCGCGTCCGCGATCGCCGTGCGGGTCCGCTGCTTCTTCCGCTCCCGGAGTCCGGCTCGTTCTGCCACGTCATCGAGGTTAGCACGGTCTCTAACTCGGTTAATTTTCTAACTGAGTTAATCTTTCTGCTCCGGAACCGATTGGAGTACGAGAATGCGCATCGGCGTAGCCCTGCCCACCGACCACACCTCGCTCTCCGGCGAGGCGAACTCCGCGGACGCCTTCATCGACCAGGTGAAAGAGCTCGCCACTGCCGGGCTGACGTCGGCCTGGTTCACCCAGCGGTTCGACCACGACGCGATCACGGTGGCCGCGCTCGCCGCGCGCGAAGTCCCGGGCATCGACGTCGGCACCGCGGTCGTGCCGATCTACCCGCGGCACCCGATCGCCCTCTCGATGCAGGCCCAGACGGCGCAGGCCGCCGGTCACGGACGCTTCACGCTCGGGGTCGGGTTGTCGATCAAGTCGTTCGTCGAGCAGACCTACGGGATCGCCCCGCATCCCAGGATTCGCCACCTGCGCGAATACCTCGCGGCGTTGCGCGAGCTGCTCGAATCGGGCTCGGTGGACCTGAGCGGGGAAACGCTGGTCGCCAGGACGACGCTCCCCGCGAGCGTGCCCGGAGCCCGGCCCCGAGTGCCGGTGCTGGTGGCGGCGGCCGGTGATCTGACCCTGCGCGCCGCGGCCGAACTCGCCGACGGCGCGCTGCCGATCCTGTCCGGGCCGCGGACGCTGGCCGAGTACACCGTTCCCACCATCCGCCGCTACGCCGAAGCCGCCGGGCGGCCGGAGCCCAGGATCGCCGTGATCGTCTCCGGCGTGGTGACCTCCGACGTGGCGGGCGCCCGGGCTCGCGCCGAGACGAACATGGCCTACTACGGGACCATCCCGTCCTACCGCGCGGCGCTGGACCGCGAGGGGATCGACAACCCCGCCGACCTGGTCGCGATCGGGGACGAGGAGTCGATCGCGAAGCAGGTGGCCGCGTACTTCGAGGCGGGCGCGACCGAGCTCATCTACACCCAGACCGCGATCGGTTCCGCGGCCGACGAGCGCCGGACCTGGAAACTCCTCGGCGAGCTGGCCGCGCACCACGCTCCGAGCCAACGGCGGGTGTGCAGTTTCAATTGAAACTGCACACCCGCGCGGAGTTCAGCGGTCGAGGATGGTGCGAAGCGCCTTCTCCAGGTCGGCGGCGGTGCCGGGACCCCGGCTGCGCCAGGCGATGAAGCGGTCCGGGCGGACCAGCACCGCCCCGTCCGCGCCGACGCCGTACGGCCCGGTCCAGTCGCCGGTCACCTCGCCGCCGATCAGCTGCGGTTCCAGCCGGACCCCCAGCGCGGTGGCGACCTCCTCGGCGGCCCCGGCCCACGCTTCCGATCCGGTCAGCAGTACGAAACCCCGGCCGAACAGGTCGACCGTGGACACCTCTTCGTCCGAAGTGGACAGTCGAACGTGGGGGGCGCGCGACCCCGGGCGGCCCGTCGGGCTGGTCGCGTCCTCCAGGAGCTCGCCCTCGTCGCCGGGTTCCCGGACGACCGCGCCGTTGTGCCGGTACCCGAACAGCAGCACGGCCGGGTCCTCGATCGGCGGCGCGTCGCCGTCCCGGGCCAGGTCGGGCCGGTTGCGCACGATGGCGTTCCGGAACTGGTTCTCCGCGATCAGCTCGCCCACCGGCCGCCGCTCCGCGTCGTGGCTGCCTAGCAGTCCTGGTCCGGCCTCGCCGCGGAGCACCGCCGCGAGCTTCCACGCCAGGTAGAAGCCGTCCATCACGGCGGTGTTGCCGCCCATCCCGCCGTGCGGCGGCATGGTGTGCGCGGCGTCGCCGACCAGGTGCACCCGGCCGGCGCTGAACCGGTCGGCCACCTGCATGGTCGTCACCGTGCTGTCCGTCGCCAGGATCTCGACGTCGAGCTCGGGCACGCCGGTGGCCAGCCGGATCTGCGCCAGGCTGCGCTCCTCGGTGAAGTCCGCCGGCTCCTCGTGTGCCGGGTCGTAGCCGACGCCGACCACGAACTGGTCCGGGTGATCGGTGCTGACCACCACGCCGTTGCCGCCGGAGAGCTCAGGGTTCTGCAGGTAGTACATGACCAGGCGGTCGCCGACGACGGCCGACAGGTCGGCGCGGACCAGCCAGTGGATCGAGTGCCCGAGGGTGCCCCGGCCGTGGGTGCCGATGCCGAGCCGCTCGCGGATCGGGCTGCGGTGGCCGTCGGCGGCGACCAGGTAGTCGGCGTGCACCTCGCGGGTTCCGGTGGCGTCGGTGAGCACCGCGCGGACGCCGTTCTCGTCCTGCTCGAAGGAATCCAGCCGGGTGGAGAAGCGGATCTCGGCGCCCAGTTCGCGGGCGCGCTCGGCCAGGATGCGCTCCGCGCTCGCCTGGCTGGCGTCGGCCGATCCCGCCGGCGTCAGGTGGTCCAGCGACAGGAAGGTGTCGTGCAGGATCTCGCGGAACACCGGGCCGCTCGCGCTTTGCGCTATGCGCAGCAGGAATCCCTGGCTCTTGGGCGACGCGTCGAGCATGGCGGGTTCGAGGCCGACGAGGCGGAGCGCCTCCATCACGTGGTTCTGCTGGCCTCGCGCCTTCGGGTGGGTGGAGGTGCCCGGGTGGCGCTCCACCACCAGCGACGGCGTGCCGTGCAGGCCCAGGAAAACGGCGGTCGACAGGCCGGACAGCCCGGCGCCGACGATCAGGACTGGAGTTCGTTCGGACATCGGTGACCCCTCTTGCGAACAGTGTTCGTAACTTACGAACGATGTTCTACTCGCGAACGGTGTTCGAGTCAAGTACGGTGTTCGAAGCACCGATCGAGAAAGTGGTGAACGATGTCCCTGCCGGTTCCGCCCTGGCAGCAGCGCGCCGTGCGCGACCGGGCGGCGAAACGGCCGCTGAGCCTGGAGCTGATCGTGCGCACCGCGCTCGAACTGCTCGACAGCGAAGGCCTGGACGCCGTGAGCATGCGGAAGGTCGCGCAGCGGCTCGGCACCGGTGCGGCCTCGCTCTACGCCTACGTCCGCAACAAGGACGAGCTGCACGAACTGATGCTCGACCTCGTGATCGGCGAGATCCGGGTGCCGGAGCTCGACCCGGAGAAGTGGCAGGAGACGCTCAAGGACCTGATCCGCCAGCAGGTCGAGGTGCTCACGGCGCACCCGGGCATCGCGCAGGTCGTGATGCGCACCCCGGCGCCGGCCGGGCCGAACGCGCTGATCGTCTCCGAGGCGATGATGGCCGTCCTCCGCTCGGCCGGATTCTCCGACCGCGTGGTGGCGTTCTCCGTCGACACCCTCGCCCTGTTCGCCACGGCGGTCGCCATGGAGCGCAGCGCAGACTTCGGCCTCAGCGACGCGGAGCGGGGCGAGCGGATGGAGATGATCGGGCGGTACTTCGCGGAGCTCCCGGCGGACCGGTTCCCGACGATCGTCGCCCTCCTCCCGGCGCTGATGTCCGGCGAAGGCGACGAGCGCTTCGAGTTCGGCCTCGACATCCTCATCCGAGGCATCGCCGCCCACGCCACCGACTCGGTCTGACGCAATTTCAATGGAAATCGAACCTCTGATTTCCATTGAAATTGCGGAAGTTGTCCACATCCCCCGGTGTGTCGGGTCACGACGCACCGGCGACTGTGGACAACCCGCAATTTCCATTGAAATCGAACCTTCGATTTCATTGAGGCTTTTTCAACCTGGTTTGTGCAGGTTGGGTGGGTGTGGCGTGTCGGTGCGTGAAAAGTAGTGAAGCTCCTGGTAGCTGGATTGTCGACCA
>NZ_JBWKKU010000070.1:0-48807 GCF_056431445.1 Saccharopolyspora sp. NPDC045941
ACCGGGCACCAGCCACCACGCCATCATCCACCACACCAAGATCATCCCGGCCCTAAACCACCAAGATCAACTCAAGCTAAGCGGCATTGTGCTATAGCGACAAAAAGTACGCACGGGTGGTGAGCCCCGGCTCAGGAGGCGGTGTCGCGGAGGTTCCGGATGCTGCCCAGGAGGTTCTCGGCGCGCTCCCGCCCGGCGGTCGCCTCGGTGAGGCGCCGGTTGACCGTCTGCAGCTGCCGGCTGCGCTCCGCGGCGTCCATCTTCAGCGCCTTGTCCACCTCCCGCAGCTCGCCCTCGATGGCCTCGATCCGCCTAATCAGGGCGTCGTCCAGGGCCAGCGACAGCTGCTGCTCCGCCTCGATCAGCTGCTCCGCCACGAGCTGGTCCAGCGCCGAGCGGGCATCCGCGATGGCCTCGGTCAGCCACTGCTTCAGGTGCTGCTTGTCCGCCGCGTGCTTGCGGGTCCGCGCCATCCACCAGCCGGCCCCGAGCCCGAGCACGATCGTCACCGGCAGCACCACCGGGTTCAGCGCCGCGATGCCCAGGCCCGCCAGCGGCATCGCGGCCGCCCGGCCGACGCCGAGCCCGCCGGAGACCCCCATGAACACCAGGAGCTTGTCCTCCGCGGTCGGCGGCCGCTTGTCCGGCGGGCGCAACGCGATCGGCGCCTGCGCTCCGCGCGCGAACTGCGAGCGGATCACGTCGAGCTCTTCGGCGGAGAACAGCTCCTTCAACGACTGCTCGGCGACCGCGGCCAGCCGCGCCGACAGCGTCGCCGCCACCCGGGTCGACGCCATCTGCAACGCCGCGTCGACGTGGCGGGGCAGCTCGGCCAGCTGGTTGCGGTCGGCGCTGTCGATCGCCCGGCGGAACCAGTTCTGCACCTCCCGCACCTGGCGGGCCACCTCGTGGCTGGTCTCGACGCGGGTCCGCTGGATCTCGCCGCGCAGCTTCACCTGCCAGCCGCGCGTCGACGACCGCCGCGCGGTGGACAGCTCGTCGCGCCGCGCGCGCAGCGACTCCGCCTCGTCCTCGCCGACGGTCAGCGCGCGCTTCTCCGCCGACAGCTTCGCGACCAGCTCACCGAGCACAGTGGACAGTGCCCGCATCGTGTTGGCCTCGCCGAGCATCGCGGCCCGCCCGCCGATCAGCCGCTCCAGCTCGGTGCGCAGCTCGACGATGCCGGACTTCTCGCGCAGCATGTCCGCGGCCTGCTCGCTGGGCGCCTTCTCGGCCAGCTCCTGCATCCGGGCGGACACCGGGAAGATCGGCATGTCGGCGAACCGCGGCGCGTGCTCCGCCAGCAGCTTCCGGTCCGCTTCCAAGACCTGCCGCCAGCCGCGGTGCTGATCGGTCTTGGCCAGCGCGAACACGACGGTCTCGACGCGCTCGGCGACCTTCTGCAGGAATTCCAGCTCGCCCCGGGTGAACGGGGCCGACGCGTCGACGACGAACAGCAGCGCCGTCGCCGAGGCCGCCGCCTCCATCGCGAGCTCGCCGTGCAGGGCGTCCAGCCCGCCGACTCCCGGCGTGTCCACCACGGTCACCCGGGCCAGCGCGTCGACCGGCGCGGTGATCTGCACGTAGCGCGGCGGCAGCTGGCCTTCGGGCAGTTCGCGGCCCGCGCTGGCCCAGTTCGGCAGCTCGGCCAGGTCGAACGGCACCGGCTCCTGCTGGCCGGGGTAGCAGGCGTGCGCCGCCCACTGCTCGCCGTGGGTGAACTCCAGGTACGTGCTGGTGGCCACCTGAGCGTCCACAGGGGACAGTCCCGGGTGCTCCAGCAGGGCGTTGACCAGCGAGCTCTTGCCCCGGTTGGTCTCCCCGACCACCACGACGCTGGGCGTCTTCTGGCGGCCGCGCCGAACCTGCTCGACCCACTCCGCGGCGGTCGGGTCGGCCTCCCGCAGGAACCCGTGCAGCTTCTCCCTGGCCTGCTTGACCTGCTGCGGCAGGCCCACGGTGACAGCGACGCCCGGTGCAGTCATGCGCCTCGCTCCTCTCGAATCCCGCCGCGGACGGCGGTCCCCCGCGAAATCGTCGGAGCGGCAGGCGTCACTGCTGCCGCAGCTGGTAGACGGTCACCACCGGGGCGCGCAGCACGCGGTCCCGATCGGCGAAGCCCAGCACCTCGGTCTCGGCGATCACGCCGTCCAGGGCCGGGTCGTCGGTGGGCGTGATGCCACCGGCCTCGTGGTGCGCAGGGTCGAAGCGGGTGCCGTCCGGCCGCAGTGCCGAAACGCCGATGCCGCTGAGCCCCTCGGACAGCCGCTCCACCACTCCCGCGCTGCGCGCCCGGTCCATCGCGTACATGCACAGCTGGATCAGCGTCGCCCGCTCGGTCATCGCGCGATCCAGCTGATCCGTGACGACATCGCTGGTCACGGCGGTCATGTCGGTTCCCACCTCTGCGTCGGCGTCCGGGGCAACTGCCGTGCCCTCGTCCGGATCGGACGCGTCGGGAACACCACCGGTTCCACTTTCAGGTGAATTCTTGCGTCGCCAGCCCCGCATCGCCATCACCCGGACCGCAACTGCTGCCAGATCAGGAAGTACGCCCGGTGCACCACGTGCGCGATGCGGCTCTGCGCGGGCGTGGCGCCGAACGACGAGAACGAGCGCCACCAGTTCGCCCGCTCCAGCGCGTAGTCGGTCAGCTCTTTGCGGTGCCGGCCGGGCAGGCCGAGCTGCTCGCCGACGTCGTTGCTGCTGCCGACCCGCATCACTTCCTCGGCCAGGTCCACGGGCATCGCCACCGCACCGGCCGCGACCAGCGTCAACGCCTCCAGCACCCGGAGCTGGTGCGCCTCCGGCTTGGCCAGCAGCACCTCGATCGCGTCGTGCACCCGCTGCCGCTCGCCCTGATCGCCGGAGGCGTGCGCGAGCGCGGTCACCGAGGCCAGCGCGGCCGCGGCCTTGATCCCGTCGGCCCGCGCCCGGAACACCGTGTCCAGCCGGTTCAGCACCGAAGCCAGCCCGGAGGAATCCAGCAACCGACGCCGCAGCGCGCCCGCGGTGATCTCCGGGTCCGCGTCGATCGCCTCCAGCGCGCTCCGGATCCCGAAGAGGTCCATCCGCTCCAGCAACCGGTTGCGGGTGCCGGCCGGCACGGCGCACTCCCAGCTGGTGAACAGGTCCGCGGACAGCAGCAGGGTTTCGCGGGTCGCCTCGTCCAGCTGGGCGAGGCCGCGCAGCGCCTCCGCGTCGGCGGCGGTGAACTCGCCGGATTCGGCGGTCTCCGCGAGCAGGCCGATCACCGGCAGCACGTCGGCGACCTTGGGCTTGAGCAGCTGGGCCTGCTTCTCCGCGAGCAGCGACGCGGCCTTCCACACCTCGCCGCCCGAGTCCTCGACCGAGCTCGGCTCGATGGTGTCGGCCTTGTTCAGCACCGCGATCGCGTTGACCGGCCCGGCCTCGCGGCTGGCGGTGGCGGCGGTGAACGCGGCCAGGGCCTGCTCGTCGTCGGCCCGGACGCCCTGCGTCACCACGTAGAGGACGGCCTCGGCGCCCGCGACCGCGTTGCGCGACACCGGATCGAGATCGGAGTCGGCGTCGTCGGCGTCCTCCTTGCGGGTGCCCAGCAGTTCTTCGGTGCGCGCCACGGACGCGGCGTCCAGCGAACCGAGCCCGGGGGTGTCGATCACCGTCAGGTCGCGCAGCACCGCGTTGGTCAGGTAGGCCTCCAGGTGCGAGACCTCGTCGATGTCCACGCCCAGGTCGGCCGGGATGCCGCCGTCGGCGTCGAAGGGCACGGCCTGCTTGTTGCCGTCGTGGAAGACGACCTCGACGCGGTCCACGGTGCCGTACTGGAACCGGGTGACCAGCCGGGTGCACTCGCCCACGTCGGTGGGCGCGACCCGGCGCCCGATCAGCGCGTTGACCAGCGTGGACTTGCCGGATTTGATCCGGCCCGCGACGGCCACCTGCAGCGGCGCGGAGAGCCTGCGCAGCACCTCGGCGAAGCCGGCCGCGGTCCGCTCGGACACCTGCGGCTGCAACCCGGTGCACAGCCGGGCGACCGCCGCGGATAGCGGGCCAGGCCAGTGCTGCTGCTCGGTTGCCGTGCTCAAGTCCGACCTTCCCGATCGTGCGATCTCGCTGCGCGCTACATCCTGCCACGCACCCACACCGAACCGGACCAAGTGCGCGCGATCACGGACCGGCCCAGCAGGCCGCGGTCGGATCCCCGCCCGTGCCGAGGCACACACCGGACGCCTCCGCGCGGGTGCGACCTGAGGCTGACCCGGGTCGAGCCCGTGGGATGACGCCGGACCACGTATGCGGCGCATAACCTCGTCAAGTGCGGAAACTGAGCCTCTGGTTGCGGGCGCGCCCGTTGGTCGGCGACAGCGGGATCGCCACCTTCATGCTGCTCGTGCACCTGGGAGAGCTCGACGAGGGCAAGCCCTCGATCGGCATGCCCGCCTGGCTGTACGCCGTGGCCGGGGTGCTGCTGACCGTGCCGCTGGCGGTGCGGCGCATCTGGCCGGTGCAGTCGGCGTACGTCGCGCTGCTCGGCATGGCGATCATGTCGGTCGCCAACACCGGCCCGGGCTCGACGGTGGCCCTCATCGCGCCGTGCATGATGATCTACACCCTGGTCGCCTCCGAGGGACGCCGGATCGCGGCGCTCTACACCGCGCTGACCGGCGCTTTCTATCTGGCGCGGCTGTTCGCGGGCGGCCAGCGGGGAGGGAACCTGGCGGAGCTGATCTTCGTCCAGGTGCTCTTCTTCGTCATGCTGGCCGGCTTCTGCTGGGTGCTGGGCGAGTTCATCGGCGCCCGCCGCGCGTACCACGCCGAGGTGGAGAGACGGCTGCGCAACCTGGAGGTCGAACGCGATCAGCAGGCGCGCATCGCGGTCGCCGAGGAGCGCAACCGGATCGCCCGGGAAATCCACGACGTGCTGGCGCATTCGGTCAGCGTGATGGTGACGCAGGCCGACGGCGCCGGATACGCCTTGCGCAGCAACCCGGATCTCGCCGAGCGCGCGTTGCAGGCGATCGGCAGCACCGGCCGCGAGGCCCTCGGCGAACTGCGGAGCCTGCTCGGCGTGCTGCGCGACAGCGACGAGCAAGACCCCGGCCGCATCCCGCAGCCCACCGCCGCGGACCTCAGCGACCTGGTGAACCGGGTACGCGGCCTCGGGCTCGCCGTGTCGATGGAGCTGACCGGCGATTTCGCCGGACTGCCGACCAGGATCGGGCTCAGCGTCTACCGGATCGTGCAGGAGTCGCTGACCAACGTGGTCAAGCACGGCGGCACGGGCACCACTGCCTCGGTCCGGGTGGACAACGACGGACAGCGCATCGAGATCGAGGTGCTGGACGACGGCATCCGGAAGGAGCCGTCCGGGCTGGCCTCGGGCGGCAACGGGATCATCGGCATGCGGGAGCGCGCCGCGGTCTACGGCGGCACGCTGGAGGCCGGTCCGCGGCCCGAGGGCGGCTGGCGGGTGCGCGCGGTGCTGCCGCTCGATCCGGACGCGCAGCCCGGGGCATCGGCCGAGAAAGGTCGCTGAGAAAACCGAAACCCCAGCTCGGATAGGGTGTACGGCATGGTGCGGGTGCTGCTGGTGGACGACCAGGAACTGATGCGCATGGGCTTCCGGATGGTGCTCGACGCGCAGGATGACCTGGAGGTCGTCGGCGAGGCGGGCAACGGCGAGGAGGCGATCGGGCTCGCCGAGCGGCTGCGGCCGGACGTGGTGCTGATGGACGTCCGGATGCCGGTGCTCGACGGCGTCGAGGCGACCCGCCGGATCGTCGCGGCGGACAGCGCAAAGGTCCTGGTGATGACCACCTTCGACCTGGACGAGTACGCGCTTTCCGCGCTGCGCAACGGAGCCAGCGGATTCCTGCTCAAGGACGCCCCGCCGGAGAGCCTGGTCACAGCGGTGCGCTCGGTGGCCAGCGGCGACGCGGTGGTCGCGCCCAGCGTCACCAAGCGGCTGCTCGACCGGTTCCTCGGCGAGCGCGGCGGCCAGCTGCGGGACGCGTCGGTGCTCGACGTGCTGACCGAGCGGGAGCGCGAGGTGCTGGTGCTGGTCGCGAAAGGACTGTCGAACGCCGAGATCGCGGGCACGCTGTTCCTGTCCGAGGCCACCGTGAAGACCCACCTCGGTCGCATCCTGTCCAAATTGGACGTTCGCGACCGGGTGCAGGCCGTGGTGCTCGCCTACGAAACCGGTCTGGTCAAACCGGGTGAGGCGTGAATTGCGCCTCCAGCGACCCACGAACGCGCTGGTGGACGGCTAGCCTGCGGTGGTGAGCGACGCCGCGTGGAAACCCCGACTCATCGCCCTCGACATCGACGGAACCCTGCTCGACCCCGCCACCCAAGCGATTTCCGCCGAGGTCAAGGCCGCGGTGCGCCGCGTCGTCGAAGCGGGCACCCAGGTCGTGGTGTCGACCGGCCGGAGCATGCTCGGCACCCTGCCGATCCTGGACGAGCTGGAGCTGACCGGCGGAGTCGCGTTGTGCTCCAACGGAGCGGTGCGGGTCGACGTGGCGGCGCGGGAGCCCGTGTCGATCGAGACGTTCGAACCGGGGCCGGTGCTCGCCGAACTGACCAGGCGGCTGACCGGGGCGATCTTCGCGAGCGAGGACATCGGCGCCGGCAGCCTGGTTACCAGCAAGTTCCCCGAGGACGAGCTGCACGGACCGCAGCAGCTGGCCACCTTGGACGAACTCGTCGACCACCCGGTGCCGCGGCTGATCGCGAACTGGGTGGATCACGAGCCCGCCGAGCTCATCGCGGCGATGGCCGGGGTCCGGCTGCCCAACTGCACCTACACCGTGGACCACTACGAGCCGTGGGTCACCGTGGTGCCGGAAGGCGTGACCAAGGGCTCGGCGCTGGAGAAGCTGCGCGCCGAGCTGGGCATCGCGAGCGAGGACACCCTCGCCGCCGGTGATGGGGACAACGACATCGAGATGCTGCGCTGGGCGGCGCGCGGCGTCGCGATGGGGCAGGCTGCGGAGATCGTGCGCGCCGCGGCCGATGAGGTCACCGGGCCGGTCGCCGAGGACGGGCTGGCGGCGGTCCTGGACCGCTGGTTCCGGTGAGATCTCCGGGACACCCCTGAGGCCGTCATCCCGCAGGACGGGGTCGACTACGACTCAGGTCTGACCCGAGGTCCAGACGCTGGGCCGATGCAGGCGCACGGATCGACCGGGCACCCTTTGTGGTGTGGCCCGGTTGGGCCGCGGCATTGTCGGCTTACAGGAGTGATCATGATCGAGGCGATCGGCCTCACCAAGCGCTACGGACCGAAAGTCGCGGTGAACAACCTGTCGTTCACCGTGAAACCCGGCCGGGTCACGGGTTTCCTCGGCCCCAACGGGGCAGGCAAGTCCACCACCATGCGCATGATGCTCGGCCTGGACCGGCCGACGTCCGGTGAGGTGCGCATCGACGGCAAGCCCTACCGCGAGCTGAAGAATCCGCTGCGCACCGTGGGCGCGCTGCTCGACGCGAAGTGGGTGCACCCCAACAGGTCGGCGCGCACCCACCTGCTGTGGATGGCGAAGTCCAACGGCCTGCCCGCGAAGCGCGTCGACGAGGTCCTCGGCATGGTCGGCCTGGAGGAGGTCGCGAACCGCAAGGCGGGCGGCTTCTCGCTGGGCATGTCGCAGCGGCTCGGGATCGCGACCGCCCTGATCGGCGACCCGAAGATCCTGTTGTTCGACGAGCCGGTGAACGGGCTCGACCCGGAGGGCATCCACTGGATCCGGCGGTTCATGCAGGGCCTGGCCGCCGAGGGGCGCGCCGTGTTCGTCTCCAGCCACCTGCTTTCCGAAATGGCCCTGACGGCCGAGGAACTCGTGGTGATCGGCCGCGGCGAGCTGATCGCGCAGTGCAGCACCCAGCAGTTCGTGGACAACGCAGGCACCCAGGGCGTGCTGGTGCGCTCGCCGGGGGCAGCTCAGCTGCAGCAGCTCCTGAGCACGCAGGGACTGAGCGTGCGGTCGACGACCCAGGACACGCTGGTCGTCGACGAGGCCGAGACCGAGCAGATCGGCGAACTCGCCGCGCAGCACGGGATCGTCCTGCACGAGCTCACCGCGCAGCGGAGCTCGCTGGAGGAGGCCTTCATGCAGATGACCGGCAACGCCGTTGAATACCAGACCAATCTCGGCGCCGCCGCGTCCGCGCTGAACACCTCGGGGGTGGCTCGATGACCCTGCTCGCCGTCGAACGCATCAAGCTCTTCTCCACCCGGTCGCCGTGGTGGTGCACCTTCCTCGCGCTGGCGTTGACCATCGGCTTCACCACGCTGTTCGCGTCCCAGCTCGAGAACGAGATGTCGCTGTCGATGACGCAGGCCGGCTACCAGTTCGGCCTGATGGTGGTCCTCGTGCTCGCCGCGTTGTCGATCACCACCGAGTACCGGTTCGGCACGATCCGGGCGACCTTCCAGGCGGTGCCGAACCGGACCGCCGCGCTGCTGGCCAAGACCGTCGTCGTCGCGCTGGTGGCGCTGATCATCGGCGAGGTGGCCGCATTCGGCTCGTGGGGAGTCGCGAAGCTGCTGGCACCGGGCGCGGATCTCGCCTTCGCCACGGGCGACGACTGGCGCCAGGTCGCCGGGGTCGGCCTGGTGTTCGCGATCAGCGCGGTGCTGGCGGTCGCGGTCGGCGCCATGCTGCGGCAGACGGCCGGTGCCGTCGCCCTGCTGCTGCTCTGGCCGCTGCTGGTGGAAAGCCTGGTCGGGCTGATCCCGAAGATCGGCGCCGACGTGCAGAAGTGGATGCCGTTCAACGCCGCCGGCCACTTCCTCTCGGGCAGCGACGGCGTGGGCGACATGCCGTTCGGCCCGTGGGGCGCGCTGGCCTACTTCGCGGCCGTCGCGTTGGTCCTGTGGATGATCGCTTTGATCATCGTTCGGCGGCGCGACGCCTGACCAGCGAGAACCGAAGCGGCGGTGGAACCTTTCATGATCAACTATAGAAATGCCCAGTTGGACGCGGGATAGCAAAACGTTACCCGGCCCGGCCGAGAGTCTGATCACGTCAACCGATAGGATCAGCGGCAAGATCGAGCCGCAGACGTCGCCTCCCGGTGCGTGCGGCACCGCAGGGTCCGCTGTGGACACCGCGCGAGGCTGACGACGGGGCCGACTAGCACAACCGAATTCGACCGACTGCAAAGCGCTCGGGGGCGCCGGCGGTCGGGACGGGGGAGGGCCCGGGCTGTCATTCGGGGGATGGCCCGGGCCCTGTGCTTTCCGGATAACCGCAGCGGCCCTCGCGCGGCGTCCCGCTTCAGACGCTGGGGCGGACCACCAGGACCGGGCAAGCCGCGTGCCGGACGCATTGCTCGGCCACCGAGCCCAGCATCAGGCCCGCGAACCCCCCGCGCCCGCGATGGCCGACGACCAGCAGGTCCGCCCCCCGCGATGCCGACAGCAGCGCCTGCGGCGACGGCGAGTGGACGACGTGTATGTGGACCGGGAGATCGGGGTGTTCGCCGAGCTTGTTGCCCACGATGCGTTCCGTGTCCGCTTGGACCGACTGCTGGAACTCGTCCATGCTCGGCACGACGTTCGGCGGGTAGTCCGCCGGCCGCGGCGCGGTCCGGAAGCTCCAGGCCCGCACGACGTGCAAGGGGACGCTGCGGCGCCGGGCCTCCTCGGCCGCCACGATCAAGGCGCGCAGCGACGATGCGGAACTGTCCACGCCGACGACGACACCGCCGTCGATCTCCACCTGTTGGATCGTCTGATCTGGCACCCCCCCACTCCAACCGCATCGGGGTGACTTGTCGAGTCGACCTGCGGTGGATGGGCTGAACACGTTGTAAACATGTGACTTTTGACACAATCGATATGCTCGCGGCATTCTTTGCATTCGCTGTGGTAAGGCATGAGTAAGGGATGTCCCGAACCAGCGTCGCTTGGGGGCATGCGCTGGCCGAGGGCGAGTTCGTGGCTCGCAACTTTCTCAACAGCAGAAGGGTGGGCCGATGGTGCAATCGAAGGAAATCCCGGCAGTTCCGGCGCAGCAGGACGGTGCGCGAGTTCGTTCGACGGACGACGTCCAGCTGGAGCCGGTGCCCAGGCTCGAATGGTCGCTGGCCACCGAAGCACACCCGCCCGCGCTGGAGGCGGCGACACCAGCATCGCTGCGGCGGAGCTGGATCCACACCGCGCCCGAGCAACAGGTGCTCGAACTGTTCCGCAAGCTGCACGGCGCCAAGCGGCGGCTCCCCGCCCCGTGGTGGCTGCGGGCGCTGGATCGCGGCGAGATCGAATCGCGGAAAGCGGCGTTCGAGATCGAGGACGAGGCGCACGCGGTGCTCGGCACGCGACCGGGCTGGGTCTTCGTGCCCTGGGCTGGCATCGGCGAGGCCGGGTACTGGGAGTTCGCGCCGTCGGACCGGGCGCCGATGCGGATGCCGACCACCGTGGTGCTGACCGACGAGCACCGGGGCTGGCTGAACGTGGTGCCGGCGCACGGCGAGACCGAGCCGGTTCCACTGCCGGTCAAGCGGTCCACCGGCCTGGTGTCGATGCTGGGCCAGATCGAATCCTGGTGATCCACCGGCCCCGCCTCCCGGACGAGTGGGTTCGGTCGTCGGGGCCCATCACCGGTTTGCGATACTGAGTCCCCGTGAATGCCTCTGACCAGCAGGTTCCGTTTCGTCGTACCGTCGTCAGCTACGTCCAGCGCGGCGAGCGGATGACGGTGGGCCAGCAGCGCGCCTGGGATCGCCACTGGCCCGAGCTGGGTTCCGAGGTGACCGCGCTGCCCGGGGGCCCGCTGGACCTCGCGGCCTGGTTCGGCCGCTCCGCGCCGACCGTGCTGGAGATCGGCTCCGGCATGGGCGAAACGACCGCGCAGCTCGTCGCCGCCCAGCCCGACGCCAACTACGTGGCGGTCGAGGTCTACAAGCCGGGGCTGGCCCAGCTGATGCTGCGGGCCGAGAAGCTGGAGATCACCAACCTCCGGTTGCTGCGCGGCGATGCGATCGTGCTGCTTCGCGACCACATCGAGCCCGCGTCGCTGGCCGAGGTGCGCATCTACTTCCCCGACCCGTGGCCGAAGAAGCGCCACCACAAGCGCCGTCTCGTGCAGCCCGACTCGGTCCGGCTGATCGCATCCCGGCTCGCGCCCGGCGGCGTGCTGCACCTCGCGACGGACTGGGAGAACTACGCCGAGCAGATGCTGGAGGTCTGCCAGGCGGAACCGCAGCTGCGCAACAGGTACGCCGACGAGCCGGGTGGTTGGGCGCCGCGGCCGGAGTGGCGACCGGTCACGAAGTTCGAGAACCGGGCGCACGAAGAGGGCCGCGAAATCCACGACCTGATCTTCGAGCGCGTCTAAGGGTTCCGTGGTAGACCTCGGCGAGCTGCTACCGCCCGGGATCGCTTGTCGTGTCGGACTTTGCTGCCATCGTGTGCTCGGAACGAGTTGCCTGAGCAGAGGGGACGAGCGCGATGACCAGCGACCGCCAGCGCGCAGCGCAGCCGGAGGACCTCAACCGGTTCGTGCTGGAACGGCTCAACGCCGGCGACGTCGACGGACTGGTGGCGCTGTACGAGCCCGACGCCGTGCTGATCGTCCCGACCGGCCGGGTTGTCGGGCACCGGGAGATCCGCGCGGCGTACGAGCAGCTCGTGGCGGCCAAGCCCGAGTTCGCGCCCGGCGAGACACAGCCCGCGATCCGCAACGGCGACCTGGCGCTCACCTCCGTGCGGCTGGCCGACGGCGGCGTCACCGTCGAGGTGGCCCGCCGCCAGCCCGACGGCACCTGGCTCTGGGTGATCGACCAGCCGAACCTGCTCGGCTAGGCCTCGTCGCGCCGGTCGCCGGAAGGCGCTTCGCCGAGACCGTGCCGCTCCGCGAACTCCGGGGCCGTCACGCCCATGACCACCAGGTCGTGGTGACGACCGGCGAAGAATTCGTGTTCGCGCAGCAAGCCTTCCTCGATGAAGCCGAGCGTGCGGTGCAGCGCGAGCGACGCCTCGTTGTCGGCGTAGATCTGCGCCTCGCACTTGTGGTACCGGCGCTCGCCGAACATGAAGCGCAGCAGGAGCACGACCGCTTCGGCCGCATAACCACGCCGTTGGTACTGGTCGTCGATCGCCACGCCGTGGGAGAACCGGCCGGTGCGCGGATCCGCGTCATGGGTCGAGACGGACCCGACCAGCGCACCACTGTCCAACGCCTCGATCACCAAGCGGAGCGAGTCGCCGAACGGTTGCGCGGCGGACTGCTCGGCCGTCCACGCGCGGTATCCGTCGGCCGAGCGCGGCGGGTAGAGCGTGTCCGCCGATCGCTGGTGCTCGGAGTGCGAGTCCATCCGCATGAACGCTCGCCAGTCCTCGGGCTCGATGCCGCGCAGCCGAACGAGCCGGCCCGTCCAGAAGGAGCTCATCCGGCTATCCCAGCAAGCGTTTCACCCTCACGTCCAAGGCTTTTCGCTCTCGGTGCGCAATGTCAACCGGCTCGGACGAGCGCTGGTCACGCGTTCGTGCAAGCTTCCGCGATCTCTGCGGTGTCCCAGTAGAACGGGCGGATGTCGATGATCTGGCCGTCCTGGATCTCGATCGTCTGCAGGATGGGGAAATCGAGCCGGCGGCCGGTCGCCCGGGAGCGCGCTCGGACCTGGGTTAGCACCACCAGCGGCCCGGTCGTGTCGCTCGGCGTCAGGAAGTCCTGCGCCAGCATCACGAACGATTCCCAGGTTCGGCTCATCTCGAGGAAGAACCGTTCCATGCCCTGGTGGCCCCGCCAGCTCCCGCCGTAGGGCAGCGCCTCGGCCTGGTGCAGGACGACCTGCGGCGAGAAGAATTCGGCGAGCGGTTCGAAGCTCGCTTCGCCGGGCCCGCCGGCCGCCAGGTACTCGGCCTCCGCCGCGTACATGCCCTCCAACACCTGCATCTTCGTTTTCATCGCCGTCACGCGTCCAGCTTTGCCGCACGGGAGGCCGGATGCTGGCGGTGATCAGACGCCGCACTTGGTCTGGCCATCCACGACGAACAGCAAGATGTTCACTCAATTGGGCGATCAAGGATCGTGACCTGCACGTCGATAGAAGTCACGATGAGTGGGTTGCCGCGCGATCGTGGTGTTGTGAATTCACCGAAAAGAAGAATGCTCATGTAGTGACGAGTGAGCGGTGATCGCGACTACCTTCCGGCCCGTGACGGATATCCGTGATGAAGTCATCCCGACCCAGCAGCGCCCGCCGGACATCGGTGGCGAATACGCCACCGGCACGAGCCGACTCGTCGCCGATCGGTCCGAACCGACCACGGATATCTCGGCGGCCGAGCAGTTCCTGCGGGCCTTCCACGACGCTCATCCCGAGGCAGGCTCCCTGTCCCGGCGCCTGGCCGAGGTGCGCCAGGAGTTCGCCGACACCGGTACCTACCGCCACACCAGCGAGGAACTCGCCTACGGCGCGCGCGTCGCGCTGCGCGACAGCGGGTGGTGCACGAGCGGTGTGCCGTGGCGCCGGCTGAAGGTCCGCGATCTTCGCGGCCTGCGCAACGCCTCAGCGATCGCCAGCGAATGCTTCGAGCATCTCCGGCTGGCCACCAATGCGGGCCAGATCCAGCCGCTGATCACGGTTTTCGCCCCGGACGCGCCGGATGGTCCCGGCCCGTGCATCTGGAACGAACAGGTCGTCCGGTACGCGGGCTACGCGTTGTCCGACGGCGGTGTGCTCGGTGACGCCAGGTACAGCGGATTCACCGCCGAAGCCCAGCGCCTCGGCTGGAGACCGCCGACCCAGCGCGGGCGCTTCGACCACCTGCCGCTGGTGGTGGAGACCGCCCACGAAGGCCCCAAGCCGGTGACCGTTCCGCGGGACGTCGTGCAGGAAGTCCCGTTGGAGCACCCGGAGTTCCCGTGGTTCGTCGAGTTGGGCCTCCGTTGGCACACGGTGCCCTTGATCAGCAACATGCAGCTGCTCATCGGCGGCATCCGGTACCCGGCCGCGCCGTTCAACACCTGGTTCGTGGGGACCGAGATCGGCACTCGCGGCCTGGCCGACGAGAACGCGTACGGCGTCACCCGGCACGTGGCCGAACGGCTGGGCATGGACACCTCCACCGAACGAACCCTGTGGCGGGACCGGGCGATCGTCGAGATCAACCGGGCCGTGCTGTTCTCGTTCGACTCCGCGCGCGTCACGATCACCGACCACCACAGCGAGGCACTGCACCGGCTGGCGTGGTTGCATTCCGCGCCCCAGAACGGTGCCTCCCGGCCGATGTTCACCGTCACCAACGAAGCGACCCGGCGTGCCCGGCAGGGAGCACCGAGTGGCTTCCAGTCCCCCGAACCGAGCCGGCCGCGGTACGACGTGCTGGCCCGGATGAACCGGCGTTGCCTGGGAACCGGCCTGCCCGAGGACTGACCCGCGCACCGGCCGTCGACGCAACGCGCCGGGCCGCGAAACGGTCCATGATCTCGGGGAGAACCGAGCTGAGTGACATGAGCAGCAGCACCGCGAGGGCGATGAAGGCTCCGATTCCGGAAACGATGTTGGCGAGCATCTCTGACCTCCCTGGTCTTTCCTTCCGACTCTTCAAGCATCACGTTCGGGACAGGTCCGGCGGATCGGTCATGTGGTCGGCCCCGGATGGCCATCCGGCCAGTCCCGCGCGGGCGGAACTGGCCGGATGGTTGCTGACAGGGCGCTCGCCCACTACTCGTCGGCGATGGGTTCGCTGCTGATCCTGCGCAGCATCGGGCCGCTGCTGGAGGCGGCGAGCACCGCGACGGCCACACCGATCACGACCGGCGCGAGGATCCAGCCGCTGATCACCACCGGGGCGTCATCCCCGAACAGGGTCAGCATCGAGACCCCGATCGCGATACCGCCCGCACCGGCGGTCAGCGTCGCGACCAGCGCGGGCAGCGCTGCCTCGGTCCGCAGAGCGCGCCCCAGCATGCGCACCGGGGTTCCCGCCGCGATCAACGCGCCGAAGGTGCGTCGGCGATCGACCACCGACGACGCGGCCGTGATCGCGGCGCTGCTGCCCGCGAGCAGGGCTGCGAGCCCCAGGCCGATGGCGGTCACCCGCTTGAGGTCGCCCAGCATCGTCTGCTGGTCCTTCAGCCGCAGCTCGCGGCTCATGAAGCTTTCGGCTGGCAGTGCCGCGGCGAGCGCGGTCCGCACCTTCTCCCGGTCGGCGTCGGTCGCCGGGTTCACCACCAGCGTCGACTCCCCGACGTTCGCGACCTCGGGCACGAGATCGGGGTCGATCAGCACCGAAGAGCTCAGCTCGGGATCCTGACCGCCGAGCGGCCGCGTCACGACGTTGGCGGGCAGCCCGAACGTCGCCGGCTCCTCGTTGGAGTCCTGGGCCGCATAGGCCCGGATGCGCAGCCCCGAGTCCGGCAGCTGGGTGGCCGGATCAGCGCGGATCGCGGGCGGTCCCGCGCACACGCCGACGGCCATCCGGGTCACCGCCGCCGCTTCCGGGCAACTGATCACCAGGCCGGCGTACTCCCCGCCCTCGGAGGTCTCGAGGGTGACCTGGTTCGCGCTCGCGACGGTGGCGTTCGCGCCGCGGCGCTCCAGCTCGCCGACGACACGCTTCTTCTGGTCGGCCACCGTCGCGGACGGAACGTCCAGGTACAGCACGGAGTCCTTGAAGGAACGCCCGCCGCCTGCGAATGCCTCGAAGCTGGGCAGCAGCGTCAGCGCCATCGACCCGACGAACACCGCGAGGACGATGCCGGACACGGACCGGTAGGCGGCCTTCGGGTCGCTGCGCAGCCGCCGACCCGCGAGCAGCATCGCAGGCCGTCGCCACGTGGTGGCGAACAGCTTGCCGAGCGCGCCGGTCAACCACGGACCGACGATCGAGGCGGACAGCAGAACCGCCGCGAGCGCCGCGAGCATGAACGTCAGGCCGCCGGTCGCCTCGGCCGTGGAGAGCCCGAACGCGAAGAATCCCGCTGCCGCGGGCAACGCGAGCAGCCGCCACGCCTTGGGCGCCTTCCGCGACTGGTTCATCGCCGCGCCGACCGGTGCCTGCACGACGCGGCGCAGACCCAGCACCGCAGCCAGCACGACCAGCAGCGGAATCACGACCGCCACCGCGACGACCGTCGGCACCGACGGGGTGAAGTCGCTCGGCAACCAGGTGCCGCCACCCCACGGGATCTGCGCCCCCACGAACCGCAGCGGCCAGCTCAGCAGGAGGCCGACGACGGTCCCCGCCACAGCGGAGATGGTGGTCTCGGCGGCGACGGTGCCGACCACCTGCCCCGGCGTCGCACCGGCCAGCCGCAGGGCCGCGAGCCTGCGCTCCCGCCTGGCGGCGGTCAGCCTGGCCGCCGACGCGACGAGCACCAGGCTGGGAATCGCCAGCAGCACGATCCCCACCCCGGACAGGAACTTCAGCAGGAAATCGTCCGTACCGGCCGCGATCCAGCCCGATTCCTCGGCCTTGACGGCGTCCAGCGTGCCCGGCTGGTGCCCGACCACCGCGACGAGCTGCTCCGGGAACTTCAGCGAGGTCTCGTCCAGAACTCCGACGACGTTGCCGTCGAAGCGGTTGGCGAGCTCTTCAGGCGGGCGCTGCTTCGCCAGCTCGGCCAACCGCGGCGACAGCAGGACCTCGCCGGCACCGGGGAAGCCCGGCGCGCCGTCCACCGCGGGCCGGTCGCCCGACACGTCGAGCCGGATGATCTTCTCGTTCTCGAAGAAGTCCAGGCTCGCCTGCGAAACCGCGCCGGAGGGATCGGCGGCACCGCGCATCCAGGTCGCCCGATCCATTCGAGCGTCCGTCGCGTTCGGCAGGGTCGCCAGGAACAGGACCAGCGCGGTGGCGACCGCGACCCCGGCTGCGGTGAGCAGCGCCGACAGGCGGCTGCGCGAGTCGACGCGCAGCACCCGCAGCGCCAGCTGCACGGGATTCATCCGACCATCACCCCGCCCGCGATCAAGCCGTCGCGGATCTCCACGATCCGGCCCGTCTTGGCGGCCAGTTCCCGGTCGTGCGTCACGATGACCACGGCCGCCTGGGTCGCCGCAGCGGCGGCGAACAGCGCCTGCGTGGTCTCCTCGCCGGTGCGGGTGTCCAGGGCGCCGGTCGGCTCGTCGGCGAAGATCACCTTGGGGCGGTGCGCGAGCGCCCGAGCGATCGCCACCCGCTGCGCCTGACCGCCGGAGAGCTCGCCGGGCAGCCGCTTCTCCAGCCCGCCGAGGCCGAGCCGTCCCAGCCAGTCCCGCGCGCCATCCAGCGCCTGCTTCCGGTTGGCCCCGGCCAGCAGCAGCGGCAGCGCCGTGTTCTCCGCCGCCGTCAGCTCGCCGACCAGCATGCCCTGCTGGAAGACGAAGCCGAACTCGTGGCGCCGCAGCGCGCTGCGCTTCGCCTCGCCGAGCTGGTCGATGCGGTGCCCGTCCAGGAGCACCTCGCCGCCGTCCGGGCGCAGGATCCCGGCCAGCACGTGCAGCAGCGTCGTCTTGCCGGAGCCCGACGGCCCGACGATCGCCATCACCTCGCCGGTGCGGATCGCGAGGTCCACCCCGGCCAGCGCCCGGTAGGAGCCGTAGTTCTTGACCAATCCGCGCCCCACCAGGAACGGCTCCCCGGGCCGCCGGTCGACGATTGAAGCCGACATCTTCCTTCCTCCTGCTCGTTTCGCGCCGCTAACGCCGTTCGTCGCCGTGCTGGCCCGTGCTCGCCGTGCCTGCGGTTGCTCGTGTTCGGGCTGCGGTCCGGATCTCGGGGTCCCACCGGTGCGGGACCTGCTGGATTCGAGATTGGCGGCCGGCGGCGGATTCCGGATCGGCCTCGGGGCCGCTGATCGACGCGCGAGGGTCGGCCGATCGGCCAGGGCATTCGAACCATTCGGCCAAGGTGTTCGAATCGGGCCACCGGTTACGGTCGAGCCGTGAGCAACATCGCGACAAGGCCCGGGACCGAGCCATCCGCCCCGTGGTGGCGTCGGCTCGGTGATCTCCTGCGCGAGCAGTGGATCTTCGCCGGGCTGCTCGGGTTGATCTGGCTGGGGAACACGCTGGGGTTGTTCGAAGACGACATCGTGCTGCTCCCGGGGATCACCGCGATGGCGCTGCTGGCGATCCTCGGTCGCCGCGCCCCGGTCTGGTGCGGGCTCGCGGCCGCGGTCGTGCTGGGCTGCACCACGGTGGTCGGCCGGCTGTCCGGCGCGTACTTCCACTCCCTGGGGCTGCTCTCGATCACCCCGACCGAGAACCTGGCAGGCCTCCTGCTGGTCCTGTACCTGTTCCGGTTCCGCCCGCTGCACAAGGCGATCCCGGTCACCGCGGTGCTGGTGGTGAGCTGCGTCGCATCGGTGCTGGTGCGCGGGCACATGTCGGCCGTCTACCCGGGGATGGTGTTCGGCCAGACGCTGAGCTTCGGCTTCCTGCAGCTGATGCTCACCGCGGGCACCGGCATTTACCTGCGCAGCCGGCTCTCCGCGCCGGAGGAGTCCCGGGACACCCCGCTGCGCGCGCTGGTGCGCCGGCAGTGGCCGGTGATCGCGGTGCTGAGCGTGCTGGCCTTCTTGGAATTCACCAAGAACGGGAGCGATTCGCTGGTCAGCGGCGTCGTGCTCCTGCTGTGCGGTGTCGTGATGTCGGTGCTGGCCGTCTTCGGGCCGGTCCGGCCGTTCGAGGCGGCGGTGCTCGGGGCCACGGCCCTGGTTCTCACCGCGTTGATGATGCGCTTCTGGGGGCTCTCGACCGAGGTCGCCATGATCGGCGGGATCCCGATCTCCGCCACCGGAGCGGGCATGCTGCTGGTGACCTACGCCACCAGGCACGCGGAGCCGCAGCGCGCGGTGCTGGCGGGCGCCGCGCTGGTCGGCTCGGCGTTGTTCGCCCTGTTCGTGATGCCGGTCCCCTCGTCGTCGCTCAGCGATTTCAGCGACTACCTGCAGTCGATCTTCATGGGCGGGCTGTTCCTGGTCATCTCGGTCGGCACCGGGCTGTACTTCCGCGCGCGGGACACGGAGCGCGCGAAGACCGTGCGCAGCGCGGTGTCGGACGCGCAGCAGGCCGAGCGGATGGCCTTGGCGCGGGAACTGCACGACGTGGTGGCGCACCACGTCACCGGCATCGTGGTGCAGGCCCAAGCCGCCCAGATGGTCGCGGAGAAGAACCCGAAGGCGGCGACCGACGCGTTGGCCCGCATCGCCGACAGCGGTACCGAGGCGCTGACCGCGATGCGCCGGCTGGTCGCGAGCATGCGCGGCGCGGAACCGGCCGGCGCGTCGACAGCCACCGAGCAGGCCACCACCGACCTCGAAGCGGACCTCGAAGCCCTCGTGAACGCCACTCGGCGGGTTCCGGTCGGCGACCACCGTCCGACCACTGTGGACCTGCGCATCGACCTCGGCCGGGAGATCCCGCCGGAAGTCGCCCGGTCCACCCTCCGCGTGGTGCAGGAATCCCTGACCAACGCCGAAAAGCACGCGCTCGACGCGAGTTACGTGCAGATCGACGTCCACGCCGACCCGGTGAACATCTACGCGCGGATCACCGATGACGGCACGGCGGTACGCCAGCAACCGGTCGGTGGCTCGGGCGGATACGGTTTGGTGGGGATGCGGGAGCGGATCGAGCTGCTGGGCGGCAGATTCCGGGCCGGTCCCGGAGACCACATCGGTTGGTGCGTCGAAGCAGTTCTGCCGTTGGCGGAGCAGAGCGGGGAAGTGGGACAGCGATGATCCGGGTGTTGATCGCCGACGACCAGGAGCTGGTGCGCGCCGGTTTCCGGATGATCCTGGAATCCCAGGACGACATCGAAGTGGTGGCGGACGTCGCGAACGGTGCGGACGCGGTCCGGGTCGCGCGGGAGAAGCGGCCGGACGTGTGCCTGATGGACATCCGGATGCCCGGGATCGACGGGCTGGAGGCCACCAAGCAGCTGGCCGGCCCCGATGTCACCGACCCGATCAAGGTGGTCGTCGTGACCACCTTCGATCTCGACGAATACGTCGACAGCGCGTTGCGGAACGGGGCGAGCGGCTTCCTGCTCAAGGACGCCGGCCCGACGCTGCTGCTGGAGGCGATCCGGGCGGCGGAGCGCGGCGATGCGCTGGTCTCGCCGCAGATCACGGTGCGCCTGCTCAAGCACTTCTCCCAGCCCCAGGTGCAACGTCGCGCGGTGCAGGCGCCGAGCGTGGACCTGACCGAACGCGAGCTCGACGTCGTGCGGGCGACCGCGCGCGGCCTGACCAACGGCGAGATCGGCCAGGAGCTGTTCATGTCGCTGTCGACGGTGAAGACGCACCTCGCCTCCGCGCAGGGCAAGATCAAGGCCCGCAACCGGGTGGAGACCGCGGCTTGGGCCTGGCGCAGCGGGCTCATGGACGAATGATCTCTGCCCCGGCACGCGTTGGCACGGCTTAGCCGGCCGATCCGGCTCGTGCGCCGCCTTTGCGGTGCCACGCCGTTGGTTTCGTGCGGTGTAACAGCATTGCCCGGCGAGCCGCGGCGCTGTTGCACCGGCGCTGCCGCATAGCCGAACCCGCCTGCTGCGCCTACCCGTTCGGGGTCGGTCGAACGGTCAGCTGGGACTGGCCGATCGAACGAGGTCGACGGGCCGATCAGCCGAGGTCCAGGGACCGGAATCCGGCGATTCTGGAGTCATGACGAGGCGCACGCAAGACATCTTTTTCATGGCGGTGCTGGGCGGTATCGCGGGGCTGGCGGGGGTGATCATGTTGCTTGTCATGAGCACGGCGGGCGGCGGATAAGCGTCGGGCAGAATGCGGGCATGTCGATCGCACTGCGCCTGCACGCACCGATGGTTCTGCCCTGCGATCCCGGCTGCTCGGTGATCCGGGACGCCGTGGTGGACGTCGACGGCGAGGGTCGCATCGTGTATTGCGGGCCGCGGGTCGGGGCGCCGGAACGCCCGAACGGTGCGGCCGTCCGGGAATGCAGCGGAATCCTGCTGCCGGGCCTGATCAACGCGCACGCGCACAGCCCGATGACACTGCTGCGGGGGATGGGTGGAGACCTGCCGCTGCTGCGTTGGCTGCACGAGGTGATCTGGCCCGCCGAGGCTCGGCTGCGTCCGGCGGACGTCCGCGCCGGGATGGAGCTCGGGTGCGTCGAGATGCTGCGGGCCGGCGTCACGACGAGCGCCGAGATGTACTTCATGGGCGAGTCGGTGGTGGAGGCCACCCTGGCGGTCGGTTCGCGCGTGGTGTTCGCATCGGCGGTGATCTCCACGCCGGCACTGGAGAAGCTCGGCGGCTGGCAGGGCATGGTCGACGGGATCAACCGGTGGATCGACGCCGACGGCCTTCGGTTCGGCCCCGGTGACCGGGTGGAGCTGGCGTACGGGCCGCATTCGGCTTACACGCTGCCGCCGGAGGCGCTGCAGACCATCGGCGAGTCCGCCCAACACCGTGCCGCCCTGGTCCACACGCACGTGGCGGAGAGCGCCGCCGAAGACGCCGAGCAGCGCAAGCAGTTCGGTTCGGTGCCCGCGTTGTTGGAGAAGCTCGGCGTGCTCGACGGCCGGGTACTCGCCGCGCACGGCGTGCACTTGTCGGACGACGACATCGAGTTGTTTGCGCGCCGCGGGGTGGGCGTGGCGCACTGCCCGGGATCCAACGCGAAGCTCGCGTCGGGGACCGCACGGCTGGTCGACATGCTGGCCGCCGGCATTCCGGTGGGACTGGGCACCGACGGGCCATCCAGCAACGACGATCTGGATCTGTGGGAGGAGGTGCAGTTGGCAGGAATGTTCGCACGGACGGTCACGGGCGATGCGACGGCGCTGAGCTCGCGGACGGCGCTGCTCGCGGCGACGCGAGGCGGGGCTGAGGCGCTGCACCGCGACGACATCGGCGCGCTGGAGCCCGGGCGCTGGGCCGACATCGTGCACCTCGACATCGACAACCCGGCGTTCGCCACGGGCCTGGACGCGCCGGACGATCAGGTGTTGGCCAACGTGGTGTGGGCCGCCGGTTCCCAGTGCGTCCGGGACGTCTGGGTCGCGGGTGAAGAAGTGCTGCACGAGCGCGAGCCCACGCGCGTGGACCGGCGCACCGTGCAGGCCACGGCACGCAAGTCCGCGCAGCACATCCGGGGCTGAACCGGACCACCCTGTTCGGACCGGATGCTTCGACCGGTTCCGGGGCAGGACGCGCTTCGCGAGGCGGCGTCAGCCGCTTGCGGCATGCGGTGCTGCTCGGACGGCGGCGAGGTCGTCCGGCTGGAACGGCTCCGACGTAGCGACCAAGGCTCTCGCCACGCCGGAGCGGCCACAGCGGGACTGCGGCTCCCGCAGAGGACCTAGGTACCCGCGGCGCAGTGTCGGCTCATGCGGGTCGGCCCTCGCGGAACGGCCTCAGGACGGCCGGATGACGATCTCGGTGAGGTGTGCGTCGCCGGTGGCCCGCACCGCGGACACGATCGGCGCGGCGACCGACTCGGGGCGCAGGTAGTGGTCCGGTTCGAACGCCCCGCCCTCCTGGTCCCGGACGGTGCGCTGCATGTCGGTGGCGGTGCGCCCCGGGAACACCGAGGTGACCCGCACGCCGTGCCCGGCTTCCTCGGCGCGGAGCACGTCTGCGAAGGCGCGCAGCGCGAACTTGCTCGCGGCGTACGAACCCCAGTTCGGCTTCGCGGACAGGCCGGCACCGGAGTTGACCAGCACCACGTGGCCCTTCACGGCGCGCAGCGCGGGCAGCAGCAAGCGCGTCAGCTCGGTGACGGCGAAGAGGTTCAGCTCGAAGGTGCGCCGCCAGGAGTCGCTGGAGGCTTCGGCGACCGAGGCCAGCTCGACCAGGCCGGCGCTGTGCACCACCACGTCGAGCCGTTCGATGTCGGCGACCGCAGTGGCCACGGCTTCGTGGTCGGTGAGTTCCACGGGCCACGATTTGGCACCGGGGAGCTCGTCGACGAGCTCCTGCAGCGCGTTGGCGTCGCGCCCGCCCAACAGCAGGTCGTGCGTGTCGGAAAGCGAGCGGGCGACGGCGGCACCGATGCCTCGCGAGGCGCCGGTGACCAGGGCAATTGGGCGTTCGGGCATGTACTAACGGTATCGCCGTACGGTTTCGGCCCGGCGACCGGCCGTCCCAATCAGCGGACTACCCCTTGACCCATTGGGGGTATGAGGCTTAGGTCACCCGAGTGAGCAGTGTCGACGCCGCCCCTGCCGGTGCCCAGAACCGCGTCCTGCGCAAGGTCGCGGTGCGGTTGATGCCGTTCCTGATCTTGCTCTACTTCGTGAACTACCTGGACCGGGTCAACATCGGCTTCGCCGGCCCGAACGGCATGAACGATGAGCTGGGGCTGACCGCGACCGCGTTCGGTTTCGCGTCGGGCATCTTCTTCATCGGCTACCTGGTGCTGGAGGTGCCGAGCAACCTCGCCCTGCACCGCTTCGGGGCGCGGAAGTGGCTCGCCCGCATCATGATCACCTGGGGCGTGGTCGCGACGGTGATGGCGTTCGTGCCGAGCGCTACCGCGCTGGTCGTGCTGCGATTCCTGCTCGGCGTGGCCGAGGCCGGGTTCTTCCCGGGCATCATCCTGTACCTGACCTACTGGTTCCCGGCGGTGCAGCGGGCGAAGGCGGTCGCGCTGTTCATGACCGCGGTCCCGGTGTCCAGCGCCATCGGCGCCACGGTGTCGAGCGCGCTGATCAGCACCGGGCACGGGGTCTTCGGCCTGTCCGGCTGGCGGTTCATGTTCCTCGTCGAGGGCATCCCGGCGATGCTGCTGGCGGTGGTGACCTGGTTCTACCTGACCGACCGGCCGTCCCAGGCGAAGTGGCTGTCGCCGCAAGAGCGCGCCTGGCTGACCGAGCAACTGGAGGCTGAGCGGGCGCAGACCGAGACGGCGCACGGCTGGCCGCTGCGGAAGGCGCTGACCCACCCGCGGATCCTGGCGTTGGCGTTCGTGTACTTCGGCATCGCGTACGGGCTGTACGCGTTGGGCTTCTTCCTGCCCACCATCATCAAGGGCTTCGAGCAGCAGTACGGCACTGACCTGTCGACGATGGAAACGGGGTTGATCACGGCGGTTCCGTACGTGGTCGGCACGGTGGCCATGGTGCTCTGGGCCGCGCACGGCGACCGGACGCGGGAGCGCGTGTGGCACGTCGCGCTGCCGATGCTGCTCGGCGGCATCTCCATCCCGATCGCGCTGTACCTGGGCAATCCGTTCAGCGCGATGGTCGCCGTGACGATCTGCGCCGTCGGTGTCTGCGCGGCGCTGCCCACCTTCTGGGCGTTGCCGAGCAACTTCCTGGCGGGCGCGGCGGCGGCGGGCGGAATCGCGCTGATCAACTCGCTGGGCAACATCAGCGGGTTCGCGGCGCCCTACATCACGGGAGCGCTCAAGGACGCGACCGGCTCGCAGAAGACCGGCCTGTGGGTGGTGGGCATCGTGATGGTCGCGGCGGCGATCACGGTGGTCGCCCTCCGCGCGGCGCCACGCGGGGAGCAGCGGGAATCGACCGGCAACCGATCCGAAAGCTGACGCGCGGCATCCAAAGTGGACGCAACAGCGCGCTTCAGGAGCGAGCAGCGGCGTACAGCCGCAAGAACGCCCGCACACCGCTCACGATGAGCTCGTCGGCCTCGACCTGCGGAATCGGCATCGAGCCGTAGAACGTCCGCTGGAGCACGGCGGTGATGGTGAGCAGGTTGAGATGCAGGGCGGCCCGCTCAGCGTCGTCGAACTGGAGCAGGCCGTTGTCGGCGATCTTCCGGAGGTACGGCGCGAGCCGCTCGTGCGCCGACTGCGGGCCCGCGGCCAGCCACTTCTCCAGCACCGCCGGGGGGATCCGGGTCACCTCCGCTTCCAGCGTCCGGACGAGCGCGAAGTGGTCCGGGAACTCCGCCACCGCCGCGACCCGGTCCCGGCAGAAGGCGACGAGGTCTTCCTCGATGTCGACGATCTTGCGCAGGTGCAGCTCCATCAGCCGCGCGATGGCGTCGGTGACTTCGTGCGCCCCGTCCAGCGCCACCGACAGGAAGAGCTGCTCCTTGTCTGCGAAGTGGTTGTAGATGGTGCGCTTGGACACCTGCGCTTCTGCGGCGATCGCGTCCACGCTGGCCCTCGTGTAGCCCTCGCGGCCGAACACCTTGCGCGCCGCCTGCTCGATGGCGCGGCGCTTCTCCGGCCGGCCGGTCGGTGACACCGGAGCCTCCTTCCAACGAACTGCACTACTCCGTGCAGTCTACGTCGGGCCTCACCGGGAGTTGCCGCTCTTGGGGCCGGACCGCAGGTCGGTGAAGTAGCTGTCGTGCTCCACGAAGAACCGCTCTCGCTCGGCGTCGCCCAGCGCCGCGATGTGGCCGACGCCTTCGAAGTACTCCTCGCGCGGGGCGCCCGGCGCGAACAGCATCAGGAACGACGCCGGCTCGTCGGACTCGTTGTAGAAGGAGTGCAGTCCGCCCGGGGGCACGTAGAGGAAGTCGCCCTTGGTCGCTTCGCGCCACTTCGCCCCGTCGTAGACCTGCAGCGATCCGTCGGTGACGAAGAACGATTCGGACATCGCCTTGTGGAAGTGGGTGCCGGTTCCGGCGCCGGGAGCCAGGTCGACCACGTGGTAGAGCCCGAATTCGCCGTCGGTGGCGATGTCGTGGGTTCGGCCGGTCGGTTTCCCGGTGGCCAGGTAGTAGGTCCTGGTGCCGGAGGAGTTGACCAGCTCCGGATCGGCGTCCGCCGGGCGGAAGGAAGCGCTGATCTCGCCGGTGTCGCCCCGGTACCGGTCTGGTGGGTAGGACATGGTGATCCTCCTCTGGGTCTCGCCACGAAATTACACTCATCAGTGCATCAACTCAACTGCACCGTGTAGTTTACCGCCAACAACCAGACCGGAGCACGGTGATCGCTGGTACGAGCCGCGCACTTTCCCAACATGGCTCAGAAATAGCGATAGCTCAGGCCGGTGCCGACCCAGGCGACGCGGGAGTCGATCAGCCGGGTGAGCGTGTAGCGCGCGGGCACGAAGCCGCGGCCGCGCCAGAAGGCGTCGCTGACCGGGTTCGCCGACGACCACTCGGCGCCGCAGCTGCGGAAGCCGCGGCGGGCCGCCCAGCCGAGGACGCCGGACACCAGCGCCGTGCCCACTCCCCCGGATCGCGCGTCGGCGGTCACCACGGCGAGGCCGACCGTGGCCGTGGCCGGGAAGCGGTTGTCGCGGCCCGCCTGGATCACCCCGATCAGCCGGCTGCGCTCCACCGCGACGAGGACCACCCGGTCGGCGTCAACGAGCGACGCCCGGAGGTCGTCCCGGATCGCCCGGAGGTCCAGGAGCGCGGGGCGCAGGATCGGCGGTGCGGCGTGGAATCGCTGCAGTTCAACCGCGAGATCCAGCAGTTCCGCGAGATCCTCCGCATCGGCCTCGCGCACCTCGACCGCCCCGGCGGCACCGATCGGCTCCACCTGCCGAAGGCCCTTGACCTGGTCGATGCCGAAACCCAGCTCGAACAGGCAGGTGATGATGGGTTGGTGCGCGGCCGCGACCACCACCGAATGCTCGAAGGCGCCCACCGCGGTGAGCTGCCCGGACAGCGCCCCGTACAGGCGGCGATAGATCTCGCGCCTCCCGGCACCGAGGCGTGTTGCTGGAGGCGGATCCTGGCCAGCTGGCCTCCCGGAGATGCCGGTGCCGATGCCGCCATGAAACCGGCGAGTTCGCCGCGGGCCACGGCCGCCACGGCCGGCCCGTCGCCCCGCCACTGCGCCACGAGGCGTTCGGCCACATCCGCGTCGGCGAGGTCCGTCCCCGTCGATGTGTGGTCACCGGCGATCAGTCGCGCGGCCTGCCCGGCGAAACGGCCGTCGAACGGCACGATCTCCAGATCCATCCGGCCTCACCCCGTCGACAGCCGAAAGTCGTTGCCGTACCTGCGAAGCAGCGCATGGATGTCCGAAGCGAGCTCGTGCAGTCGCGGTTCCCGAGCGGCGGCCGCATCGACGAGCGCGGCGATGCGCTGCGCCCACCCACCGGCCGGGTCCGGCTCACCGATGCGATGAAAACCCCGCGACAGCAAGCCTTCCGCCGTCGCGGGTCGCCCGCGCAGCAGTGCTTTGCACGCACCGAGAGCGTTCATCGCCGCGCTTTCCGGCAGCGACCAGTCGGTGCCGCTCGCCTGAGGAACGTCGGCGGCGAAGGCGTGCGAGGCGGCCCAGATCTGCAGGTCGAGCCGCCAGAACAACGGCACGCCGCGAAACCGCGCGAAGACCAACCGGTGCAACGCGGATCGCTGGAACTCCGGAGCCGACCGCACGGACGCGACCTCGGCGACCGCACCGAGCGCCGCGCCCAGCCGATCGGCCGCACTCGGCACCGCGCCGTCCGGCACCACCCAGGCGAGGTCGATATCGCTGTACTCGTCGTCGGTTCCGGCCCCCAGCGACCCGGTCAACGACACCCGCGAGCCCGGCATCGCATCGGCGAGCGCGCGGCTGATCGCCGCGGCGAACGCTCGCTGGTCCGAAAACACCGCCACAGCACGAGGCTAGCCGTGCTGGCGATCCCGCGACCGGGCGAAATCCCGCACAACGCAACGAGGGCCTCCGGACCTGCCGGAGACCCCCGCGCTCGCAAGGTGGATCAGCGTCGGCCGATCTCACCGCCGTCCTTGCGCCAGACCGCCACGACCGACGGACGCGGCTGCGAGTCGCCGCCGTCCGGCCAGTGCGAGGCCGGCTTGTCCGCGCTCGCCCCGTCGAGCTCGCCCGGGTGCTGCACGCACACGGTCACCACGGTGTCGCGGACCACCGGGCCGCAGGTCTCCGCGCCGTGCGGCACCGTCAGGAACTGCTTGACCCGACCGCGCTCCGGGCCGTCGACCGGCACCGCGAACAGGCCGTCGTTGCTCTTCAGCGCGTTGCCGTCGGTGGAGATCCACAGGTTGCCGTGCCGGTCGAACGCCACGTTGTCCGGGCACGAGATCGGGCTGACCTGCGACTTGTCGAACCCGCCGAAGTAGGTGCCCGCGTCGTTCGGGTCGCCGCACACCAGCAGCAGGTCCCAGCGGAACTTGGTGCCCGTCGCGTCGTCGTCGACCTCCAGCACGTGGCCGTGCTTGTTGCCGACCCGCGGGTTGGCCTCGTCCGGCGCCGCGTTGCCGGTCGAGCCGCGGTTGGAGTTGTTGGTCAGCGCGCAGTAGATGCGGCCGTTGACCGGGTTCGGCTGGATGTCCTCCGGCCGGTCCATCTTCGTCGCGCCGACCTTGTCGGCGGCGAGGCGGGTGAAGATGTAGACCTCTTCGGCGGTGAAGCCGGGCACGAACGACTTCTTGCCGCTGGCCAGCGGAATCCACTCGCCGGTGCCGTCGAAGGCGCCGTCCGACGGCAGCTTGCCGGTGCCGTCGATCTCGCTCGCCGGGCTGTTGCCGGCGAACCGCGCGACGTACAGGGTGCCGTCGTCGAGCAGCGTCATGTTGTGCCGGCGGGCGTGGGCGCTGGTGCCCCGCTTCACCTTGCCGTTCGACACGAACTTGTAGATGTAGTCGAAGCGCTCGTCGTCGCCGGAGTAGGCGACCACCCGGCCGTCGTCGGCGATCTTGACCGCCGCGCCCTCGTGCTTGAACCGGCCGAGCGCGGTGTGCTTGACCGGCGTGGAGTCCGGGTCGTGCGGGTCGATCTCGACGATCCAGCCGAAGCGGTTGGCCTCGTTGGGCTCCTGCGCGAGGTCCCAGCGCTTGTCGAACTTCTCCCACTTGCGGGTGCTCGTGGTGCCCTTGATGCCGTAGCGGGCGTAGCGCGCCTTGGTCGCCGGGTCGGTGACCGAGTCGGCGTTGGCGAAGTACTGGTTGAAGTTCTCCTCGCCGGAGAGGATCGTGCCCCACGGCGTCAGGCTGCCCGCGCAGTTGTTCTGCGTGCCGAAGACCTTGGTGCCGGTCGGGTCGACCGACGTCTTGAGGTGGTCGCTGCCCGCGGCCGGGCCGCGCAGCTCGAACGGCGTGTTCAGGGTGATGCGCCGGTTGTACCGGCTCGGCTTCGGCTTGAGCCCGCCGCGCTGCTCCCGCTCCACGTACACCACCGAAAGGCCGTGCGCGGCCCAGGCGATGCGCACCTGCTCCTCGGTCGGGTTGTTCTCGTCGTAGCCGACGAACATGTGCGTTTCGGTGGTGTACTCGTGGTTGACCACCAGCAGGTTCTGCTTGCCGCTGCCGTCCAGCGGGACCAGTTCGGCGAAGTCGTTGTTGTAGCCGAACTGCTTTTCCTGCGCGGCCGCGGTCTGCTTGCCGAAGTCGAACTCGGGCGCGCCCGCCACCACCGGGTCGCCCCAGCGGATCACGATGCCCTGGTCGTAGCCCTCGGCGGTGACCACGAGGTCTTCGGTGTTCGGGGCGACCGGGGTGAAGTCGGTGCCCGGGACGTTCCCGCTGCCGGGGCGGGCCGGCGGCGCCGGGGCGGCGGTCGCGGTTCCGGTGAGCGCCGCTGCGCCGCCGACGGCCAGCGCGATCACGCCGCTCGCCTTCAGCGCGGACCGGCGGCTGAGCACGCTCTCGACGATGTCGCCGAAGTAGGCGTTGGCCGAGGTGTTCGGGGCCTCGTGCGCGCATGCGTTGCCGCAGCGGTACTTGCAGGTGACCGAGGCGCGGTTCGCGGAGTGGTGGGAAAGCAGGGGGAGCGGGATTACCCGCCCGCTGTCCGGTCGGGAAGGCAAGCGGACCTCCAGGTGCTCGTCGGGGAACATCTGGAAGTTAGGTCGACCAGGCGATGGTTCCTGGACGCGAAGGTGAACGAGGCCTGAACAAGCGACGCAGAGTTATCAAAACGGCGCCGGGGCAACCGAAAAGGCCCAACGCAGCGTATCCGGACGGACACGGATCATCAGCAGTAGGGCCGCTGGTCGGTGAGCGAAGCGGCCACGTTCAGCCACACCCGGAACTGCCGGTAGACCTCCGGAACGGGGCCGCTGATCGCGACGGTGCGGTCGTCGCGGCCGGTGACACCGGGGAGGTTCAGCAGCGTGTCGGCCACCGACGCCGACTGCCAGCGCACAGCGAGCGTCGTGGTTCCCGGCGCGGGCCGCGGAGCCGGGAGCTCGCCGGTCAGGGCTGCGGCGGTCGCGGTTTCGATGGCATCGCGGGCCTCGGCGAGTGGCAGCAGTTCGGCGGCGAAGCGGCCGCGCGCGTACTTCACAGCTGCGGTCCGCACGCCGGAATCCCATTCGGTCATCTCCGCGCACGCGGTGTCGTCGCCGGAGAGCAGCACCACCGGGACACCGAGCGCGGCGGCGGTGGCGTGGGTGAGGCCGATCTCGCCGGTGGGGCGGTCGTCGAGCCACATGTCCTCGATCTCGTGGCCCATGAAGCTGTGGCTGAGCACGCCCGACGTGCCTGCGCGCGAGTGGTAGCCGATGCAGAGCGCGGCGTCGAAGGTGCCGTCGAGCCCTTCGAGCATGCCCATGTTCTTGGGCTTGCCGCGGATCAGCCGGGCCGACGGGTGCAGCATGTCGGAGCGCAGGTTGCGCATCGGTCCGTGCGCGTCGTTGACGGTGATCTCGGTCGCCCCCGCGGCGATCGCGCCGCGGATCGCCGCGTTGACGTCCTCGGCCATCATCTGCCGACCGTGCTCGTAGTCGCGCCCGGCGGGCTGGACGTCTTGGGCGTCGACGAGGCCGGTGACGCCTTCCATGTCGACGCTCAGGTAGATCCGCATCCGCCACCTCCGAAGATCACCGGTCACCGCATGGTTTCACGCGACCGGGTGCTCAGCGAAGAGGATTGGCCCGCAGCCAGGTCAGGACCTGCTCGGCGTGCTCGTTGGTCGGGAAGATCGGGTAGTGGACGTGTTCGATCACGCCGTCGCGGATGATCAGCGTCAGCCGCTTGTAGAGCGTCATCCCGCCGGCCTCGAACGTGGGCAGGTCGAGCGCGTCGGCCAGGCTCAGCGTGGGGTCGGACAGCATCTGGAACGGCAGGTGGAGCCGCTCGACGACCTCGCGCTGGTAGTCGGTGGACTGGCTGGAAAGGCCGAACACGCGGGCCGCGCCGGCGTTGTGCAGGTCCTCGTGGTGGTCCCGGAAGCCGCACGCCTCGGGGGTGCAGCCACGCGCCCCGGGGATCGAGTCCCAGCCTTCCGGGAGGTCGGTGCCGGGGCGGCCGGTGAGCGGGTAGATGTAGAGCACCGCGCGGCCCGGGCCGAGCGCGTCGACGCGGACCGTCTCGCCTGCTGTGCTCGGGAGTTCCAGGCGCGGCATCCGCATCCCGGGCAGGTGGTCCGCCGCGCCGTCGTCCTCGGGCACGGGCAGGTCTGCGGGCAGGTTCAGGTAGTCGTTCATCGGGTCCTCTCCGCTGGTCGCGCAGCTGTTGCGATGGGCGGCTTCTTGCAGGTGCGCGATCAGCACCGCGCGACGGGAGGTGAGCGCTTCGATCCGCTCGGTGAGCTCGTCGATCGCCTCCCGGTACCCGGCGAGCGAGGCCGGGCAGTCGTCCGCGTGCTGCCGCCCGGCCGCGAGGCAGTCGAGGAACGGCCGGGTGCGCTCGACGGGGATGCCCAGGTTGCTGAGGGCTTTGACCTCCCGAACCAGGCGGACGTCGGCCTCGTCGTAATCCCGGTAGCCGTTGGGCAGCCGTCCGGGTGCGATCAACCCCAGCGATTCGTAGTAGCGCACCGCTTTGGTCGTCACGCCTGCCCGCCGGGCCAGTTCGCTGATCCGCATTCCTGTCACCTCGACGAACGCTAAACCCCGCCCCTGGGGGCAAGGTCAACCCGAGCGGGAAAATCGGTGTCGCCGGCGGTGCGTGCATTGCTACGTTCCCCGCATGGCTTGTCCTGCTGCTTGTGCCTACTTCATCCGGCTGCGTTCCGCTTAGGCGGCGCCGGATCTGTTTTCGCGTCGCCTTCCGCGTCCGGGCTCTCGTTTCCCGACGCGCGGTTCGTCGTGCGGTGATTCCACGCTGACCTGCGCTCGCGAGGGCCCGGTTCCGACCGGTCCGCGAACGCAGGAGCAGCCAACATGCCTTCCCGCCGGAATTCGGCGCGCGATCGTGCGCGCCGCGAACTCGGCCAGAACTTCTTGATCGACCGCGGCATCGCCCGCCGCATGGCCGATCTGCTCGATCCGTCGCCGGTTCCCGTGGTGGAGCTCGGCGCGGGACGCGGGGCCATCACCCGCGAATTGGCCCGCACCGGACGACCGATCACGGCCGTGGAGCTCGACCCGCACTGGGCCGACGAGCTCCGCGGCAAATGGCCTCAGGTGCACGTGATCACGGGCGACATGCTCGAATTCCGCTTCCCCGACGCGCCGCACGCGGTGGTCGGCAACCTCCCGTTCGGCATCACGACCGCGGTGACGCGACGGCTGCTGGGCACTCGGTGCTGGTCGGAGGCGGTCCTGCTGGTGCAGTGGGACGTCGCCCGGAAGCGAGCCGCGGGCGGCAACCAGCTGACCGCGCAGTGGTCGCCCTGGTACGAATTCCGGCTCTGCGGCAAGGTTTCCGCTCGTTCGTTCCGGCCGGTGCCCGCGGTCGACGGCGGCGTGCTGAGGATCCTGCGCCGCGCGGGTCCGCTGGTGCCCTTCGGCGAACTCCGCCGCTACCAGCGGTTCGTCGAGGCGGTGTTCACCGGCCGCGGGCGGGGCCTGGGCGAGATCGTCCGCAACGTCACGGGAGGCCGGGTCCGCGACCTGCCCGCGCTGCCCCGGGATCTCACGGCCGAAGGCTGGGCCCGCCTCTACACCGAAACCACCTGACCGCAGGTGGGCCACAAGCGCTCGCGGGACGACGGTTTCGCGCGAAACCGTCATCCCCAGGCGTGGAGAACGCCGTTTTCGCGCGAAAACGGCGCACGATCACCGCCGGTCAGGCCTGCCGCCGCAGGAACTCTTCGAGGGTTTGCAGCCCCGGGTGCTGTTGGCGCAGGGCCGGGATGTCGGCCCGGTAGCCGCTCTCCTCGAACCACTCGAACATCCGGTCCCGCCCCTCGATCGGCCTCGGTTCGTAGCGGGTCGGGGTGCCGGTGACGCGCTGGATCGTCGCCGCGACCTCCTGCATGGTCGGCTCGTCGCCGGCGATTTCGAGCTGCCGGCCGATGTAGCGCTGCGGGTCGTCCAGCGCGGTGGCCGCGAAGTAGCCGATGTCGTCGGGGGCGATCATCTGCACCGAAGTCGCCGGGGCCAGCGGCAGCGACAGGACCTGCTCGCCTGCATCGCCGGTGGTGCTGACCAGGTTGGTCATGAAGAACACCGGGCGCAGCACGGTGGCGGGCACACCGATGCGCCGGATGTGCTCCTCGATGGCGAACTTGCTCTCGAAGTGCGCGATGCCGGAGTCGCGTTCGGCGCCGCCGACCGAGCTGTAGACCAGGTGCGAGACGCCCGTCTCCAGCGCGACGTCGGCCACGGTCGTGCCCTGGCGGACTTCGGCGGCCAAGCCTGCCTCGTCCCACGCCAGGGCCTGCACGCTGTACACCGCGTCCGCCCCGGCCATCGCCGCGCGCAGGGAATCGGCGTCGTCCAGGTTGCCCCGGACCAGCACCGCACCCGCATCCCGCAGCTCGCGGGCTGCGGGCTTCTCCGGGTCGCGCACCAGCGCGCGCACCGTCCAGCCGCGCGCCAGCAGGTGGCGGGCGGTCGCGCCGCCCTGGTTTCCGGTGGCACCGGTGACGAGAGCCGTCCGGCCGTCGGTCATGGGAACACCTTCCGTCGTAGCCACGCGATCACCTCCATCCTCGAACTTCGACCTTACTAAAGGTCCACCCGATGTGGCGCTCCGCACACCGCCGAGGAGTCGCGCTGCACCCGGCTTGCTCGAACGGCGCACATGGCCAGCCCCATCAGGGCCAGGGCGATGACGAGCCGGGGAAACCAGTCGCCGAGGCGGGTGTGGGGCGTGGCGCCCGGACCGAGCGGCACGTCGGCGACGACCGAGGTGAACGGGGCGGGGACGTCGGTGGGCGCGTCCGCGAGGACCCGGCCCCACCCGTCGGAGATCATCAGCGTCGTCTGCCGACCGCCCCAGGCGACCGCTTGGCCGTTCTCTACGCCGCGCAGCAGCGCCGTGCGGCTGTGCTGCCAGCCGTTGGCGTTTTCGTCGGACGCCGGGATCGCGAGGAGATGAGCGCCCGCTGCGGCGTAGTCGCTGCTGGGATTCCGGAAGTTGACGTCCATGCAGATCTCGACGCCGAGGCGGGCTCCTCCGACCGGCGGGAAGACGAGTTCGCGCCCGGTGGGGCTGACGGTGTCGTGCTGCTTGAGGTAGGGCACCGGGCCTCCGCCGCGGGCCGGGAAGGTGAGCGCGTAGTTGTACTTCGCGCCCCCGTCCCAGTGGGCGAAGCCCACGACGATGTCGAACCCGCGCTCCCGCGCGAGCCGGCCCATCGGCTCGACGAGGACGGCGGGCCGGGCCTCGGTGGAGCCGAAGGCAGCCTCCGGCAGCACGACCGTCTGCACGCCGCGCGGCAGCTCGGCGAGCCGGGCGAGGTAGTCGCGCAGCAGGTCGCGGCCGTCCGGCGTGCCGAGATCGGCGGCCCAGCCCTTCTGGTTGCTCGCCACCAATGCCACGCGCTGCGCGGGCCCCGGCTCGCTCGCCAGCCGCAGCGCCCCGCCGCCCAGCGCCGCGACGAGCAGCACGACCGCGACGGTTCCGGTGCGCACCCGCGCCCCGGTGCTCACCGCCGGGGCCAGCACCGCCGCGAGCGCCGCGGGCACGAGCAGGACCAGGTAGTCGATGCCCCACGCCCCGGTCACCGAAGCGACCTGCAGCACCACGGGAACGTCGGCCTGCGTCGTGGCCAGCGTGCCCATGATTCCCATCGGGTTGGACACCGACACCAGGTAGAGCACGCCGACCCAGACGGCCGGGCCCGTGAGCGCGGCGAGCAACGCCCAGCCCCGGCGGAGCAGCCCGCGGAACACCAGGACGGCCAGCGCGAACGTCAGCCCGAACGCGGCGGTGACCAGCAGGCCGCCGGGCAGCAGCGGCAGGTCGTGGGAGTTCGCGGACCAGCCCCAGAGGTTCGTCGTACCCAGGAAGCAGGCGGCGAACGCGACGGTCGCCGCGACCACGCCCGACACGCGCGGCGCGATCAGCAGCACCGGCAACGGGGCGAGCCAGGTCAGCGCGGCGACCGGCGCGAGCCCGGTGCCGAAGAAGAACAGCACCGCCGAACCGGCCGTGGCGGGCAGCGCCCACCGGTTGCGCGCTTCACGCCATGAGCCCATCCCGAACCCTCCTCGTCGTGCGCTTGCACAGCGCCCGGAAGTCCTCCTCCGACGAGCTGAAACGGCCGCCTAGGTACAGCTGCACCAGGCCGAGCACCGGCATCGTGATCGCCAGCGCGACTTCGAGCGGGTCGTCGGTCCGCAGCACGCCGTCCCGCATGGCCTGCTCGACGGCGGCGTGCACGGGCGCGAACGCGGGAGAGCCGCCCTCGCGGAAGTCCCCCGGGAAGCGCAGGGTCCCGGCACGCTGCTCGGTGATCAGGTACGCGTAAAGGTTCGACTTGCCCAGCGCGAAGTCCAGGAAGTCGTCGGTCAGCCCGTCGAGCCGGGACTCGAAGTCGAGGTCCGCGCCGCGCTTCCCCCAGTCCTTGCCCAGCTCCGCGAAGGCCGCGTCGGCGACCGTGCGCAGCAGCGCTTCGCGGTTCGGGTAGTGCCGGTAGGTCGCCATCGGCGTGACGCCGACCGCCGCCGCGACGCGGCGCATCGTCACCGCCTGCGCGCCCTCCGCCAGGAGGATCTCCAACGCCGCGTCCGCGATCCGGGCCGCGGTACCCCGCTCGGTCATGTCTACACCGTATACACGCCAGGTCTACGGCGTACACGTCTGTCCGGGTGAACCGCCCCGGCGCGCTGCGTGATCGAGGCGCAGAACTAGAGCTGTTCGGGATCCAGTGGAGCGCGGTAGGGCGGGCTTTGAAGCGGCGAAGCCGCTTAGCTCACCTACGCAACCGGCACCGCCGCGGGTTCTCAGGCGTCTTCTCGCGAGGACAGCCCCGACGTGGTGAATTGGCATTCATGATGTCGGGGATCCCACAGCGAGAAGGCGACAGCAACTCCCGCAGGGGGGCCGCCACCAGCACCGCCACGCAAAACGAGCCTGGAAACAAGCGACGTCCTTCATCTGCGGAACCCGCGGCCTCTACCCTGCGTCCTAGGCGTTGCAGTTGATCGGCGGCTGAGAGGTTGCGGACGTGTACATCGAGGAGACCGGCGCGGGAGACGGTGACATCAAGGTCACCGTCGAGGGCGAGGAGTACACCGCCGAGGCCAACTACGACCTCGACGGCGATGGCATCGACGAGACGGTCGCCGTGATGACCGACGACGGCTACGTCGCGTACATCGACGAGAACGGCGACGGCCAGGCCGACCTCATGCAGTCGATCAACAGCGATGGCGTGGTCGTCGAGCAGGCCCGCTTCGACGCGGAGACCGGCGGGTGGGCCGGCGAGGCGCCCCAGCAGCACCCGGGCGGCGCCGACCCGGACGACCAGCAGCACGGCCGGTCGATGGTCATCGACACGCCGCAGGGCGACATGCAGGTCGGCCCGGCCACCGAGGACACCAACCAGGACGGCATCGCAGACACGGCGGTCGTGGAGACCGAGGCCGGCGGCACCATGCTGGTCACCGACGTCGACGGCGACGGGTCCGCCGACCAGGTCGTGGAGATCAGCCAGACCGGCGACGTGACGATCTCGCACCACACCGGCGACGGCCAGTGGACCGTGGTCGAGCAGGGCAAGATGACCGACGACGGCCAATACGCCCCGAACCAGGCGACCGGCGCGACCGACGACGCGGCCTGGACCTTCGACGACGCGGCCCAGCCGCACGCCGCCAACGCCGACACGCACAGCGGCGGACTGCGCGGCGGAGCGGGCGGCAAGGCGGACTCCGACGAGGTCTGGGGCTGACCGCTCGGCTCGATTCCCACCCCGCCCGATGCGCATCGGGCGGGGTTTTTCACGTCCGCGACGGGGAGCAACCGCCATTCGGTCGATGCCTGCGCGTAACCCGGTGTTCGCGAACACGTCCGGTTCGCCGGAAATTCTGGATCCAAGCGATCCCGGCACGGCGAGATTTTCGTCCAGACCACTACTCAGGTCGCTTCTGAATCGATTCCCTTATCGTTCTTGTGAGAGAACGAACATGGCTGATCTCCATTGCGCGCCCGATCCGCCGTTAGCCTCGGTGCATCCCTTTTTCACTTCGCCCGGTCTTCGGGGCGGGCGAAGCTTTCCCTGTAAAGGCCGACGGGAGACCCCGTCGGCGAATCCGGGCTGTGGCGCCCAGTCAGGAGACGCGGAGCGATGACCGCATTGACCATCCCAGGTCTCGACCAGGCACCGACCACGCACGAGCGCCTGTTGTCGTGGGTGCGCGAGGTCGCCGAGCTGACCACACCCGACCAGGTGGTGTGGTGCGACGGTTCGCAGCAGGAATGGCAGCGGATGACCGACCGTCTCGTCGAGGCGGGCACCTTCACCCGCCTGGCGAACAAGCCGAACTCGTTCTACGCGGCTTCGGACCCTTCGGACGTGGCGCGCGTCGAAGAGCGCACCTACATCTGCTCGGTCGAGGAGAAGGACGCCGGGGTCACCAACAACTGGATGGACCCCAACCAGATGAAGGCGACCATGACGGAGCTCTACCGGGGCTGCATGCGTGGTCGCACGATGTACGTCATCCCGTTCTGCATGGGCCCGCTGGACGCCGAGCCGCCGAAGCTGGGCGTGGAGATCACCGACTCCGAGTACGTCGTGGTGTCGATGCAGATCATGACCCGGATGGGCGCGAAGGTCCTGGAGCGGCTGGGCGAGGACGGCGACTTCGTACCCGCGCTGCACTCCGTGGGCGCGCCGCTGGAGCCGGGGCAGCAGGACGTGCCGTGGCCGTGCAACGACACCAAGTACATCACCCACTTCCCCGAAGAGCGGATGATCTGGAGCTTCGGCTCCGGCTACGGCGGAAACGCGCTGCTGGGCAAGAAGTGCTACTCGCTGCGCATCGCCTCGGCGATGGCCCGCGACGAGGGCTGGCTGGCCGAGCACATGCTGATCCTGAAGCTGATCTCGCCGGAGGACAAGGTCTACTACGTCGCGGCCGCGTTCCCGTCGGCCTGCGGCAAGACCAACCTCGCGATGCTGCGGCCCACCATCCCGGGCTGGAAGGTCGAGACCCTCGGTGACGACATCGCGTGGATGCGCTTCGGCGAGGACGGTCGCCTGTACGCGGTGAACCCGGAGGCCGGCTTCTTCGGCGTCGCCCCGGGCACCAACTGGAACACGAACCCGCACGCGATGGAGACCATCGAGAAGGGCAACTCGCTGTTCACCAACGTGGCCCTCACCGACGACGGCGACGTCTGGTGGGAGGACATGGAGGGCGACCCGCAGCACCTCACCGACTGGAAGGGCCGCGACTGGACCCCGGACAACGGGGAGAACGCCGCGCACCCGAACTCGCGGTACTGCACGCCGATGTCGCAGTGCCCGATCCTGGCGCCGGAGTGGGACGACCCGAACGGCGTGCCGATCTCGGCGATTCTCTTCGGCGGCCGCCGCAAGACCACGGTGCCGCTGGTGAACGAGGCGTTCGACTGGCAGCACGGCGTGTTCATGGGCGCCACGCTGTCCTCGGAGAAGACCGCCGCGGCGGCCGGCAAGGTCGGCGACGTGCGGCGCGACCCGATGGCGATGCTGCCGTTCATCGGCTACAACGTCGGCGACTACTTCCAGCACTGGGTGAACGTCGGCAAGTCCGCCGACGCCACCAAGCTGCCGCGGATTTTCTACGTGAACTGGTTCCGCCGAGGTGACGACAAGCGCTTCCTGTGGCCCGGGTTCGGCGAGAACTCGCGCGTGCTCAAGTGGATCGTGGACCGGCTGGAGGGCAACGCCGCCGCCGCCGACACCGCGATCGGCCGGGTGCCGTCGGCCGAGGAGCTCGACCTGACCGGGCTGGACACGCCGACGGCCGACGTCGACGAGGCGCTGAAGGTCGACGTCGAGGAGTGGAAGGCGGAGCTGCCGCTCATCGAGGAGTGGTTCGACACCGTCGGCGACTCGCTGCCGAGCTCGATGCGCGATGAGCTGGAGGCCCTGAAACAGCGTCTCGGTCACTGACCGAGCGACCCCCGGACGGGTGGATTCGCGAAGCGACGTGGGAAGCTTCGCGTCCACCCGTCCGGCGCGGAGCTCCAGCGCAGTGTGCGCAATCGTGCGGCGTTTCCCCAAGAGAGCTGAAGCTCTTTCGGGGAAACGCCGTTTTCGTTTTCGCCGACGGGTGGATCTACGCAGCCCGGGGGAGCAGATCCGGGGATTTCAAACGATCAGCAACCCGGCGGACACTGTGTGCGTCCCAGTGATTACCGCCGAAAACGGCGCGCCGATACGAGGGGGTGTGTCATGGCTGATCTGGCCATGTTGGCGTTGTCCCTGATCGCGGTCGCTGCGGTGTTCGTTTCGCTGCGCAGGGAGGACGCCGAAGTCGACGAGCAGTCGGAGGCCGGTGAGATCGACCGGCTGCACCGGGACACCATTCCGATCCGGAGGAGGCCACAACTGCGATGAGTGCAAGGCGTCTCAACGGCCCGCGGGCGGCGAGCGGATCGAATCCACTCCCCGCCCGCGAGCTTTTTGCGCGCCACCAAGCCCTTTTCCGAGATCAGCCGAGCACGCCGGACAGCCGGTCCAGCTCGTCCAGCAGGCTCCGGCCGCCGGACTCGAGGCTGCGCGTCCCCGGCTCCGGCGCCGGAGTGCCCTGGCAGGTCAGGTCGCGCCCGGGCACCACGCCGTCGAGCAGGTACGCCGTGGTCGCGTCGTCGACGCAGGCGTTGCCGGTGCCGAAGACCCCGTGGTCGCCTTCGCCGCGGACGGTGATCATCCGCGAGCCCTGGAACTTCCGGTGCGCGACCTCCGCGCCTTCCCACGCGGTCGCCGGGTCGTTCTCCGACTGGAGCATCAGCACCGGCGGGAGGCCCTTGCCCGTGATCTTCGGCAGGTTCACGTCCGGGCGCTCCCAGAACACGCACGGCTGCACGATCGAGTAGTAGCCCATGGTCGGGAACAGCCGCCCCTCGACTCCGGACCGCGCCACCACCGACTCGGGGGAGCCCCGGAACCCCGTGTCGTTGCAGCGGATCGAGTACAACGTCGCCGCCATGCTGTCGCTCGGATCGGCCTGCATCGGCATGGTGCGGGCCTGCGCCTGCGCGAGCACCGGGGCGGCCTCGCCCGCGCCGTCCCGCAGCGCCGCGAGCGTGCCGCCCAGCTGCGGGAAAGCGAACTTCGAGTACATGCTCTGCACCACCAGGTTGTCGAGCGCGGCGTGGTCGACCGGCGGGCCGTCCGGCGACGGCAGCGGATTCGCCTTCAGCGCCGCGCGCAGTTCGTCCACAGTGGCCTGGACCTGCCGCGGATCGGTGCCCAGGTGGTAGGTCGCGTCGTGCGCGGCCAGCCAGGGCAGCACGTCCTCGCGCCAGCGCCGCTCGAAGGCCATCGGCTGCCACCCGACGGATCCGGGACCGGGTGCACGCCGACGGCGAATCGCTGCTGCCGTGGCTGCTCGGCATCGCCACCAACGTCCAGCGCAACGTCTCCCGCGCGGCGCGGCGGCACCAGGCCGCGCTGGCCCGGACCCGGCCGCAGGACACCGTTCCGGACTTCGCCGACGACGTGGCGGGCCGGATGGACGACGCCGAACGCGTCGCGGCCGCGCAACGCGCGCTGGCCAAGCTCCGCCGCGGCGAGCGAGAGGTCTTCACGCTGTGCGTCTGGTCCGGCCTGGACTACGCGGCCGCCGCGGAAGCACTCGGCGTCCCGGTCGGGACGGTGCGCTCCCGGCTGTCGCGCGCCCGCGCACGGCTTCAGAAGCTCGCCGACGCCGAAATGCAGAACCTGCGCGTGGCGGCGGAACCCGCGCCCGCAGCCGGACAGGAAGGGGGTGGACGCCCGATGGCGTCCCGTTCGCCGCAAGGGAGGAACCGATGAAGGCCATGCGACGCGGGTCGCGCGAAGAGGTCGACCGCGCCGAACTCGCTCACCTGCTGCCGTCCCCGGCCGAGCCCGAGCTGTCCGGCGAGCGGTTCACCGTCCTCAGGGAGAACCTCATGCAGGAGATCCACCAGCAGCCCCGGACCCACGCCCGCCCGGCGCGGAGCAGGCGGTGGGCCCTGGCCGCCGTTCCGCTGACGATCGCCGCCATCACCGCCGGCGTGTTCGTGCTGCAGTCCGGCCCGAACGCCGGGCAGGCCGCAGCGGCCGAGCAACTGGGCCGGATCTCGGCGGCGGCCGCCGCGAAGCCAGAGCCCCAGGTCCGGCCCGACCAGTACGTTTACATCAGGAGCGTCGGCGCGGACTCCACCGCCGACGGCGACACCGGCGGGCCGTTCGTGCTGGGACCGGTGCAGGAGCGGGAGATCTGGTTCGCGCAGCGGCAGGTCGCCCCCGGCACGCCCGTCGGCGCGATCCGCGAGGGCTCCGAGCCGATGTTCGAGCTGATCAAGCACGCCGACCAGACGCCAACCTACGAGGAGCTCAAAAAGCTTCCGACCGACCCCGACGCGCTGCTGGCCTGGGCGCGGGAGAACTCCGGCAGCGGCGGTTCGAAGGATCGGCGGACGTTCGACAAGCTCGGCGACCTGATCCAGGAAGCCCTGCTGCCGCCGGACCTGGCCGCGGCGGTGTACCAGGCGGCGGCGAAGATCCCCGGCGTGGAGCTGGGCGGCCAGGCGCAGGACGCCGAGGGCCGCACCGGTCTGGTGGTGAGCTACCTCGACGAGGACGCCGGCATGCGCAAGCAGTGGATCTTCGACCCGCAGACCCTGGAGTACTTGGGGAAGCGGACCGTGCTCGCCGAGGACAGCAGCTTGGGCGCGGGCGGATCGCTCGTGGAGACTAAGGCCGTGCTGGAGCGGGGCGTGGTCGACGGGATCGGGCAGGTTCCGGCCGGGCGGTAGGCGCACCGGGTGGCGGCGGTTTCGCGCGAAATCGCTGCCACCCGTCACGCGATCCGCCGGTTTCGCGCGAAACCAGCGCGGTGCCGCTTCCGACGGCAAGGGGCTCGGCGTCGGGTGCTGGACAAAATATGTAGACCGGTCTATTTTTTTCGCATGGTGATCGAGAGCGGCAGGCCTATCGGGACACCGGACGCGGTGGTGTTCGGCGCGACCGGATTCATCGGCCGGTGGACAGTGCTGCACCTGCTGGACCAGGGCCGCACGGTCGCGGCAGTCCTCCGGGGTCGCGGCGGGACGAGCCGGGAGGCGGAATTGCGCGGGTGGCTGCGCGATCGCGGCGCGGCCGACGACCGGCTCGTGGTCGTCGCCGGTGACCTCACCGGTGGTTCCGGCCTGGGACTCAGCCCGGCCGACGACGAACAGCTCGCCGACGTGCGGGACATCTTCAACACCGCCGCCCTCTACCGGTTCGGGCTGCAGCGCGAGGAGGCGAGGGCGGTCAACGTCGAGGGCGCCCTCAACGTGCTGCGCTGGGCCGCCACCCGCCGCGATCTGCGCAGGCTGGTCCACGTGTCGGGCTACCGGGTGGGGCTGGACCGGCAGGCGCGGTATCCCCTCCCCGAGGCCGAACTCGCGGCGCTCTACCGGGACAAGGGCGCCTACGAGGGATCCAAGTTCGAGGCGGATGCGGCCGTGCGGGTCGTCGCCGCCCGGCTGGCGGTCCCGCTGACGCTGGTGAACCCCAGCAGCGTGATCGGGCACTCGGCCACCGGCGAGGCCGGCCAGTACATCGGCCTGGCCGAACTGGTCCGCCAGCTGTGGACCGGGCGGCTGCCCGCGCTGCCCGGAACCGCGCGCACGTTCGTCCCCGTCGTGACCGTGGACCACTTCGCGAAGTTCATGGCCGCCGTCCCCGAGCACGACCCGGAGCCCGGCGGCCGGCACTGGGTGCTCGACGCGGACACCCCGGACCTGCCCGACGTGGTCCGGATGCTCGCCGACCACCTGGGCGTACGCGCGCCGCGGACCCGCGTGCCGGTGTCCCTGGTCCACCGCCTCCCGGCCGCGCTGACCGGCGCCGACCCGGAAACCTTGGACTTCCTGATCGAGGACCGCTACGACACCGCTTCGGCGGAGCGGGTCGCCGACGCCGCCGGACTCCGGCAGCCGCCCGCCGGGACCGCGCTGCGCCGCTGGGCGGACCGGCTCGTGGCGGACCGGTTCGGCGCGACTTCCGCCGCGCTCCCCGGCGGCTTCCACGACGTCGCAGGCTCCCGGACCTACCTCGCCGGCGACCGGACCTCGCCCGATTTCGTGCTCCTGCACGGGCTTCCGCTCGACGGCGAGTCCTGGCGGGGCGTGCTCGGCGAGCTGGGGGACCCTCGCGCCCTGGTCGCCGACCTGCCGGGCCTCGGCCGCTCGGCCCCGACCGGGGCCACGCCGCTGGACTGGCTCGCGGACCTGCTGGCACCCCTGCGAACCCGGCCCGTGATCGTCGCCCATTCGGCGGCCACCGCGCCGGCGCTGCGCTTCGCCGCCGCGCATCCCGACCGCATCGCGGGCGTGCTCCTGGTTTCGCCCTACTTCCTCCAGGCCGAAGCCTCGAAGCTGCTCCGCGCGCTCGCCGCGCCGCTGCTCAAACGCATCTCAGTCCCGCGCCTCACGGCTGCGCTCCTCGGCGACGCTCCGCCCGCCGAAGCCCGCCAGGCCGTCGCGAGCGCCGCAGCCCAGCTGCGTCGGCCCGCCGTCGCCCGTCGCACCGCCCGCTGGCTCAGAGCGGCGAACCAACCCGCCGAACGCGCCGCCCTCCGCACGCTCCTCGGCGACGTCTCGGTCCACATCGTTGCCGGACAACAGGATCCGCTGCTCGACGACCCAGGCTCGGCCACCGTCACCACCATCCCCGGCGCCGGGCACAACCCGCAGCTCACCCACCCCGCCGCGGTCGCCGCCGCCATGCGGCGGATCGGTACCTCGGCGGCCCCGCCCGGCGTCGGCGCCCGTCCTTCCCGCAATTTCCATTGAAATTGAACCTTCGATTTCAATGGAAATTGCGGCGGGTCAGTGCTTGATGGCGCCGGCGAGGTTGAAGGCGCCGCCGAGGGTTCGGCCGACGATCAGGTACAGGGCGATCACCGGGGCCGTGTAGAGGATCGAGTAGGCCGCCAGCTGGCCGTAGGCGATCAGGCCGCCCTGGCCGAAGAAGGTGAACACGCCCACCGACGCGGGCTGCTTCGCCGGGTCCAGCAGCAGGACGAACGGCACGAAGAAGTTGCCCCACGCGGTGATGAACGTGAAGATCCCGACCACCGCCAGGCCGGGCACGATCAGCGGCAGCACCACCGCGCGCAGCGCCTGCATCGCCGACGCGCCGTCCACCCACGCCGCCTCCTCCAGCGCGATCGGGACGCCGTCCATGAAGTTCTTCGTCATCCAGATCGCGATCGGCAGCGACGTCGCCGCCAGGAACAGGGTGGTGCCGAACAACGAGTCGATCAGCTCCAGCCGCACGAACATGCTGTACACCGGGACCATCACCGCGGTCATCGGCAGGCCGGAGGCGAACAGCACGACGTACAGGAAGGGCCGCCGGAACCGCAGCTGGTAGCGCGACAGCGGATAGGCGCACAGCACGGCGGCGACCACCGAGATCAGCGCCGCGCCGCCGCTCATCAACAACCCGTTCCACAGTGGACGAACGCTGGTCTCCCAGTCGAGCACCTGGCCGAAGTTGTCGAGGGTGAGCGCGGCGGGCAGCTGCGCCGCCAGCGGCGCGTCCGCGTCGAACGCGGCCGTGACCAGCCACAGCAGCGGGGCCAGGAACGCCAGGGCGATGGCCGCGAGCACCATATTGACCACAGTGGACACCGAGCGCCGCCGGGCGGAAGTCACCGAGGCCATCAGACCTCCTCCCGGAGGCTCTTGGCGTACACGACCGCGAAAATGCCGCCGATCAGCAGCAGCACCAGGGAGATCGCGGCGCCGTAGCCGATCTCGTCGAACTCGAACGCCGAGTCGTACATCAGCAGCGGCAGCGTCTGCGTCGCGGCGCCCGGGCCGCCGGCGGTCAGCACGTAGATCATCGTGAACAGCCCGATCGTCTGCAGCGTGATGAGCATCAGGTTGGTCAGCACCGAACGCCGGATGATCGGCAGCGTGACGTGCCAGAACCGGCGGAACACCCCGGCGCCGTCGACCTCCGCGGCCTCCACCAGGTCGGTCGGCACCTCCGACAGCGACGCCTGGTACACCAGCATCGAAAACGCGGTGCCCCGCCAGACGTTGCCCAGGATCACCGCCACCATCGGCGCGCTGTAGAGCCAGTCCTGCGCTCCGAACCCGAGGCCGGTGAGCAGCCGGTTCAGCGTGCCGTCGGCGTTCAGGAACGCGTACACGGCGAAGGCCGCGACGAGCTCCGGCAGCACCCACGCCGACACCACGACGGTGCCGACCGCGCTGCGCACCCAGCGGCGCCGGTGCTGCGTCAGCACGGCGATGAGCATGCCCAGGCAGTTCTGCCCGATGACCGCCGAGCCCACCGTGAAGACCACCGTCAGCCAGGCCGAATGCCACAGCGCCGGATCGGTGAGCAGCCGCCGGAAGTTCTCCAGCCCGACGAACTCCGGCGCGGTCGCCGCGGCCCCGGTCAGCGCCGCGTTGGTGAGCGAGACGTAGCCGCTCCACAGGATCGGACCGGCGACGAACAGGCCGAGCAGCAGCAACGCGGGTGCCATCGGCACCAGCCAGCGCCCCACCCGCGCCCCCATCAACCCGGCCGGGTGTTCGCCGGCTGCACGATCCGCGACACCTGCTCCGACCAGCGATCGGCGACCTCGGCAGGCGGCTTGCCCGCCACCACGTCGAGCACCGACTGCTGGATCGCCTCGGAGACCTTCGGGTACTCCGGCAGCGCGGGCCGGTAGTGCGTGTTGTCCAGCAGGCCGATCCAGAACGGGTTGAGCGGGTTGGCGCCGACCACCCGCGGATCGGCGGCGGCGTCCGCGCGGGCCGGCAGGTTGCCGCTGGCCGCCGCGTAGGCCACGACGTTGTCCTTGGTCATCGCCTGCTTGATGAACTCGAACGCGTCGTCCTGCTTGCCGCTGGACGAGCTGATCGCCAGCGTCCAGCCGCCGGAGAGGGTGACCGTGCCCGGCGGCTGCCCGTGCTGGGTGGGCATCGGCGTCGCCGCCATCGTCCGGCTCCAGTCCTGCCAGCCGGAATCCACCCAGTTCCCGGAGGCGAAGCTGCCGTCCAGCCGGATCGCGATCTTGCCCTCGCGGGTCAGGTCGTCGCGGAACACCTTGTCGTACTGGGCGTCGGCGATCTGCGCCCCGCTCTGCGTCAGGCCCTCGGTCAACGCGGTGGACAGGAAGCCCATCGCATCGGCGAAACCGCTGCTCGGCGCGATCCACTTCTGCTGCCGGTCGTCGTAGAGAGTGCCGGTTTCGGTGCCGTACAACAGCATTTCGACGGTCTGCATGCTCACCGACTCGCCCTCGGCCTTGCCCAGCGCGAGGTCCAGGGCGATGACGTCCGGGCGGTGCTGCTTGACCTGCCGGGCAGCGGCGAGCACGTCGTCCCAGGTCCGGGGCCGCCAGTCGGCGGGCAGGCCGACCGCGGCGAACAACTCGCGGTTGTACCAGAGGCCGCGGGTGTCGGTGTCCAGCGGAACGCCGTAGGTCTTGCCGTCCTGCGCCCGGCCCGCCTGCTTGGTGGTGTCGATGTAGCTATCCCAGTCGGGCCACTGCGCGAGCCGGTCGTCCAGCGGCGCCAGGTATCCGGCCGCGACGTCGGAGTTCACGTTGAAGCTGTCCTCGTAGAGCACGTCCGGCGCCGTGGACGGCGAGCGCATTCGCAGCTGCAGCTTCGACAGGTACTCGCTCTCCGGCGCGACCACCGGATCCAGCTTCACGACCTTGCCCGGATGCGCCTGCTCGTACTGCTGCTTGACCCGCTGCATCCACTGGTCGACCTGCAACGTGTTGCCGTACCGGTGGTAGGCCACGCTGATCGTGTTCGGGTCGTCGGCCGCGCCGCCGCCGCACGCGGCCAGCACGAAGACCAGGGTGGTGGTGATGAACGCGGACATCGCCTTGTTCCGCCGCATCGCGGCCTCCCGCCGGCAGTGGTTGCGCCTGACCTGAGATCCGGATCACACTCTTGGGCAAGATAATTCCATTCGATGGAACAAGTCAACGATCTTGCTGCCCCAGACGAGGAGCGTCGATGGCGAAAGCGTCCTGGCAGGGCACGAATCTGCCGCGGGTGGGCGGGTTCAACCGGGCGGTCGTGCTCGACGCGATCCGGCAGCACGGTGAGGTCAGCCGCGTGGAGCTGGCGCGGCGCACCGGGCTGACCGCGCAGACGATGTCCAACATCGTGCGCGCGCTGATCGACGACGGACTGGTCACCGAGAACGGCCACGCGCCGTCCACCGGGGGAAAGCGCCGGGTGCTGCTGAAAGTCGTGCCGGACGCGTACTCGGCGGTCGGCCTGCACCTCGATCCGGAGCGGATCACCGGCGTCCTGCTGGACTTGGCGGGCGGCGTGCGGATGCGCAGCCGCCGCCGTGTGCCCGACGACGCCTCGCCCGAGGCGGTCGGGGCGGCTCTGGCCCGCACCTTCCACCAGTTGGTGCGGCGTTCCGGCATCGCCGACGGCCGGGTGCTCGGCGTCGGATTGGCGGTGCCCGGTCCGCTGGACGCGGCGAACCGGCGGGTGCTCGGGCCGCCGAATCTGGCCGGGTGGGCGGATGTTCCGCTCGCCGACATCGTCGAGGGCCGCGCCGGGCTGCCGGTGGTGATGGACAACGACGCGACGGCCGCGGCGATCGGCGAGCGGTGGGCCGGCCGCGCGGACCGCGCGGGCTCGTTCGTCTACGTCTACCTGGGTTCCGGGGTCGGCATCGGCGTGGTGCTGGGCGATCAGGTGCATCGCGGGGTCAGCAACAACGCCGGCGAGATCGGCCACGTGCACAGCGGCGGCGGGCGCGAATGCCATTGCGGCAGAAAGGGATGCCTGGAGGCGTACTGCTCGATGCGCGCGATCGTCGCCGACTGGCGGGCGGCGACCCGGGAGGAGCCGAACGGGGAACCGGTCGCGGCGACCTACGAGCGCCTGTGCCGCTCGGCGGCCGACGGCGACGCCACTGCGACCCGGGTGCTGCGCGTGGCGGCAACCCGGTTGGGCCAGGCGTTGGCATCGGTGGTGAGCGTGCTGGACGTCGACCGCGTGGTGCTCGGCGGACCCGCGCTCCGGCATGTGGCGGAGCTGGTGCGGGCCCGCGTGGCGAAGGTGGTCGACGCGCAGGTGTGGGCGCCGAAGGTGCGACCGGTGCGCGTCGAGACGGCGCTGATCGGCGACGACGCCGGAGCGGTGGGCGCGGCGTCGCTGGTGCTCGACCACGCCTACTCGCCGCGCCTGACGACCCTCCTCGGCTCCTGACCAACCCCCGGCCCCAGCGGCGAACCACTTGACGCCCGCAATTTCAATGGAAATCGGACCTTCGATTTCAATGGAACTTGCGGACCGTCGGCGTGTCGCACCCCGACACGCCGACGCCTGTGGACAACTCCCGCAATTTCAATGGAAATCGGAGGTCTGGTTTCCCACTGAGCGTTTTTCATCCTGGTCGCCCTGCAGCCGCGGGTCGCAAAGCGACACGTCGATGAGGTGTCGCATGCGCCGCAGGCGCATAGCCCACCTACGACACTGGCACCGCCGCGGGTTCACTGCGCCCGTGCCCCTGGGGCACTCCTGGGCGAGGACGGCCCCTCCGCCGTGTATTGGACGTACATCAGGAGGGCCCCCCACAGACCAGGAAGCCTCTGAGGTTCCGCTACCCACACCGCCACGCAAAACGAGGTTGGAAAACCCCACTAGTGTTCCGAGTCGTTAATAGTTTTATTGATTCTGGTGCAGTAGTGGGCGAGGCTGGCGAGGATCTCGTCAGCGGTCTTGGTCCACACGAAGG
>NZ_JBWKKU010000071.1:0-46384 GCF_056431445.1 Saccharopolyspora sp. NPDC045941
AAGAACAATCATCCCAGGCCAGAGGGCATCTGCCCCACCACGACACGACCCCCACCACCACAAAACCCAACCCACCACCGGCGGATCCGGGCTATTGCGACGCAAAGTGCGCACGGCTCGGCGACCATAGCCACTCACGACTCAGCGGAGGCCGAGGCGGCGGCGGATCACCAGCAGGCTGAGGAGGCTCGCTGCCGCCGCGAACATCAGGTAGAAGCTCGGGGCCAGGCTGGTGCCGGTGAAGCCGATCAGATACGTGCTGATGAACGGCGTGAACCCGCCGAACACGCTCACCCCGATGTTGTAGCCGATCGACATGCCGGTCGCCCGGGTCTCGGTGGGGAACAGCTCGGACATCAGCGCCGGCAGCGCCCCGAAGTAGCAGGCCTTCAGCAGCCCGATCAGCAGCATCATGCCGACCATCACGCCGAATCCGGGGAAAGCCACCAGCGTCGCGAAGATCGGGTAGATCAGCAGCAGGATCAGCGCGGCGAACACGCCCATCAGCTTCACCCGGCCGATCTTGTCCGACAGGTGCCCGGCCAGCGGCGTCACCACGGTCAGCACGACGCCGGTGACCAGGGTGGCCGTAAAGCTGGTCGACGCGGGCAGGCCGAGCTGCTTGATCGCGTAGGTCGGCATGTAGGTGATCGTGTAGTTGAGCACCGTGGAGACCAGCAGCGCGCCGACCACCAGCAGGATCCGGACCTTCTGGGTGCGCAGCACGGTGCGCACCGGCGAGTGCGGTTCGGCGGTCTGCGTCGCGGTGAACTCCGGTGCCTCGTCGACGAACCGCCGGATGTAGTAGCCCACCGGGCCGACCAGCAGGCCGACCGCGAACGGGATCCGCCAGCCCCACGACTCCAGCTGCTCCGGGCTCAGCATGGTGGTCAGCAGCACGCCCATCCCGGCCGACACCAGCGTGCTCAGGCCCTGGCTGGCGAACTGCCAGCTGGCCACGAAGCCGCGCCGGCCCGGCAGGTGCTCGACCATGAACGCGGTGGCGCTGCCGAACTCGCCGCCCGCCGAGAAGCCCTGGATCAGCCGCGCCAGCAGGATGCCGATCGGCGCGACCAGGCCGACCGTCTCGTACGAGGGCATCAGGCAGATGATCGCGGTGCCCAGCACCATCAGCCGGATCGACAGCGTCAGCGATGCTTTGCGCCCGGCGCGGTCGGCGTAGGCGCCGAGCACCACCGCGCCGATCGGCCGGATCAGGAACGAGACACCGAAGGTGCCCAGCGTCAGCAGCAGCGACACCGTCTCGTCCTGCGCCGGGAAGAACACCTTCGACAGGACCGTCGCGAAGATCGCGTAGACCGCGATGTCGTACCACTCGAGCGCGTTGCCGATCGAGGCGGCCGCGATCACCCGGAACGGTTTGTGCGATTTCGCCGAGGCGGTGGAAGTGGCCATCACGGTCTCCAGGTCTTCAAGTAGGAGCGCGACTTCGCGCGAAATCGCCGCATGCCTCGGGAGGATCAGCGGTCGAGCTCGCCGAGGTCCCAGAACAGGCCGGCCATGATCGCCAGCGCTTCGCGTGCGACGGTGCCCAGCAGGTGCTCGTTCGGGGCGTGCTGGGCGCAGGCGGGATAGGAGTGCGGGATCCAGATCGTGGGGAGCCCGAGCACGTCGGCGAAGGCGTCGTTGGGCAGGGTGCCGCCCAGGTTCGGCAACAGCGCCGGTTTGACGTCGGTGGTGCGCCGCAGCGACTCCAACGCCCAGCGGACCCATTCGTCCGCCGGGTCCAGCCGGGTGGCGGCGACGCTGCTGGTGACCTCGACGTCGATCATCGGGAAGCCGTGGTCGTCGAGGTGCGCGCGCACGATCCGCTCGACGTCCTGCCAGTCGGTGCCGACGACGAAGCGGAGCTGGCAGTGCGCCTCGGCGCTGCCGGGGATGGCGTTGACCGGCGCCTGCGGGGTGCCCGCGGTGAACGCCAGCACCTCCAGGGTGTTCCAGCCGAAGACGCGTTCGCTCGGCGTCAGCCCCGGCTCGCCCCAGTCGGCGTCGATCTCGGGGGAGCCCGGGCCGCCGTCGACGGTGATGTCGGCCAGTGCGGCCCGCACCGATTCCGGGATCGGAGCGGGCCGCAGGCCCTCCACCCGCACGGCCCCCCGGGGGTCGATCATGCTGGCCAGCGCGTTGGCCAGGATGCTGGCGGGGTTGCTCAGCAGGCCGCCCCAGTTGCCGGAGTGGTAGGCGCTGTCGCGCAGGTTCACGCGCAGCGAGAAGTTGACGGCGCCGCGCGAACCGAGGAACAGCGTCGGCCGCTGCGCCGAGAGCCGGCAGCCGTCCGAGGCGATGAGCAGGTCGGCGGCGAGATCGTCGGCGAGGTCCGCGCAGACCTCGCTCAGGCCCGGCGATCCGGTCTCCTCGCCCATGTCGAGCAGGATCTTGAGGTTGAAGCCGAGCCTGCCGCCGCGGGTTTCGAGCACCTGCTCCAGCGCGGCGAGGTTGATGGTGTGCTGGCCCTTGTTGTCGGCGGTGCCGCGGCCGTACCAGCGGTCGCCCTCGACGGTGATCCGCCACGGGTCCAGCCCGTCGCGCCACTGCGCGTCGTGCCCCAGCACGACGTCGCCGTGACCGTAGGTGAGCAGCGTGGGCAGGGCGTCGTCCTCGTGCCGGTGGGCGATCAGGAACGGACCGCCGCCGGGCACCGGGTTGTCGACGATGCGCGCGGTGCAGCCGAGCCGTTCGACGGCGGGCATGATCTCGTCGGCGAGGTACTGCCTCAGCACGTCGGCGCGCTGCGGGGCCTGGCTCTCGGTGCGGAAGGCGACCCGGCGCGCGAGGTCCGCGCGGAACGCGCCGGAGTCGTAGTACTGCGTCGCCCGCTCGACCGCCACTTCCCGGCTCACCGCGATGTCCTCCCCGAATCTGCTTGCGCACCAAGGGTTTTCCGCGCCGCATGCGCTACCTGGATTCGCAAACTCAACCACGCGGAACGCCGCATGACCAGCAGCGAAAAGACAAGGCAGCGTTGCCGGATCGGCAACGGCCGCGCGGGTGCGTGGCGTAGCGTGAGGTGGTGCGAAGCGCGACTGTGATCGGTGCGGGGATCGGCGGGCTGGCCGCGGCGGTCGGACTGCACCGGACCGGCTGGCGGGTGGCGGTGGTCGAGCAGGCCGCCGAGATCGGCGCGATCGGGGCGGGGATCACGCTGTGGCCCAACGCATTGCGCGCGTTGGAGGCGCTCGGGTTCGGCGAGCGGGTCCGGGAGCTGGGGAAGCCGCAGGAGTCCGCCGGGATGCGCTCCAGCGACGGCCGGTGGCTCAGCCGGCTGGACGGTGCGGAGATCGAGCGGGAGCTCGGCAGGCCGATGCTCGGAGTGCACCGGGCCCAGCTGCACCGGATGCTGCTGGACGAGCTCCCGGCGGAGTGCCTGCACACCGGCGTCCACGTGACCGCCGTCGGCCGGGACGGCGCGGTGCCGGGACTGGACCTGCCGCCCGCCGATCTCGTCGTCGGCGCCGACGGCATCAACAGCCAGGTCCGGGCGCGGTACTGGCCGGACGCGCCGCGCCCCCGCTACACCGGCTTCGCCGCGTGGCGCGCCATCTGCGAGCGCCGGGACCTGACCGAGATCGGCGTGAGCTGGGGGAGGGGCCGGGAGTTCGGCATCGTGCCGTTGGTGGACGGCCGGATGTACTGGTACGTCGCGATGCCCGCACCCGAAGGCGCCCGCAACCCCGACGAGCGCGCGTACCTCCGCGAGCAGTTCGCGTCCTGGCACCCGCCGATCCCGGAGCTGATCGACGGCACCCCGGCGGAAGCGGTGCTGCGCAACGACATCCGGCACCTGGGCGGCCGGCTGAAGTCGTACGCGAACGGGAACGTGGCGCTGCTCGGCGACGCCGCGCACGCCATGACCCCGCACCTCGGCCAAGGCGGCTGCCAGGCGCTCGAAGACGCCGTCGTGCTGGTCGCCGCCTGCGCGCGGTTCGACGACGTGACCGAGGCCCTGACGTACTACGACGCCGAGCGACGCCCCCGCACCCAGCAGATCGCGCGGGCCTCCTACTGGGCCGGGCGTTTCGGCCCGTTCCTGGCCAATCCGGTCGCGGTCGCGCTGCGCGACACCGCCGCGCGGCTCGCCCCGAGCAGCGCGGCGATCAAGACGTTCATGCGGGTCAGCGGCTGGACCCCGCCGCAGATCGAAGGGCTGGACGGCTGACGGTCAGGAGCTCTCCGCGAGGCGCTGCGCCCGCTCCAGCAGGTCGCCCTTCTTGATCTTCCCGGTCGCGGTCATCGGCAGCTCCGGCACCAGCACGAAGCGCGGCACCTTGTACGAAGCCATGTTCTCCCGCGCCCACCCGGTCAGCGCCTCCGCGGTCAGCGCGGTCCCCGGGGCCGGTTGCACGTAGGCCAGCGGCAGCTGGCCCCTGGCGCGGTGCGGCATCGGCACCACCGCCACGCCCAGCACCTCCGGGTGGCGGGCCAGCAGCGCCTCGACCTCCGACGGGAAGACGCTCATGCCGCTGACCTTGATCATCTCCTTGTTGCGGCCGAGGAAGTGCAGGCAGCCGTCCTCGTTCACCATCCCGACGTCGCCGGTGCGCAGCCAGCCGTCGCGCAGCGCCTCGGCGCTGGCCTCCGGGCGGTTCCAGTAGCCGGTGAGCAGGGAGGGCGTCCGGATCGCGATCGCGCCGCGCTCGCCGATCGGCACCGGCTCGCCGGTTTCGGGGTCGGCGACCATGAATTCGGTGCCGGGCACCGGAAGCCCGCAGAACACCGGCTCCGAGCGCAGGTCCCGGTCGTCGTCGGAGAAGCCGTAGGTGATGGTGTCGGCGGTGTGCGTCTCGGTCATGCCGTAGGACGCCTCGCGCAGGACGCTGTGCTCGCCGACCGCCGCCGCCCAGCGCCGCCGCAGGTCGGGCGTCAGCTTGCGCACGAACGACATCGACCGCGCGTTGTCCAAACTGGACAGATCGTGGGCGGCGAAGCCGGGGTGCTCCATCAGCTCGACGTAGTTGTCCACGGTGCCGATCATGTCGGTCACGCGGTAGCGCTCGACGGCGTCGAGCACGGCGGTGGCGTCCCACCGGGCGAGCAGCACGACCGTCCCGCCGTGCACGAGCGGGACCAGGATTCCCATGTCCTCCCCGGCGATCCAGAAGATCGGCACGTAGCAGAGGTAGACGTCGGGTTCGGTGCTCCGTCGCGGCGGGCGCGCGGCACCCGCGGTCACCGCGGTGTAGAGCATGTGCCGCTGCGTGTGCTCGCAACCCTTCGGCAGACCGGTCGTGCCGCCGGTGTAGTTCAGCGCGGCCAGCGCGTCCAGGTCCACCTCGCGGCGCTCGGCGCGCGGACTGGCACCCACCCGGGACCACTGGCTGCCCGTCGTGCCGGTGCGCAGCGTGTCCGGGAGCGGCAGCACGGGCTCGGCGGGCAGCAGGTCGGCGGGCGAGGTCGCCAGCACCTCGCGCAGCGGCGTCTCCGCCCGGACCTGCTCCACCAACGGCACGAGCTCGGTGCTCACGACGAGCACCTCGACGCCGGCGTCGGTGAGCTCGTAGCGGAGTTCGTGCTGCTGGAACATCGGGTTCACGGGCACGTGCACGGCGCCGAGCTTGAGGATGCCCATCATCGCGATCACGAACTGCGGGCAGTTCGGCAGCAGCACGCCTACCCGGTCGCCGGCGCGCACGCCCGCACCGTCCAGCCAGCCCGCGAACCGGTCGGACGCCTCGTCCAGCTCGGCGTAGGTGATCTCGCGGCCGTAGAAGACGATCGCGGGGCGCTGCGGCTCGTGCCGGGCCCAGTGCCGCAGGTGGTCGGTCACCGGTACTTCGCCGAGCGGGTAGGTCACGTCGCGGGGGACGTCCCGCGGCCAGCTGCGCTGCTGTCGAGCGCGGAGATCCGCCAGGTAGCTGACCACGTCCATCTCGGCTCCCGCCACTCGCCCGAAACATACCGACTAGTCGGTCGACGCTGCTCAGCGTCGTGCCGAACCGGCCGCATGTCAACAGTCCACCGCGTCCCGGTCCCGCGCGGCGGAGTGCGGTAGCGTCCCCGCCATGTCCTGCGGCCGCCCGGATTTCGCCCGATGAACCAGCTCCGGTACTTCCTGGAGGTGGCTCGGACCGGATCGATCCGGGAGGCTTCCGAGCGGCTGCACGTGGCGACCTCGGCGATCAGCCGCCAGGTGGCGAAGCTGGAGAACGAGGCGGGCATGCCGCTGTTCGAGCGGCAGCCGCGCGGCATGGTGCTGACCGAGGCCGGCGAGATGCTGGCCGCCTACGCGCGGCGGCGGATGCGCGAGGAGGAGCAGGTCCTCGCCGAGATGCGCGAGCTGCACCAGTCGCACCGGAGCACGGTGAAGGTCGTCAGCTCGGAGGGCTTCGCCCAGGACTTCCTGCCGGAGGCGATGGCCTCCTTCCGCGCGGAGCACCCCGGCGTCCGGTTCCGGCTGCGCGTCACCACCCCGGCCGCGGCGACCCGGGAGGTCGGCGAGGGCACCGCGGACATCGCGGTCACCTTCAGCACGGCGCCGGAGAAGGGCGTGCGCGTCGAGCACTCCGAGCGCCACGACATCCGGGCCCTGGTCCGCGCCGACCACCCGCTGGCCGAGCGCGCGGAAGCCGCCCTGGCCGACCTGCTGCCGTACCCGCTGGCGCTGATGGAGGAGGGCACCACGCTGCGGCAGCTGTTCGACATCTGCTGCAGCATGGAGGGCCTGGAGTTCGACCCGGTCTTCGTCAGCAACCACACGATCGCCCTGCACAGCTTCGCGCGGCTCTCCGGCAGCGTGACCCTCACCGGGCGGCTGAGCGTCCGCCGCCGCCTCGACGCGGAGGGCCTGGTGGCGATCCCGCTGACGAATCCGGAGCTGCTGGAGCGCAACCTCCAGATCCAGACGATGGCCCAGCGCCGCCTCCCGGCCCCGGTCCGGCTCTTCGTCGACCACCTGATCGCCACCATCCGCGACGGCGGCTGACGGGCGGTCGTTTCGCCGCGTTCCTCCTCGACGTTCGGGGGGAATGTGCCCGAAACCCTTGACACTGGGGGAAGATCGCTCCGACCCTGTTGGTCGGTCGACGAATTTTAGAGCGAAATTCTAGGGTTGCGGCTCGGGCCGAGCCGGATGTGGGGGTAGGCCGACAGCCGGTCGCGGAAGGGCGGAGCAATGGGGCTCTCGTACGTTCGTGAACTCTCGGAGTATCCGACCGGATCCCGCCGGATGCGCATCCTGTCCATGGCGGTGCTGGCCAGCCTCATCGGTTCCTACGAGGGGCAGATCGCCCCCGTGGTGCCGTTGCTACTGGAAGACCTGCACATGAGCCTGATCACCTACGGCTCGGTGTCGGCCCTGGCGCTGATCGCCGGGGCGATCGCGGCGATGGTCGGCGGGCGGCTGACCGACCAGTTCGGCCGGGTGCGGGTGCTGGTCCCGCTGATGCTGCTGACCGCGCTGATGTGCTTCGCGATGACGCTCGTCAGCACGCCCGGCGAACTGCTCGTCGCCCGCGCGTTCCTGTCCATGCTCGACGGCGTGGTGATGGCCGCGACCGCGCCGCTGGTGCGGGACTTCTCGCCGCGGATGGGCCGGGCGCAGGCCTTCGGTTTCTGGACCTGGGGGCCGGTGGGCGCGAACTTCCTGGCCGCCGTGATCGCCGGATTCACGCTGCCGCTGTTCGACAACTCGTGGCGCTCGCAGTTCGTCATCATGGGTATGGTCTCGCTGGTCATCTCGCTGGTGATCGCGTTCAACATCGCCGACCTGTCGCCGCGGCTGCGGGCGCAGATCCAGCAGACCGAGAAGCGCGCGCTGGCCGCGGCCGACACCGACCGGCCGGTGCGGATGCGGGACCTGTTCGGCCACACCACGATGTGGGCGCACGTCGTCGGCATCTCGGTGTGGCTGGTGCTCTACCTGACGCTGTCGCTGTTCGGGCAGACGATGCTGGCGCAGAGCTTCGGGCTCAGCGCGGCCTCGGCATCGGCCGTGATGAGCGGGTTCTGGGTGCTCAACCTCGGCACGCTGATCGCCGTCGGCCGGCTCTCCGACCGGCTGCAGCTGCGCAAGCCGATCACCGCCGCGGGCACCGTCGTCGCGGTGGTGATGACCGGCTACCTGGTGGTGCTGATGGGCGGCGAGACGATCTCGATCGTGCAGCTGCTGATCACCGGGGCGCTGCTGGGCGCGGGCATGGGCGCCGCGTACGCGCCGTGGATGGCGAACTACTCGGAGAACACCGAGGACATCGATCCGCGGCTGCAGGGCAGCGCGTGGGGCGTGTTCTCGTTCCTGACCAGGGTGATGGCGGTGCTGGTGCTGTTCCTGATGCCGCGCGTCGTGGCCGCCACCAGCTGGTCGGCGTGGCTGTCGATCGCATTGGTCTGCATGGTGCTGTTCCTGCCGGTGATGTTGCTGTTCCGTGGGCCGTGGCGGCGTTCGCGGGTCCGCGAGGACGTCGCGCCCGGCGTCGAGAAAGCCGAGAGGTGAGCAGATGGCCGACCTTTCCCAGGACGCGGTGGACCGGGTCGACCTGGCCGGCCTCGGCCGCGTCGACATCGACGACGTGCTGGCCTACCTGCACCGCGACCTGAAACGACTACCCGGCTACCTGGACCTCTACCGCCGCTACCTGCGGCAGCGCTGGGACGTCTACGAGCTGGACTTCACCCGCGACGCGGTGGACTGGGCCGAGCGGATGACCGAGGTCGAGCGGGAGGCGTTCGTCGCGATCTCGTCGGGATTCCACCACGGCGAGCGGCAGGTCGAGGTGGAGCTGCCGGTGTTCATGCTGGGCGGCAGCGAGGAATCGAAGATCTACATGTCCAGCCAGATCGAGGACGAGGCCCGCCACACGGTGTTCTTCGACCGCTTCTACCGCGAGGTGGTCGGGCTGCCCGGCGAGTCGATCCAGGACGTGCTGGACGCGTCCTTCCACCACGTGGCCGAAACGTTCGTCGGACCGTTCGGGCTGCTCGCCTACCAGGCCGACGAGCTGCGCGCGGACCCGGAGAACCCGGCGCTACGGGTGCGCTACGGCACCAACTACTTCCTGTGGATCGAGGGCGTGCTGGCGCTGTCGGTCATGAAGATCACCCTGACCTACTGCCGCAACAGGGGTTTCCTGCCCGGCTACTACGCGGGGTTCACCGCCACCTGCCGCGACGAGGCCCGCCACGTGCAGGCCGGGATGCGGTTCCTGCGCGACTCGGTGCGCGAGGATCCCCGCCTGCTGCTGGAGATCCACGAAACGCTGCGCACCATCCTGGCGATCAACGGCGCGACGAGCCGCCGGGTGGCGCTGGAGTCGCTGGGCTGGTCGCCGGAGGACGTGCGGCGGCTGATGATCCGCCAGCTGAACATGAAGCTCTCCGACGTCGGCATCGGCCTGGCGCCGGACATCGAGCGGATGATCGACAACATCGAGCCCGAACTGGCGGGAGGATGAGCATGCGGCTGTTCAGTCCACAGTGGGCGGAGGTGGCGCGCGAGGTGGTCGACCGCGGGCCCGACGAGGCGATCCGGGCGACGAAGCTCGAGAGCTACTGGGAGTGGATCGACCGGGCGCGCGGGTCGTACTCGTCGTCCTGGGCGCTCGGTCTCGCGGAAACGGGCCAGTACCTGCGGTTGCGGTGGGCCGACGGCGACTGCGTCGAGGCGTCGATCCGCGAGGAGCCGGACACGGACTATGTGCTGACCGCCGACGCCGCCGCCTGGCGGGACATCATCACCGGCGAAGACGCCGGACGGCTGCTGATGTACCGCCGGATGCGGCTGGTGCACGGCGACGTCCTGCTGTTCTTCCGCGGCATCTACTTCGTGGTGGAGTCCATCGCCGCGATCGGCCGGATCCCCGCCTCGATGCCGCCGGAGGCGGCGCCCGCCGGGTGAGGTGAACGGCCCGTCCGCTCAGCCGGCGGTGCTGCAACGGCCGGGTGTCTGCTTTCTGCTGTCTGGCCGCTAGGTGCGGGAACGCAGGCGGCGGAGCATGCGCGCGTCGGCGAAGCCGACCGCGTGCGCCGCGGCCTCCACCGTCGCACCCTGGCTGAGCAGGTGCTCGGCGCGCTCCGCGCGGAGCACCTGCTGGTAGCGCAGGGGCGTCAGCCCCGTTGCGCGCGCGAAGGAGCGGGTGAGGGTGCGCTCGCTGCAGCCCGCGGCGGCGGCGAGCGCGGCGAGCGGGAGCGGCTCGGTGAAGCGGGCGTCGATGAGGTCCTGGACGCGGTGCACCGCGTCGTTGAGGTGCGAGCGGTGCCGCAGCATCGCGCTGGCCTGCTGGTCGTCGCCGTTGCGGCGGGCGTAGACGACCATGCCGCGCGCGACCCGCGCCGCCGCACCGGGGCCGTGCCTGGTCGCGACCAGGTGCAGCGCCAGGTCGATGCCGCTGGCGATCCCGGCGGAGGTGATGATCCGGTCGTCCTCGACGAACAGCACGTCGCGCACCACGCTCGCGGCCGGATGCCGGCGGGCGAGCTCGTCCTGCAGGTCGTGGTGCGTCGTGCAGCGACGCCCCCGCAGCAGCCCGGCCTGCCCCAAGGCGTCCGCGCCCGAGCACACGCTGGCCACCGTTCCACCGGCGGCGTGATGCTCGCGCAGCCGCTCGGCGGACGCGGCGTGCAGCTTCGGCCAACGCGGCGGATCGGAAACGTGCGAACCGGGTACGAGGACGAGGTCGTCCCCGGTCAGCGCGGGCCAGCTGGTGTCGGCGTGCAGCGGCAAGCCCTGCGCGCTCACCACCTCGCCGCCCTGCGCGACGTACGACAGCTGGTAGCGGTGCCCGAGGCCCGCGGCGGTGGAGAACACCTGCGCGGGACCGGCCAGGTCCAGCAGGTGCAGTCCCGGCAGCAGCAAGAACACGACCTGGCTCACGATCTGGTCACCCTACGCCCAGGTCCCCGGGGACGAGCGAACGGCCTCCTCGCGCCGCCTATCGAGGCGAACGGTCCGTTCACTTCACGGGCTCGCTCGCGGGTGGGGTGGAGCGAACGGCCCGTTCGCCTCGTCTTGCGTGGCGAACAGGCCGTTCACCTCAGCTCCCGGTGAGTTCCGCGACGGTGCGGATGGTCGCGAAGCGGCCCGACAGGGCGTACTCGGTGCGGGCGATGATGTCCTCGGAGTGCAGGGTCCGCGGGTCCGCCAGGAGCTCCTCGATCGTCTGGTCCGCCGGGGCGTCCCGGTGCGCGATCGGGTTCGTCGCCGTCGCGTCGGTGACGAACGTGACGTCGTAGCCGAGGTCGGAGGCGACCCGCGTAGTCGTCTCGCAGCACTGCTCCGTGCGGATCCCGGACACCGACAGCTCCCGGATTCCGCGCTGCGTGAGGGTCTGGTGCAGGTTCGTGGTGGTGAACGCGTTGTGCGAGGTCTTGGTCAACTGCGGTTCGCCGTCCGCCGGGGCGAGCCCGTCCTGCAACCGGACGTGGCCGTTGACCGGGTCGAACACGTTGCCGGTGCCCGGTTCGCTGTGCAGGACCCAGACGACCAGGTCGCCTTCGGCGCGGGCCAGCGCCACCAGCCGGTTGACCTGCTCGACGATGCCGGGATTGGAGATGGCCCGCCACAACGGGCGCTGGCGGAAGGATTCTTGGACGTCGACGACGAGAAGTGCTTTGTTCACGCTTGAGGAGTCTGGTCGTCCGCGCGCCCGGGCGGGAGGCACGATCGCGCCGCATGCCGGAACGATCCGGTCACCCCGACCGCTGTGCGGGCTCGTCGGTGCGCGCGGGTTCCGGAGCCGGCGCCTGCCGCTCGGGGGCACGGCTGCGGACCGCCGCCGCGACGACTCCGAGCGCCGCGATCGCGGTCATGGTCAGCAGTGCCATCCGGTAGCCGAGCACGAGCTGGTCGACGGCCTGCCCGGACACCCCGGAGATCGTCCCGGCGAACACGTCGGCCCGCAGCTCCACCGGCAGCGGGCCGGTGATCAGCGCCAGCGCCAGCGCGGTGCTGACCATCACCCCGATGTTCTGCGCGGTCAGCCGCATCGCGTTGCCGATGCCGACCCGGTTGCGGGGCAGGCCGTTCATCACCGCGGTGGCGTTGGCGGGCATGAACAGCCCCGACCCGGTACCGAGCAGCACGAGCCCGACGGCGATCGGTCCATAGGGGACGGTCGGGGAGACCGAGACCGCCAGCACCACCAGGCCGACGGCGGTCAGCACGCCGCCGATGATCGCGATCGAGCGCGTTGACATCCGCCCCTGCAACAGTCCCGAGCCCGTCGAGGCGATCATGGTGGTCAACGGCAGCAGCAGGACCTTCAGCCCGGCCGCCACCGGGTCGTCGCCCTGCACCGCCTGGTAGAACAGCGCGATCAGCAGCAGCACGGCCATCCGCGCGATGGTGTTGAGCAGACCCGCGGCGAGCCCGAACGAGTAGCCGGGATCGCGGAACAGGCCGATGTCCACGGCGGGATTGCGGCGGCGCCGCTCGACGGCCAGGAACACCGGCGCGAGCACGACGGACAGCGCGAACGAGCCGATCACCAGCGGATCGACGAGGCCGCGCTCGCCGATCTGCGAGAGCCCGAGCAGGAAGCTGCCCAGGCAGAGCAGGATCAGGATGTTGCCAGGCGCGTCGACGCCGCGTTCGCCGGTCCGGCCCTTGTCGGGGCGCAGCACCACCGCGCCCCAGAGCAGGCACACCAGGCCCATCGGGACGTTGCTCCAGAACACCCACTCCCAGCCGAACCGGTGGCTGAGGAAGCCGCCCAGCGTCGGGCCGAGCAGCTGCGCCACGGAGAACGAAGCGATGTAGATGCCCATGCCGCGGCCGAGGTGCTGGCGCGGGAAGGCGGTGGTCAGCAGCGCGGCGCTGTTGGCGAGCAGCATCGTGCCGCCGGCGGCCTGCACGACGCGCAGGCCGACCAGGGTCCAGGCGGTCGGCGCGAAGCCCAGCGCGAGGCTCGCGGCGGTGTAGACGGCCAGGCCGGTCAGGTACATCGTGCGCCGGCCGAACAGGTCGGCCAGCCGGCCGAAGAAGACCATCAGCGTGGTCGTGGCGAGCATGAACGACAGCAGCATCCAGCTCGCCGCGGTCGAACTGGCCTGGAAGTGCCGGGAAACCTCGGGCAGTGCCACGTTGAGCGAGCTGGTGCCCAGGCCGGTCAGCACGCTGGCGATGCTGACCACGGACAACACGCGCCACGCGTAGCGCAGCTGATCGTCCACGGCCGGGCCTCCTCCTCGAACGGACAATACTAGAACGGTATTCTCATCCGGGTCCGCCGAGGAAGCGTCCATCTGTGCAAAAAGCATTGACAGTGGCAGGAATCACTCGTCAGTGTTTCTAGAAGGTGGCTCTAAAACCGGCTTCCGGGAGGACCGCATGGGCGGCATCGTCGACGGGCGGATCGTCATCGTGACCGGCGCGGCGCGCGGCATCGGCCGCGGCCACGCCCTGGAGTTCGCCAGGCAGGGCGCGAAGGTCGTGGTGAACGACATCGGTGCGGAGGTCGACGGCACCGGCTCCTCCACCGGGCCGGCGGGTGAGGTCGTCGACGAGATCCGAGCGGCCGGTGGCGAAGCCATCGCCAACGGTGACGACGTCGCCGACTTCGAGGGCGCCAAGCGGCTCGTCGAGTCGGCCGTCGAGCGCTACGGCGACCTGCACGTGCTGGTCAACAACGCGGGCATCCTCCGCGACCGGATGCTGTTCAACATGACCGAGCAGGAGTGGGACGCGGTGATCCGCGTGCACCTGAAGGGCACGTTCGCCCCGCTGCGGCACGCCGCGGCGTACTGGCGCGCGAAGGCCAAGGCGGGCGAGGAGGTCGACGCCCGGGTGATCAACACGACCTCGTCCTCCGGCATCTACGGCAACCCGGGTCAGGGCAACTACGGCGCGGCGAAGGCGGGCATCGCCGGGCTCACCGTCATCGCGGCCCGCGAGATGGAGTGCTACGGCATCGCGGTCAACGCCGTCGCCCCGGCTGCGCTGACCCGCATGACCGACGGCCTGGGGCGCCAGGTCCGGGCGGCGGAAGGCCGGTTCGACGTCTCGAACGCGGAGAACATCGCGCCGCTGGTGGTGTGGCTGGCGGGCGAGAAGGCCAAGGGCATCGCCGGCCGGGTGTTCAACGTGCGCGGCGGCTCGATCAGCGTCGCGGAGGGCTGGATCGCCGGGCCGGGCATCGACAAGGGCGAGCGCTGGGACCCGGCGGAACTCGACGACGTGATCCCGGGCCTGGTGGCGGAGGCGCGGGAGAACGCGCTGACCAACGGCAAGGTCCCGGACGCGGAGTGACCTGGCGGCTGACCGACCCCGGACCCGTCCCGCCGGGCTGGGTCCGGGTCGACTGCCACGTCCACACGGTGCACTCCGGCGACGCGGTGTCCACAGTGGAGCAGATCGCGAAGCGGGTGGCGGAAGAGCGGATCGACGTGCTGTGCGTGACTGACCACCACAGCCTCGACGGCGCGTGGGAAGCCGTGGAACGCGACATCGGCGCACGGGTCGTGGTCGGGGAGGAGATCCGGACCCGAGCGGGCGAGGTGATCGGCCTGTTCCTGACCGAGCGCATCCCGTACGTCCTGTCGCTGCCCGAGGTGGTTCGCCGAATCCGGGACCAGCGGGGCGTGATCTACGCGCCCCACCCCCTCGACCCGAACCGAACCAGCCTCGGCGCCGAAGGCCTGCGAGAGCTCCACGAACACGGCGCGCTCGACGTGGTGGAGGTCTGCAACGCCAAGATCAGCGACCCGGAGCACAACGCGGCGGCGGCGAACTTCGCGGCCCGCTGCGGAATCCCGGCCGCGGCGGGATCGGACGCCCACGACCCACCGGGAATCGGAGCGGCCTACCTCCACATGCCCGACTTCGACGGCCCGGCCGACTTCCTGGAAAAGCTCCCGGAAGCCCGGATCTGGGGAGAGTACCGAGACCACGTCGGCTGGCAGCCGGGACGGAGTTCGTGAGTGAAAATCCGGTTCTTACCGGCACAGCCACTCACGACCTCAGAACCACCGAGCGCCCTGCCATTGAACACAAGTCGGTCGCCGCCCGGTCCGGCAGAACTCCGCTACGGCGTTGTGGACGTGCTTGATTGGCAGGACTGCGGATGTGGGAAACGCCGTCGGTGTCCCGGGGTCAAACCAGATCGTCGGTGCATCCTGCGGCGGCTCGGGGTTGAGGCTGTTCCAAACGCCTGGCGGCTCGGATTCTTCGGCTGCGTTGACGTAGTTGAGCGCGCCCCAACCCGAGTCGGGATCGGCGTCCAACCGAAGCTGGTTACTCGGGTACTCGCGCAGCGAGCCGTCATCGGACTCACGGCACGGCCGATCCCATACGTAGAACAAAGTCGCCCAATCGTGTGACTCTGCCAAGGCGGCCAGGATCAGCGAATCAGTCTCCGCGCCCGTACGCGCATAGCGATGCTGGTTGTCGATGATCGCAGTGACTACAGGCATGGCGACCCGGCGTCTCGTGTCTCTAGAACCACTGACCGTCCTGCCATTGCACGCAGGTCGGTCGTCGCCCGGTCCGGCAGAATTCTGCAACGGCGTCGCGGAGTTGATCGAGTGGAATGGCTGCTGTGGATGGGTACTGGAGCTGGCCATCCGGATCGAACCAGAGCTCGGGGGTGTTCGGCGGGGTGTCGGGATTGTACGAATCAACGACTTCGTCGTTGATCGCGTCCACGTAGTTGAGGGCTCCCCACCCAGTGTCCGGCAGCGTGTACACCACTAGACGGACCTTGGGGAATGCCGGCCCGTCATCAGCTCGCCATGAGCGGCAAGGCCGATCCCATACGTAGACCTGCGAAGCGTTCAAAGGATGCGGATCGTCCACCACTGCGCGAACCAAGTCATCCAGAGTCGCAGGCGGGGAGTAGCGAAACCGCTTGTCAACTATCGCGGTCACCACGGTTTGTGTCGCTGCGGTCATGGTGTAGCCTCTCCTCTCACCGTGACGGGCGTGGACTCGCCTTGTTCCCAAATCACCATTGCAGATCCACTCGGCAAGATCGCTTGCACTGCGGCCTTGCAGTTGAAGGTACCGTCGCAGATCGTGTTGTTGATGACGATCACGCCATAGATCTGCCCAGTATCGCGCATCCGTTGTGCGTACTTCGTTTCGACGTGGGTTACGACTGCCGGTGCGCCTGACGTCGGGTGGTCGGTGAAACGGCCTGAGTTGTGCAGCGTGAGTCTAGCTCGCTCCGACTCCGAGTCCTTGCCGCTGACCAGGCGCGATTCGATGCCGTCTGCGTCGTAGATGAAACCCGTGGTTTGGTCTCGTGGTCGGCTTCGCTGGGGTAGTCGGGAGCGTTGCTGGTTCACCCATTCGACGCTTCGGACGGCTCCATCGAATGCTCGGGGAAAATTCGACGGGTGCGGGATGTTTGGTGGAGCGTTGCTGCAGAACGAGACGCCCAGGTTTCGGCGGTAGGCCTCGATCGTGGCTTTGACCCGGCTGACGAGGTCCCACTGGTCGAACAACTGATCACTGAGGGTTTTGGGCGTGGACAGGATCTCCAGCGCTTCGGGATCGTTCGTGCCGTCGAGAACTGAAAGCGCTCGTTCGCTCTCGTCCAACGCGTTTTGTGCCGTGATGACGGTTTCTAGCGCTGTTGTCAGCTTGGCGATGATGTGACCGAGGAGCTGGTCCAGATCGCTGGCTGCCGACATTTCGGGTCTCCTTCGCTGCTGCGTGCAGGGCGTTGGAGATCGTTTCGGGGTGGGCTGACAGTTTTCCGGGCTGCTTCGGCGTGGATCGTGCGATCGTGTTGCCGAAGCAGCCCGGACGGGTCACTTCGCCGCCGGGTTGGCCACTGCCGTCACCGTGCAGTAGCCGATCGGGCCGCTGGTGTCGTGGAACGTGCAGTTCGCCGCCGCGATTCCGTCCTCGCTGAGGTGGCCCGTGGCCTCGATGCCGATCGCCTCGCTCAGCGGGAGGCGGCTGAGCGTCAGCGTGTAGTCCGCGTTGATGAACTCCAGCTTGCCGTGGGTGCCGAAGTTCGCCAGCGGGCTGGCGAAGTCGCCCGCCAGCGCGACCCGCACGAACGGCGACGGGGATTCGCCCGCCACCAGCTCGTTGTTGTCCCGCAGCCAGGCGCGGCGCCGGCTGTCGGCGGTCCAGGAGTCGGTGGGCTCGCCGTCGGCGTCGAGCATCCAGATGTCGAACGGCGGCGGCCACCCCGACGGCTGGGTGCGCGGCGTACCGATCTCCGCCGGGCTCGGGACGTCCCAGACCGGTGTCTGCGCCACTGTCTCGGTCGGCTGCTCGCCGCGGCGCAGCAGCACCGCGCTCGCCCGCGCCACCGGGGTGTCCCCGGCGTACACCGTCGCGTCCGCGATGCGGATGCGGCGGCCGTCGCGGACCCGCTGGGTCTCCACCCGCACCGGCACCAGCTTGGTGTTGCGGAACAGGTCGACGGTCAGCCGGGTGAAGTGGAAGTCCGGTTCGGCGTGCTCCTGCTCCAGCGCGCGGGCGAGCAGCCCGCCGAACAGCCGGCCGTGCATCATGTCCGGCGCCCACGGGCTGCCCGCGTGCGGGCCGGGCACCAGCCCATCCCCGTCGATGGTGAAGAACGGTTCCGCGCCGTTGGTCTCGGCCATCAATCCTCCTCGTCTTCGTCGCGGAGCGGGTCCAGGCGGCGGATCAGCCGCAGCGTCGCCTCCAGGACCTTGTTCGCCTCCCGCTTGCTGGAGCACGTCGCGATCTCGCGGCCCGCCTCGCCGATGATCGTGGTCAGCACGGCGACGGTCACCCGGTCCACCGGGTCGGTGCCGGCGCCGAGCAGCACCGCGTTCTGCCGCACCCACTCGCGGCCGCGGGTCCGGCGGATCAGCTCGAACCCGGGCGGCCCGTCGCCATCCATGAACAGCCGCACCAGGTCGCGGCGCGCCCACGAGCCTTCCAGGAACGCCCGCGCGCCGACGTTGAACAGCGTCAGCGGGTCCTCCTCGCCGTCGGCGCGGGCCTTGGCGACGGCGCTGATCGCGTTCTGCTCGTGGGTGGCCTGGTGGTCCTCCCACAGCGCCAGGAACAGCTCGGTCTTGCCGCCGAAGTGGTGGTAGAGGCTGCCGACGCTGGATCCGGCGCGTTCGACGACCTCCGCGACGCTGGCCTCGGCGAACCCCTTCTCCGTGAACACCTCGCGCGCGGCCTGCAGCAGGACGCGGCGGGTCTCCGCGGTTCGGCTCCACTGCCAGGCGTTGGAGCGGCTCGTCTTCCGTGTCATGACCACCTTCCCGTCGTGCTGATCGGCCCTGGTCGGGGCCGTGCGTACTTCCTGTCGCTATGGCAGCACAAAGTACTCACGGGCCCGGCCTGGGGAAACGTCCGCCCCACCGGTGTCCGAGTAGTGGGATCACATTCTAGAACGTGTCCGCCGTCGGCGTGGCTACCTCGGACGGACGCTAGGCGCGGGCCGTCCAAGTATTTAGAGTGCGGTTCTAGAAAGTCTTCGCACCGCCGGGCAACGGGGCCCGAGTCGAAAGGACTTCGCGATGGTCGACTTCGCACTCGGCGAAGAGGAACGGCAGATCCGCGACACCGTCCGTAGCTTCATCACCAGGGAAGTGCGGCCGCTGGAGGAAGAGGTGCTGCGCAACGAGCGCGCCGGCAAGCCGTCGGTGGACCCGGACGTGCTGCGCGAGCTCCAGCAGAAGGCGAAGAAGGCCGGTTTCTGGGGCGTCAACACCCCCGAGGAGTACGGCGGGATGAACCTCGGCGCGATCATGTCCGCGATCCTGGCGATGGAAGCCGGCCGGACGTTCGTGCCGTTCACCTTCGGCGGCAGCGCCGACAACATCCTCTACGCCGGCGACGACGAGCAGCGCAAGCGCTACCTCGTGCCGACCATCGAGGGTGAGCGGAGGTCCTGCTTCGCCATCACCGAACCCGGCGCGGGCTCCGACGCCCGCAACATCCGCACCCGCGCGGTCCGCGACGGCGGCGACTGGGTGATCAACGGCGAGAAGACCTTCATCACCGGCGGCAACGAGGCCGACTTCGTGATGGTCTTTGCCGTCACCGACCCCGACGCGAGCGCCGACAACGGCGTGACCTGCTTCCTGGTCGACCGGGACATGGGCTGGAAGTCCGAACCCATCCCGACCATGGGCCAGTGGGGCCCGGCGTCGCTGGTGTTCGAGGACGTGCGGGTGCCGGCCGAGAACGTGCTCGGCGAGGTCGGCCGGGGCTTCCCGCTGGCGCTGCGCTGGATCGGCCAGGGCCGCTACATGATCCCGGCGCGGGCGATCGGCGCGGCGGAGCGGATGCTGCAGATGGCCATCGACCACGCCAAGATCCGCGAATCGATGGGCCGCCCGATCGCCGAGTACCAGGCGATCCAGTGGCAGATCGCGGACTCCCAGGTCGAGATCGAGTCCACCAAGTGGCTCACGCTGCACGCCGCGTGGCGCGTGCAGCAGGGCATGGACGCGCGGCACTGGTCGTCGATCGCCAAGCTGCACGGCGCGGGGATGGCCAACCAGGTCGTCGACCGGGTGCTGCAGATCCACGGCGGCATGGGCTACACCCGCGAGCTGCCGATCGAACGCTGGTACCGGGAGCTGCGGCTGCTGCGGATCTACGAGGGCACCGACGAGATCCAGCGCCGCACCATCGCCCGCAACCTGCTCAAGGGCCACGTCAAGCTGGGAGGGATCGCGGAGTGACACGCCGTCGCGCGGCCATCGTCGGGGTGGCCGAATCCGAGTTGGGCAAGACCCCGCACCTGACCGTGCTGTCCCAGCAGGCGCAGGCGACGAAGGCCGCGCTGACCGAGGCCGGCCTGCGGCGCGACGACGTCGACGCGCTGTTCGTCGCAGGCGGCTGGTCCTGGGCGCCGGCGCTGGCCCTGGCCGAATACCTCGGCATGCGCCCGCGGTACCTGGACGGCACCAACATCGGCGGCTCGTCGTTCGAGGCGCACCTCGGCCACGCCACCGCGGCGATCGAGGCGGGCGTCATCGACGTCGCGGTGATCGCCTACGGCAGCACGCAGCGCAGCGACCGGTCGCGCAACCAGCCGCGCCCGGCGACGCTGACCGAGCAGTTCGAGCGGCCGTACGGGCTGCCCACGCCGGTCGGCGCCTACGCGCTGGCGGCCAACCGGTACATGCACGAGCACGGGGTGACCAGCGAGCAGCTCGCCGAGGTCGCGGTGTCCACGAGGGAGTGGGCGCGGTTGAATCCCTCGGCGTACCACCGGGATCCGCTCACGGTGGACGAGGTGCTGGCGTCACCGATGATCTGCGAGCCGCTGCGCAAGCTGGACTGCTGCCTGGTCACCGACGGCGGCGGCGCGCTGGTCGTCGCGGCCGAGGACCGGTGGCCGGACCTGGCCACGCGGCCGGTGATCGTGCTCGGGCACGGCGAAGCGACCACGCACAACACCATCGCCAACATGCCGGACCTGACCGTCACCGGCGCCGCCCGGTCCGGCCCGGCGGCGCTGGAGATGGCCGGGGTCGGGCACGACGACATCGACGTGCTGGAGATTTACGACTCGTTCACCATCACCGTGCTGCTGACGCTGGAATCGCTCGGGTTCTGCAAGCCCGGCGAGGCGGGCGCGTTCGTCGCGGGCGGCCGCACCGCGCCCGGCGGCGAGGCGCCGATGAACACCAACGGCGGCGGCCTGTCCTGCACGCATCCCGGGATGTACGGGATCTTCCTGCTGATCGAGGCGACCCGGCAGCTGCGCCACGACTTCGCCGGCACGCCGCGGCAGGTGGACGGCGCCGAGCTGGCGCTGGCCCACGGCACCGGCGGGGTGCTGTCGTCGACGTCGACCATCGTGCTGGGAAGGGGCTGACCGATGGTGCAGATCATCCCGGACGCCGAGACGCGTCCGTTCTGGGACGGCATCGCCGCGGGCGAACTCCGCATCCAGCGGTGCGCGGACTGCGAAGCCGCCGTCTTCTACCCGCGCTCGGTGTGCCCGGGCTGCTTCGGCGACCGGCTCGACTGGTTCACCGCGAGCGGCCGCGGCACGGTCTACTCCTGGACGGTCGCGCACAAGGCGTTCGGCGAGTTCGCCGACCAGGCGCCGTTCACCGTCGCGCTCGTCGACCTGGACGAGGGCCCGCGGATGCTCACCCGGATCGTCGGCCCGCAGTTTCAATTGAAACTGGGGGCCCACGAGCCGGGTGCGGATGAGGGGCGGGTGCGCATCGGGGACCGGGTGGAGCTGGTGATCACCCGCCTCGGCGCGGACGGGCCCGAGCTGCCGTGCTTCCGGGTGGTGGCGCGATGAGCGCGGAAGCCGTGCGGGCGCTGTTCAACCCGCGGTCCATCGCCCTGGTCGGCGCCACCGACAAGTCCGGCTGGTCGCTGGCGACCTTCGACAACCTGCGCAACAACGGTTTCCCCGGCCCGGTGCACCTGGTCAACCCGCGCACCGAGGTCGTGCACGGCGAGCGTGCCCACCCGAGCCTGTCGGCGATTCCGGAGAAGGTCGACCTGGCGTACGTGATGGTTCCGACGCACGCGCTGCTGGACGTGCTGCGGGAGGGCGCGGGACTGGGCATCCGCAGCTACGTGGTGCTCACCGCCGGCTTCGGCGAGACCGGCGCCGAGGGCCGCCGGCTGGAACGCGAGGTGGCCGAGTTCGCCCGCGAGCACGGCCTGATCCTGCTGGGGCCCAACGGGAACGGCTACATCAACGCGGCCGCCGGCATCACCCCGTACGGCCTGCCGATCCCGGCGCCGCTGGTCAGCGGCCCGATCGGGGTGGTGCTGCAGAGCGGGGCGCTGGCCAGCGCGGTGCTGAACTTCGCGCAGGCCCGCAACGTCGGCATCAGCCTGCTCACCGCGATGGGCAACGAGACGGTGCTGTCGGTGACCGACGTGATCGACTACCTCGTCGACGACCCGGCGACCAAGGTCATCGCGCTGTTCCTGGAGCAGGTGCGCCACCCGGCCGAGTTCGCGAGGGTCGCCCGCCGGGCCGCGCAGGCGGGTAAGCCCATCGTGGCGCTGAAGATCGGGTCCAGCGAGATCGCCTCGCACACCGCGCAGGCGCACACCGGCGCGCTGGTCGGCGACGACGCGGTGGTCGACGCGGCGTTCCGGCAGCTCGGCGTGATCCGCGTGCGCTCGCTGGAGGACCTGCTCATCACCGCTGGGCTGCTGGCCGAGGTCGGGCGGTTGCCGGGGCGCCGCATCGGCGTGGTCACGCCGTCGGGCGGCGCGTCGGAGATCATCGCCGACCGCGCGGCGGAGGAAGGGCTCGAACTCCCCGAGTACGCCCCGGAGACCGTGGCGCGGCTGAAGGAGATCGTGCCGGAGTTCGCCACCGTGCAGAACCCGCTGGACGTGACCGGGTACGTGGTGGTCGACCGGACGCTGCTGGGCCGGGCGCTGGAGGTGGTGGCCGAGGACCCGGGCATCGACGCGGTCCTGCTGCTCGCCGACCTGCCGCGGGTGCCGCCGCCGAACCCGGAGCTGAGCATCGCGGCGTTCCTGGAGAACGCGCGCCGGATCCGCGAGTCGCCGCGGCCGGTGGCCGTGATCGGCAACGTGTGCGCCGACGTCAGCGAGTTCGGCCGGATGATCCAGGAGAAGTCGGGCTTCCCCTACGTGGCGGGCGGAATCGAGCACGGCATGACCGCGCTGGGCGCCGCGGCGCGCTGGTCCGAAGTCGATATGTCCCATGTGGACGATCCGGAGCCGCTGGACGTGCGGGGTTCCGGGATCTGGACCGAGCACCAGGCGGCGGCCCTGTTGTCCGCCAACGGGATCCCGGTGGTTCCCTCGGAGCCGGCGGCGGACGTGGATGCCGCGGTCGCGGCCGCCGAGCGGTTCGGCTACCCGGTGGTGCTCAAGGCGGTCGCCGACGGTTTGGGGCACAAGAGCGACATCGGCGGCGTCCGGCTCGGCCTGTCCGGCCCCGAGGACGTGCGCCGCGCGCACGAGGAAGTGTGCGCGACGCTGCGGGAATCCGGTGCGAGCGGGATCGGCGCGCTCGTGCAGCCGCAGCGCAGCGGCGGCGTGGAGCTGCTGGTCGGCGTCGTCCGCGACCCGTCGTGGGGGCTGACGATGGCCATCGGCCTCGGCGGGGTGTGGGTCGAGGTGCTGCGCGATTCGGCGCTGCGCCTGCTCCCGGTCGACCATGCCCAGGTCCAACAGGCCCTCGGCGAACTGCGCGGCGCCGCGCTGCTCCAGGGCGCCCGCGGCTCGACCCCGGCCGATCTGGACGCGGTGGCCGATGTCGTGGTGCGCATCGGACGTCTCGCCCAAGCGCTCGGCGACGGCCTGGAATCCCTGGAGGTCAATCCGCTGCTGGTCGACGGCGACCGCGTCGAAGCCCTGGACGCGCTGGTCACCTGGACGCGGTGATGGCCGAGCGGGACTTTTCCCCGGGGTGACCGAGGGAAAGTCCCGCTCATCGGCGTTTGCGCCCGGCGGTTGTTCCTCGGGTGACGCGCTGATCGACTCCCCGATACCTCGGCATGCAGCGGATGGGCGGTCACATGGAGAAGTTCACCAAGCGAGGCGGGTTCCGATCGAAGTGGCTGACCGAGTGGCGGCGCTGGTCACAGCCTTTGCCGCTGCTCGCGGTCCTTGCAGGTCCGCTTCTCCCGCGCTGGAAGAACACCCGAGCCGCCACTCACTACCCATCCCGGCCGCCCCACGCGTCGATGCCGAAGCACTCGCCCGCGACGCCGAACAACGCGGCTGGATCACCGAAGCCGAACGCCACCAACGACTCATCAACCGACTCGACACCCTCATCAACAAGGCCCATACAGGATGACCACCACCAACACACTCAACCGCGTCGAACGCGCCTGCACCCAACTCCACCACGACGGCCACGCCGTCACCTTCACCGCCGTGACCACCCGCACCGGCCTGGGCCGCACCACTCTCTACCGCAACCCCACGCTGCGCGCCGTCATCGAGGAACACCGGCACCGCTTCACCACCAGCGGCACCCTGACCGGCCTCACCGACGAGATCACCACCCTCCGCACCGCACTCGACGCCCTCGCCACCCGAGTACGCCAAAAGTTGTGCTCGTTGCGCACCGACGATCTGGACCCGGCTCACCGGACGTCCAAGGTGCGCCGGCTTTACGGTGGCGGCGCGACCGGAGAAAGCGGTTCGAAGCACTGAGCCTTCCTGTTCTTACGTGCCCTTCTGAACCACACAGTTTGCATGTTCGCCCCATTTGAGTAGCGCTGCCTGTGCCAAGGAGGCAAGACTGCGGCTGCTAGCCAGCGTGTTCGTTGATCCAGGACTGGCTCGACACGACCTTGCAAAGTAATCCGGCCACCACTACTTCGCTCGTCAACACCGCAAAATTCGCTCCGCGCAAAGGAAAAGAGGGTTTCGTTCAATGCAAGGCGACCTAACGGAGCGGATGCAGACTCTCAGTACCTGGCTTCGCGATACGGACAGTTTCACCGAAACCGTTGTCCGCTGGCTGAACAGCCGGGTTGATTACATCTCGCTGAGCCACGAGTACTGCCTCCTCACGCCCGAACACGCTGCGGCATTGGATGTTTCGGCAGTCAGCAAGGCGTTATATCGACGCGGATATCTCGAATCGGAATCGGCCGGCTTTCGGCAGCGGGTGGCCATGTTACGAGCCGTCGTGGTCGAGGACCGGCTGCACCCGGACGCCCGACAATCGCTGGAGTCCAAGAAGGTTGCGCTCGGTAGGATTCTAAGCCGCCACGGGATGCGGCGGCACACTCATGACATCACCCGCGTCTCAACGGTCGACGCCAACGGCCGACAGGAATTGCGCGTGGCGGCGACGGTCACGACCGCCGACGAGCTGGTCGCGGCCGTCGACGAGATCGTTTATCTCCAACTGTCGCAACGCGGCACCACGGACGATGCCCCGATCGTCGACAGACTGCCGAACGCCCGTAGGCCACTGGAATCGCCCATATCCCGGATGCGACGCCGCACGGAAGCATCGCTGGCCTCGATCTCTCGTGTGGCCTGTCGCTGGACACCACGCAGGCCGATCTGATGCGGGCGATATGCGAGGCGGTGGCCTACGCGGCGCGGCACAACCTGGAAACCGCGGGCCTGACCGGTGAGGTCTCGGCGTGCGGCGGCGGTGCGCGATCGGCGGCGTGGAGCCAGATCTTCGCCGACGTGCTGGGCCGGCCACTGCACGTGCCCTACGAGGAGGGCGTCGGCGCACGAGGTGCGGCGATGACCGCATGGGACTCGCTCGGCGAGCCGGTGGACCGCGAGAAGTGGGCTGCGGCGCGGCGCATCGTGGTGCCGCATCCCAGCGCCGTGGAGTTCCACGAGCGCGGCTACCGCGAATACCCTTTAACGATCGATCGCGCCCGCCCGCTGCGGGGCGCGACCTCCTGACCTTCAAGACCTGGCGCTGAGGAGCAGCAGATGACGCGCTTGTACGACGATCCCGCGTCGTTCACCGAGGACATGGTGACCGGTTTCGTGGCGGCGCACCCCGATTACGTCCGGCAGGTGCCGGGCGGCGTGGTGCGGGCGAAACGCGCGCGCGAGGGCAAGGTCGCCGTGGTCACCGGCGGCGGGTCCGGGCACTACCCGGCGTTCTGCGGGGTGGTCGGGCCGGGCTTCGCCGACGGCTCGGTCATCGGCAACATCTTCACTTCGCCGTCGGCCGACGACGCCTATTCGGTGGGCCGCGCAGCCGACCGGGGTGCCGGGGTGCTGTTCTCGTTCGGCAACTACGCCGGCGACCCCGCCGGAAGGCCAAGCGACCGCCGCGGTCGTGGCGAAGGCCCTGCACGCGGTGGCGGAGCTGCTGCACGGCAAGGAAGAAGAACTCGGTCGCCTCGACGCGATCGCGGGCGACGGCGATCACGGCCGCGGCATGACGCGCGGTAGCGCGGCCGCGGTGGCGGCCGCCGACGAAGCCGTGGCGCAGGGCGTCGGTCCGGCGGCGGTGCTGGTCGCCGCGGGTGATGCGTGGGCGGCGAAGGCCGGGGCACCTCGGGCGTGCTGTGGGGCGCGGCGCTGCGGTCGTTCGGCGCCCTGCTGCCCGACCACCGCGCGGCAATGGCCAACGACTTGACGGCAGGCGCTTCGGCGGCGCTCGCGGCGGTGCAGCGGCTCGGTCGAGCCGAGCTCGGCGACAAGACGCTGGTCGACGCTCTGATTCCGTTCGTCGAGGAACTCCGCCGCGCCGTCGATGCCGGCGAAAGCGGCCGGGACGCCAGGTAGCAGGCCGCCGGACGTGTCCGAGCCGCACCTACCGTGGAACGCGACGGGGCGGTAAGAACCCGGAACTAAGCGGCGGCCTACCGCGATGACCGAAACATTCCTAGCCTGACTGGCTGATGAGCAGCAGAGGAGCCGTACACTATGCGACTGATTGTGGGCATGACAGGGGCAACGGGTGCGGTGTTCGGCGTCCGCCTGCTGGAGGCCCTGCGCGAGCTGCCCGATGTGGAGACCCACTTGGTGCTTTCGGCGTGGGCGCGGACCACTCTAGAACTGGAGACTGGCCTGTCGGTGCGCGAAGTCACCGACCTCGCCGATGCCGCCCACAGCCCCGGAGACCAGGGGGCGAGCATCTCCTCCGGCTCGTTCCGCACTGACGGAATGATCATCGCGCCATGCTCGATGAAGACCCTGGCCGGCATACGGGCCGGCTACGCCGACGGGCTGATCGGCCGCGCCGCGGACGTGGTCCTCAAGGAACGCCGCAAGCTGGTGCTGGTGCCGCGTGAGACCCCGCTGAGCGAGATTCACCTGGAGAACATGCTGGCGCTCACGCGCCTTGGAGCGCAGATGGTGCCGCCCATGCCCGCCTTCTACAACCACCCGGAAACCGTGGACGACATCGTCGACCACATCACCGCGCGGGTGCTGGATCAGTTCGACCTGCCGACGCCGAACGCCCGGCGGTGGGTCGGCATCCGCGCGGCACGCGAGCAGCGTTGCCCGCAGAAGCTGCCCGTGCCGCGCGCTTTGGACGCACAAGGAGAATCCCATGCCATATGACGACCTGCGCAGCTTCCTGCAAACTCTTGACAAAGAGGGCCAACTGCTGCGCATCGCCGACGAGGTGGTGCCCGAACCCGACATCGCCGCCGCCCGAGACCGTCGACAATCTCTACAGCTCGCCGGGCCCCGGCGTCTGGGACGTGCTGCAATGCCAGCAGGGCCTATAAACCTGGCGCACCAGCGAACCTGCCCGTCGCACCAGTCGCGACGCCTACCCCGACAGCTTCAAGATGACGCTCGAGGACACCAAGGCAGCCCCCGAAGTCCCCACCATTGCTACGTTGCGCTCCGCGTCCTGACGCCAGACCCGTCACCTTCCGCGGGAACCGAATTCCCGAGAATCATTTCCTTGGAGGCTGCGAGATGACACCTGAACCACACGACACCCTGATGTGGGAGGCCCGAACTCAGCCCGGACGCCGGGATGAACTGCTCGCCTGGGTGGAACAGACCGCGGTGCTCGCTCTGCTCGCCGAACCCGGCTGCCTCGACGCCAGTACCTACCTGGGGGGCGAGGACCGGGTCGTGGTCATCGCTCACACCACCGGCACCGTGCCCCGCATGCCGGACCCGCCCGACGAGCTGCTGCTGCGCGCCGTACACCAATGGCCCTTCCGCAAAAACGCCATCTATCGCAAGTGACGACCTTCCAACCGCCAGGCCCGGCCGAATCTCGGCTCTGGGGCACACAGCCGGGGCCGCGTACCTGACTTGCGGTTCAGCCGCTCACCAAGCTCCCTCTCGCCACCCCATCAACCCAGGGCGGCAGTATCGGGGCACGCCTTCTCCCCTTCCACCTAGCAGCCGCAAACCACGGCCGCTGGGGATTCTTCCCCTTGGCGACCTGGTAGACGGCCCCGATCGCGTCGTGGCAGCCACGCCCTGGCCGAAATCCGTAGGATCGCGACTTAAAGCGAGCCTCCCACTGAGGCTCCAACGCGTTACGCACCCGATTCTGCTGAGCACGATCGGCGATGGCGGAGAATGCCTAACGGCCTGCGTTTCCCATCGCTGTTCGGTACGTATATCCGTTTCACCGACCGGGCTCGCCACGGCGAAGAATGGCAGTGCAGTCGCTCCGCCAACTCCGCCCGATCCCGGGATGTCAACGCGTCCCCACCTGACGCCTCTAGCGGGCGCTTTCCACCTCCCAGCGCCCGTCACCAACGGCCAGCACCGGGGCGCGCATCCGACAAACACCGGGACGAGTTGCGCGCCACGGGAATCGAACCGAAGATCGCCGACGCGGAACCGACCACGGCATACCAAAAGATCTTTAACTGTTGTGTCCGGTGAGGATCCTCCGTCGCCGTCTTCCCCTGTTGGGGCGAACCTGGGAAACTTGACCAAGGTTGCGCGTCGGCTGTGGCCGGAGGTCCTGGCCGCAACGTATAGGTCTCGTTTCGAACCAATGGAGGAGAGTATCGTGGACCGTTGTACCAGCTTCCGCTCCTACTTGGATGCTTTGGACAAGATCGGAGAGTTGCGCATCGTAGATCGTCAGGTCGACCCGATCTTGGAAGTTGGTGCGATAATCCGCCGGTCTTACGAGACGTTCAGCCCCGCTCCGTTGTTCACAAATGTGGCCGATTGCCCGCCCGGGTTCCGAATCCTCGGTGCTCCGGTTGGGCTGAGCACCAACCCGGAGCAACGCCTGGCGCGTTTGGCCGTCTCGCTGGGGCTGCCCGCGGACACCATGCCTTTGAAGATCTTGGATGCACTTGTCGCCGCCCGTTCCAGTGACCCCATCAAACCACGTATCGTATCCAGCGGGCCGTGCAAGGAAAATCGGATGGTCGGCGCTGACCTTGATCTCACTCGGTTCCCCAGCCCGTTGATCCACCAAGGCGACGGTGGCAAATACTTCAACACTTGGGGGACGGTGATCGTGCGCACGCCTGATGGTTCCTGGACGAACTGGTCGGTGGCTAGGGTGATGGCGCTGGATAGCACTCGCCTGACCGGCACGGTCTTTCCCTCCCAGCACCTGGGCATGATTCACCGGATGTGGCGCGACCGGGGAGAGCCAATGCCGTTCGCCATAGCCCAGGGGTGTGAGCCGGCGATCCCCGTCCTGTCCGGAATGGCCTTTCCCGCTGGCGTCGACGAGGCCGACCACGTGGGCGGATACTTCGGTGAACCCGCCGAGGTGGTTCGCTGCGAGACGGTGGATCTCGAGGTGCCGGCTACCGCGGAAATCGTGGTGGAAGGATTTGTCGATCCGGTGGAGACGGCCGCCGAGGGACCGATGGGGGAGTACGCTGGATACCTCGGATCGGTGTCCGCGCCGCAACCGGTATACCAGGCTACCGCGGTCACTTATCGGGATGACCCGATTCTGCCGGTGGTCGCGGGAGGTGAACCCGCCGACGAGAACCACACGATCACTGGTATCGGCGTCGCTGCTGAAGCGATGGTTGCGTTACGTGAGGCCGGGATTCCAGTGACCTCCGCCTGGATGCCCGTCGAGAGCGCGTGCCACTGGTTGATCGTGACCGTTCCTGTCGATGCGCGTAAACGCCTTGGCGTGGCAGAAGAAGAATTGGTGCGCCGCATCGGAGAGGTCATCTTCTCGACGAAGGTCGGTATTTGCGTTCCGCAAATTCTGGTCATGCATGATGACATCGACCCCACCAACACCGCCGAGACGGTGTGGGCCTTTGCCACCCGGTGGCGGCCGGCCAGCGGGGACGTGTTCTTCCCCGACCAGCCGGCCGTTCCACTGATCGGCTCACTCGATGACGCCGACCGCAGCCGGTGCCGGATGACCAAGGTGGTGCACAACTGTCTTTTCGGGCAGCCGATGGATGTCCTGCCGCAGCGCAGTTCCTTCACCGCGGCCTATCCGGAAGAAATCCGCCGACGGGTACTGGACATGTGGTGACTGCGCCGACGCCACCAGCAGGCGCGACGCCGGATCACTCGTGCGCATGAGCCGTGAGCGTGTCGGGCTCCATCCAATGCATGCCATCGGCGGCGGTGAGGAGCCCGCCCGGAATTCTCGGCGGCTCGTGCGCGGCGTTCCCGAGAGCGGCGTCGACCTGCAAGGCGGCTCCTTCTTCCAGGAACCGTTCCAGCCCCCTGGAGTCAAGGAGCGGGTTGAGGTTGTCCTCGTTGCTCGCGTGCGTGATGCTGCCCTGGATCGCGCTGGACAGCTGAGTCGAAACGGCGGACAACTCCGAACGCAAGGTTTCGCCGTTGGGGATCGCCGCTTCGCCGGACGCGACACCTCCGACCAGCTCGACGAACGCCTCGAACTCCGATACGGGGCAGTTGGTCACCTTCTTCGCCTGCCAGAAGTAGGAGTCCTCGTTCTGGTTCATGTCGTAGAACCCGATGAGGAACTCGTAGAACAGCCCGTACTCCTTGCGATAGCGCGCTTCGAATTCCTCGAAGCTGCGCTGCTCGTCGACAAGTCCGGCGAGGCAACTGTTGATGGACCGAGCGGCGAGCAACCCGCCATAGGTGGAGAGGTGGACACCCGTGGAGAACACCGGGTCGACGAAGCAAGCCGCGTCACCGACCAACATCATGCCCGGGCGCCAGAACCGGCTGTGCACGTAAGAGTAGTCCTTGCGGATGCGGATCTCGCCGTAGGGCCCGCTGGTGATTCTGGTCGCGTCAGAGAGAAGGTCGCGGACCATCGGGCAACCATCGATCAGCTTGCGGAAGGCGTGCTCCCGGTCACCTCGCAGGAGTTCGGGAGTGTCGCGACTGACCACCGCCCCGACGCTGGTCAGGTTGTCACCCAACGGAATGTACCAGAACCAGCCGTCCTTGAACGCGGCCGACAGGACATTGCCGGCATAGGGCTCCTCCATCCGTTTGCCGCCTTCGAAATACCCGAACATCGCGAGGTTGCGGAAGAAGTCCGAGTACTGCCGCTTCCCCCCGATCTTCTGGGAGATACGGCTTTCGTTCCCGGAAGCATCCACGACGAAAGTCGCGGTTACCTCGTGCGTGCGTCCGTTTTCGTCCTCGTAGCGGACTCCGGAAACCCGCTCGCCGTCGTCCAGAACGTCGACGACCGAGCACTGCTCCCGGACGTCCACTCCGCACGCCTTGGCGTTGTTGAGCAGGATCTGGTCGAACTTCATGCGTTCGACCTGGTAGGCATATGCGGTGGGACCGGCTAGCCTGGATGAGACGGCGAAATTGAACCGCCAGGGCTCCGGGTTTGATCCCCACCGCAGCGTGCCGCCGAGCTTGACCACAAATCCTGCGTCGTGGAGGGCGTCGGACACGCCGAGCATCCGGCAGACGCCGTGCACGGTCGACGGGAGCAAGGACTCCCCGATGCGGTACCGGGGGAAGCGCTCCTTCTCCAGGAGGAGAACACGGTGCCCCTGCTTGGCAACGAGCGTAGCGACTGTAGATCCGCCGGGACCGCCGCCAACGACGACGACGTCGACCGTTTCCGCGCTTGCCAGTGATTCGTTCATGTTCGCGAGCCTTCCGTGGTTGGTACCGTGTTGAAGTCGGTGGCGGAGTGTCAGGAAACCTCGGTCCGGGACAGTCGAGCTGCCAGTACCGGTGCGATGTGCATTACCGCGTCCTCTTCGAGCATTCGGCTGTGCGTGCTGTTGAGCGGGTGGTGCTCGATCCGACCGTCCACATAGGGTTTCCAGGTATCCGGGGAGGGCCATCCATCGCCCTGATGTTGGCAGGCGCTGAAGAGAATCAGATCGCCGCGGAACTTCCCTGGGGTGAATTCGTTCTGCAAACGGAGATTGACGGTGAAGATCTCGATCAGGGCTTCCATCGATTCCGGGGTCAAATCGGAAAGCCCGCCGTCGGCGGTGCGAAGCGCGTTGATGACATCAGGGAGCTGAAGAGTCTCGCGGTCGACGCGAGAGGTGTCCTGGCCAACGATCTCGAGGAGCGCGAGGAGGGTTTCCGGGTCTAGCGCCGAGGGTTCCTTCGGCAGGTTCATACTGGCGGGGTAGGCGTCGAGGATGGTCAGCAGCTCGACGTCCTCGCCCTCCTGTTGCAGCCGCGCGGCGATGTCGTGCGCGAGGAGGCCGCCGAACGACCAGCCGAGAAATCGGTAACTCCCCTCGGGTTGGATCGCGCGGATCTGTTGCAGGTAGTCGTTGGCCATGTCCGCGATGGAGCGGTGGATCGGTTCCGTACCGGATAGGCCGCGTGCCTGGATACTGTAGATCGGCAGGTTCGGCGGCAGATGCCGGAGCAGCCGCACATAGGACCACCCGATCCCGATGCCGGGATGGATGCAGAAGAGCGGAGGGTGATGGTCTCCTGTCCGGAGCGGCAGGACGACGTCCAGAGCACATGAGCCGGTCTCACCGTCGAGTCGTGCGATCAGTTCATGTGGCGTAGGTGCGTCCAGGAGTGTGCGGATGGAGAGTTCTTCCCCCAGCTCGGCACGGATCCGGATGGTCAGCTTGACCGCCAGGAGCGAGTTTCCCCCGCAGTCGAAGAAGTTGTCCTTCTCCGAGACCGCCGGAAGCCCCAGCACTTCGGCGAACAGTCCGCATAGCAACTCTTCGCGTGGACTGAGAAACGGCGTGCTCGGCGTGTGTGATCCGAACTCGGGCTCGGGTAGAGCAGTGTGGTCCAGTTTGCCGTGGCGTGTCGTCGGCAGCCGATTGAGCAGGACGAACGCCGCCGGAACCATATGCGCGGGCAGACGCTCCTGGAGGTGCTGGCGAAGAGCCGTCTCGTCCGGGGCCGGAGCATCGTTGGGTTCTTGCGCGGGCACAACGTAGGCGACCAGGCATTCGGATCCGCTGGGATGCGTACGGGCGACGACTGCGGAGGCGGACACGCCCGCATGCTCGGCAAGCACCGCGCGGATCTCCCCGGGCTCAATGCGGAAGCCGCGGATCTTCACCTGCTCGTCCGCACGGCCGACGTACTCCAGAGCGCCGTCCACTCGCTGGCATACAAGGTCGCCTGTGCGATACATGCGGCTACCAGGCGGTCCATCAGGGTCCCGGACGAAACGTTCGGCAGTCAACTCATCGTGGTTGAGATAGCCGCGCGCGACTCCGGGGCCGGCGACGCATAACTCGCCTATAGCACCTGGCGAGACAGGTTGAAGCTGGTCGTCGAGAGCGTACACCCGAGTATCGCGGATCGGGCGGCCAATGGGCGGCTTCATGCCACCGGTCAGCGGTTCGCTCATCGTCGCGCACACGGTCGCCTCAGTGGGGCCGTAGGCATTGAACATCTTCCGCCCCGGTGCCCACTGGTCGACGAGGGACGCCGGGCAGTCCTCCCCGGCGACGATCAAGGTAGTCGCGGGTGGCAGGCTTCCCGTCGGCAACGATCCGAGCACTGTTGGCGGCAGGGTGAGGTGCGTGATCGCGCATTCGTCCGCGAGATCGGTCAACGGGGCGCCGGGTAGCAGACGCTCGTCCGGCGCAAGCACGAGTGTCGCACCGGAGAGCAACGCCATACCCAACTCGGAGAACGCCGCATCGAAGCTGAACGGTGCGAACTGCAGAACACGGCTGTGGCGGTCGACCCCGAACCGTTCGATCTGGCTAGCAACGAGGTTTTCCACGCCGCAGTGTTCGATCATCACGCCCTTCGGCCTACCGGTCGACCCTGACGTGTAGATCACGTAAGCCAGGTTCGAGGGCGAGAGAGGACGGATTCGAGCCTCGTCGGTCGGGTCAGTGTCGGGCTGCTGGGCGAGCGCATTGAGCACACCCTGGCCGTCCAGCACGAGTCGGGGCGTCCTACCGGCCGGGATCGCGAACATCGTGTCGCGAGTGGTGAGGGTGAGAACCGGTCTGGCATCGCCCAGCACGTAGGAGATGTGGTCAGCAGGATGTTTGGGATCGATGGGCAGGTATGCCGCCCCGGCCTTGAGCACTGCCAGTGCCGCTGTGATCAACGCCGGGGAGCGGGGAATTGCCAGGGCGACGAGTTGCTCGGTCCCCAACTTCCTGGAGATCAGCATCTTCGCAAGCCGGTTGACCCGGCGGTTCAGGTCTGCATACGTCGTGGACTCACCCTGGTACAACAGCGCGGTCGCGTTCGGTGTGCGCGCGACTTGGGACTCGAACAGCTCAGGGAATGTGCTTGCCGAAAGTGTCGTTTCGGATCTGGGCTCGTGAATGGTCGTCAACGGTAACTCCTGACTATTCTAGGTAGCGTCCTGGCGCGATTAGGCCGCGTGGGTCGAAGACGCCTTTCAACTGGCTCAGAAAACCTCCGATCGCCGGATCTGGATGCAGTTCGCTCGAACGGTGCATATGGTCGATGTCGAGTCGATAGGGCTGGAAGCCCAACTGCGGAAAGCGCTCGTGCATCAGGTCCAGGGCGTGGTGGGCCCGCTCGGGCCACGGATCTGTTCTGGGGAATTTGATTGCCACTACGAAGTCGATCAAGTCGGTTGACACCACTGTGGCGTGGGCCTGCCAGGTGATCCCGGTCTCATTCGCTATTTGTCGGAGCAAACTCTGCGCCCGCATCACCGAGTCTGGCTCGAAGCGAATCATCGGTGCGTAGAACAACCAGCCGACGGCTCCGTCCTCGTCGATGCCGTCGGCGGTGGTCCCGAATTCTCTCAGCAACGTCTGGTCGTTGCGCTCAGGGTCGCCTACCAGCGCGTCCATCACGGCGCTGCGATCCGCGTGGGCGTGATCCAGCTCGTCGATCGCGGTGAACAGGCCGCTGGCATGGACCCGCCGCGCCAGGATCTCAGTCACCGCGCTTACCAGTTCGCTGTCGCCGTCGATACAGGTGAACGCATGGCACTTGGGCTCCGCGGCTGGCCCGTCGGCCGAGTCGAGGAAGATCTTCAGATACTGCGGGATCAATCCCTGGTGGTGGTAACCCCGGAGTACGCCTACCACTTCGGGGAGACTCCGGTATCCGAAACCTAGGCGCAGCACGCGGATCGAGTCCGGTCGCGGGAGCAGCCGAACGACGGCGGCGGTGACGATTCCGAAGTTGGATTGGAAGAACAGCGGCATCAGACCCGGGCCCAGTTCGTGCCGATACGCTGTGATGTCCTGGCCATCACGCGGCCAACTCCCGATTCTCAACGCCTGGCCAGAAGCGAGGACGATTTCCAGACCGGCGATGTCGTCGCACCGCTGCCGGCGTGTTCCCACGCCTCGTTCGAGAGCATTGCCGATCACGCTGCTGTGCTGGGACGAACTGGTCACGTTGAGCATGAACGGGGTTCCCGCCACGCACCGTGCCAACTCACCTTGCGTCACTCCCGTTTCGACGATCGCACTACCGCTGTCGAGGTCCAGCTCTCGTATCCGCCGCAGGTCGCCCAGATCAAGCACGACGTTGTCGTCCCGGACTGGGTCTTTCGAGCCGAAGCCCCAGTTGCGACCCTGGCTAACGGGATAGAGCGCCGCCTTGGTCTCCCGGTGATGCAGTGAGCGAACGAGTGACTGGACATCGCTTACGTCCCGGGGACGCATCACGGCGGGGATGTGCCGGGCACGGAAGAAACCAATATTGCTCGGACGTTGGCGTTCCGCGAGTGACCGCTGAGTGCACCGCTCTACTCGCTCGACACCAAGCAACTGCTCGCACTCGGCCAACCACACATCCAGGTCTCGATCAACGTCGCAGCCACAGTCTCCGCCAGCGGGGTTGCTGTCAGCCACGAGCGTCACCAGCCACAGTAGACGCCGAGGTGGCATCGGGAAGGCCCGATGTCAGCGGCGCGGCCTCGATCAGCCACAAGGGTGCGGCGAGTTGTGAGGTGACGATGTCACCGAACCCCGCGGATCGCAGCAACGACCGCCACTCGTCCTCCGTTCGTTCCCTGCCACCGGTCTTGAGCATCATCTGCAGATCGAGCAGCTTGCTGGGATCTGGTGCGTTCAGTGGCGGCACGATGAATTCCCACAGCATGAGCCGGGAATCCGGCCGCGATCGCATTGCCGCGTGGACGCTGCGCAGAATCCTAACGCAGTCCTCGTCATTCCAGTCATGTAGCACGGATTTGAGCACATACGCCTGCGCCCCCGGCGGCACCGCGTAGAAAAAGTCGCCGCTAATGACATTTGTTCGTTCGGCGACCCCGTGCTGGTCCAGCAGATTCGCGGCATCGGCCACCGTAGCCGGACGATCGAAGAGAACGCCCCGGACCTCGGGATGCCGCTCGAGGATCGTCGCCAGCAGGTGCCCCGAGCCCCCACCGATGTCGGCTACCACATCGAATCTGCCGAAGTCGTATGCCGCGGCGATCGTTGTGCTCTGGCCAGCGCTCATCGCGGTCATCGCCTTGTCGAAAACCCCACCTGCTGCGGGGCTGGCTTCGAGGAAGGTGAAGTAATCCATACCGTCGTAAGCGTGCGGAAAAGCGGGTTCGCCGGTGCGTACGGCATGCAGGAAGTGCTGATGATCACTGGCTTTGCCCACTTCGCCTTGCAACATTGCCAGATACCGGGCGGTCCCGGGCGTGTCACTGCGCAGATACTGCGCACGCGTTGTCAGCTCAAAGGCTCCGTCAGGACGTTCCGCGAATACGCCGACACACGCTGTAGCGCGCAGTAGGCGCCGCAGTGACGGACCATGCACTCCCACAACGTCGGCGAGCTCGTCAGCGGTGCGTGGCCCGCTAACGAGAAGATCGGCGATACCGAGCATCGCGAGCACGTGTATCGCGCGTGCCAGGAGGTCGCTGTTGACCAGTCGGAACATGTCCGCTGCTGCTTGCGTGTCGCGGTCGATGTCCACGGCTATCTCCTGGCTGTGCGCGGGGTTGGAAGCTGTTGCAGGGCAACCGGCAGAGTGCTCACGGTGCGGACGAAAACGTTGCAGTTCCATTCGGGTTCGCCCGCGGAGCAGAGAGTGGGGAACCGTCTGTGGATGAGAGGCAGGGAAACGGCCATCTCGACACGGGCGAGGTATGCGCCTATGCAGCGGTGGATCCCATGTCCGAAGGTCAGGATCTTTTTGGTGTCCCGGCTCGGGTCGAACCGTTCTGGATTCGTGAACACGGCCGGATCATGGTTGGCCGCGGCCAGTACCGGCCGCACGTCGCAGCCTGCTGGGACCGTCCCGCCCTCGAGCTGGATGTCCCGGATGGGAATGCGCGCTCCGGGGCTGAACAAGACAGGCGCGTCATAGCGCAGGACCTCGCCGACGAACGCGTTGACCGCGCGCTCGCCGCCGCTGAGCCACACCCGTTGGTCCGGATGGTGCAGCATCGCTCGGATACCGAAATCGACTCCGCCCGCTGCCGTTTCGAATCCCGCCGCCCAGATTCCCCAGAGAAGCGCGGCAACTTCGTCGTCAGTGAGAGGGTCAGGATCATTGGCCGGTGGCTGGGTCAATACGGAGATCAAGTCGTCTCGAGGACGCAGCCGTCGTTCCCGGACGAGTTGGCGGAAGTAGTCCTCGATTATCACGCTGTTGGCGTCGGCGGTAGTCAACAGCTCCTCGGACTGGCCGATCAGCGCGGCCAGGACATCGTTGACCAGATCCGGGAGCCATTCGCGATCAGACTTGGGGACTCCAAGTAGCTCAGACAGCACGTGAACGACCATCGGCAGGGACATCGCGTGGTGGATGTCCAAGGTCTCCCCGTCGCGCAGAGGGGCTTCGAGCTCGTCCAGAAGACGATTGCAGTAGTCGGCGATGCCTGGCCGCAACGATTCAACTCGTCGCATAGTGAAGTCCCGGTTGAGCTGCTTGCGCACCCGCGTGTGTTCGGGTGGGTTTCTCATCAGCAGCGTGTTGGACAGCAGGTTGGCCGACCGGTGTCGCTGCTGCAACGGAGACGCTGCCGCCGCACCGCGTTGCGGGCGAGGAAAATCGCTGGCGCTACCCTGCAACACCCGTTGCGCGTCCGCGTGTCTGCTTACCAGGTAGATCCCCGTCCTCGTCCGGTGCACCGGATCGTTTTCTCGCAACCAACGCAGTAGCGGGAAGGGATCTTCCTGGAACGACTGCGATGCGAACTGGGTGAGTACGTCGACGGTGGACGGTGTTTGGCTCGAAACGCTCATCGGTCACCTCATCGTTTGGCTCCGGCGTTGGTATATCCGGCTTATCGGGCCTTGGGGCTGTCGGGATCGGCCGACGGACCGGGCGTTGGCGCATACAGCTGCCAGCGAACCCGCTCCTCCGCGGTCTGATCGACTCGCCGCATGGCGATGCGCAGAACCGGCGGAGCCATCACCGAGGTCGCGATCGCGACGAGGATCACGACCGTGTAAGTAGCGGTGTTCAGCACCCCAAGCCGAAGCCCGGTCATCGCGACGATGACTTCGATGGCGCCGCGGGCGTTCATCCCGGCACCCAGGGCAATGCCCTCCCAATGCCCAAGTCGGGCCAGCCTGGCTCCGAGGTACGCTCCGGCGAACTTTCCTACGATCGCTATCGTCAGCACCAGCATTGCCACGCCCAGAACCGTGGGAACCGCCAGAAGCGTGAGATCCATGCGCAGTCCAGCCGTGGCGAAGAACAATGGAGCGAACACGGCGAGCACGGAGGTGTGCAATGACGCGAGCCGTGCGTGGTCGAGCTGGCCGGTCGTACTGATCGTGATTCCGGCTACCAGCGCGCCGAATACCGCCTCCAGGCCCATCGCCTGCGTGCCTGCGGAAGCCAGTACGACGATGACGACCACAGTGGCGACCGTAGGCGTGTCGTGTGCTGACCGATTGGTGACGCGGAGAGCAACCCGTGCCAGTGGCCTAACCAGGATCACAGCAACCACGACAACTGCGGCCACGCCGGCGAGTGACAGCAGCACGCCGTCCGCCCGAACGCCGGTGGTGGCCATCGCGGATACGACCGACAGCAGCAGCCATCCGACCACATCATCGACAGTCCCAGCGGCTAGGGTCAGTTGACCGATATCGCGATGCAGCAAACCCATGTCGGTCAGTGTTTTCGCCATCACCGGGATGGCGCTGACCGCCATGGCCACTCCGAAGAACAGCGCGATAACCGTTCGGTCTTGCGACTCCGAGATCAACGATTCTGGAAGCACGAAGCCGACCGCGATACCGAGTGCGAGCGGGATGACGAGTCCGGCGATGCTGACTTGCAGGGCAGCGTTCCTGCGGTTCCGCATCAGTCCGAAGTCTAGTCGGCACCCTGTCAGACCTACCAGCAACAGAGCACCGATAAGCCCTACCACGTCCAGGAGATGGAACTGTTCAGGTTGCTGCGGCAGCAACCACGCGGACAAGCCGGGCACGAGGTGAGCGAGCAGCGAGGGGCCGAACAGCAACCCAGCGACCAATTCGCCCACTACAGCGGGCAATCCGCAGCGGATCGCCACTCTGCCGAATACCAAAGCCAGCAACAGCAAAAGTCCCACTTGCAGCAGAAACACGAGCAGCGTATGACTTGGGACCGCCGAAACCGGGATCATTTGGAGCGTCAACGGTGCCCTCCATGGTGCTGCGAACGGGATTAGCGGGAGATGGGGGGTGCTCTTCGCTCAAATCTATCCCGCGCGCGCGAACCAACTGGTCCGTGCGTCGCTGCCACATTGATCGAATTTCGCGGGCGGTACGGGAATAGCGCCCTGGTGCTCGCCGATGTCAACGCCCGGTTGATCGCCCTGGAGCAACTCTTTCGCGTTTTGGGTGATTGTGCCGAACATTACGGGATGGGAGTGTGCGAGTCCATAGCTGTCGATCAACGGTTCAAGAAAGGTGAGGAAGTGCATTCTCTGTGTACTTTTGGGCACTGTTCACAGGGGGCCAGTGGACGTTTCGGGTACAGTTGCCAACTTCTTGCGCATAGGGATTTCGGTGAGGGACCCCCAATAATTGAGGACTCTTGGGCGGTGGGTTGTGTTCGTAGCAGCCAGGGTCCCGGCAAAGGCTGGTTCCAGCATGTCGGGAGCAGTTCTGAGGTTTCGCGGTTATGCGGCGGTTGCGGTGCTGGTCGTGGGCCTGTCGGGATATTGATCTGTTGTGTTCTGGCCTGCGGTGATGGTCGTAATTCGGGCTCGGCGGAAGGCGATGAGCATGTCGTCGATGCTGACGTGGGTCTTCTTGCGGTTCCAGGGCGCTCGGGCGCGGGCGGTGGCCAGGTCCGCCTCGGTAGTGCCGTGCGCGGCGTACCACAGGATGAGGATGGTCAGGCCCAGCATCGCAAAGGGCACGCTGCGCTCGACCGCGAGGCAAAGCCGGTTCGCGGCGTCCCCGGCTCCGATCAAGTTTTTCGAGTCCTTGATCGTTTGCTCCACCGACCACCGGTCGGCGTAACGGGCGATGACTGTCTCCACCGTTGTGCTGGTGTCGGTGGACAACAGGGCGATGTCATACGGTCGGGTCGAGTCTGTCTCCCGCACCAGCACCACGGTGACCGGCCGGCGGTGCAGCGAGCCCCACCACAGACAACAGATCACGGCCACCTCCACCGTCGCGGTCGTGCCGTAACGAGTCACGTTCGTGCTCCGCCACGTGGCGGTGGCCGCGAGGTCGGTGCAGGTGCCCAGTTTCTCGCCCTTCCACCGCGGATGCCCGCGCTTACCCGTGGGTGCCGGCGGCAGAGCGTAGAGCACGGCGTTGGCCGCCAGGCGGGTGGTGAACGTGGTGTTGCCGGGCAGCGTGCGCCAGGCCGGTCCCCGGTAGGCGGCATCGGCGACCACGTGGAGGGTGCGTTCGGGAAACGCACGGGCGAGCAACCCGACCAGGACACGGGCCGCGTCCGGTTTGGAGACACCGGATTTGGGGATATGCAGACGGAACAGGACCGGCAGGCAGACCGGGCGCGCCAAAACCGGCACGGCCACGATGAGTCCGACGACCACGAAGCAGTTACCCCGCCCGATCCCATCGCGGCCCCGCGCTGAGCCGTCGTGCTGCCAGAACACCGCGTGGGTCTTGGCACCGTAGCGGTGAAACAACGTGTCGTCGACCACCACCGTCAACGCTTGCGCGGCCGGGACGAAACGGGCCACCACCAGCCGGGCCAGCAGCAATCCCAGCGAATCCAGATCCCAGCGAGCATGGGAGAAAAACCGGTGCGCCCGAGCGTGATGGAACCGTCCCGCCAGACCCGCCGCGCTCCACATCCCCGTTACCGTTCGGGAACCCGTGGCCGCCAGCAGACCGGTCACCAACGAGGCGAACCTGGCGAACGTCGGCGCGGTGAACACCGAACGCACCCCTCCAGCACAGACAGCAAACACCGATTCGCCGAGTTCTGCGAGAAATGGGAGAAGAAGTATCCCGCGATCGTGCGGTTGTGGACCGCCGCGTGGGCGGAGTTCGTGCCGTTCTTGCAGTTTGACGTCGAGATCCGCAAGATCATCTGCACCACCAACGCGATCGAGAGCATCAACTCCCGGCTACGCCGTGCGATCAACGCCCGAGGGCATTTCCCCACCGAACAAGCCGCCCTCAAATGCCTTTACCTCGCCCTCATGGGCCTGGACCCCACCGGACGAGGCCGCGGACGCTGGACCATGCGCTGGAAAGCCGCCCTCAACGCTTTCGACCTCGCCTTCGACGGACGCCTGTCCGCCGCACGCAACTAACCCAGATCATCAAACCCAATTACACCCAAAACTGGACAGCCCCATTTGGGGAGCACGGCTGTGATGTGCATGTCGGGTCCTTTGAACGGCGCTGCTGTGGTCGATCTGTCGGTTACGCACGGGGTACTCGGGGAACTCGCGGAACGGGACGCGGTCGAAGACGGTGCTGACCGAGGCCGGTCCGGTCGAGATCACCGTGCCCAGGGACCGGGATGCCTCGTTCGAGCCGAAGATCGTGCGTAAGCGGCAACGCAGGCTCTCCGGGGTGGACGGGAATGTCGAGCGCTTATCCGGCTAATGATCTCGGTCTCCGGTTATCTGAGGTTTCGCAGTTTTGTGTGGGGGTGTGCGGCGTGGCGGCGTGATCATGGCCTGGAGATGGGGGAAGCATCGGCGTTGCTCGTGGTGCCGGTGCACGAACTCGACCTTCAGCGTGGAGTTGAACGCCTCCTCTGCGGCGTCCAGGGCGGCCTGCTCGCTGGGGGCGGTGTAGACGGGCCTGAGGTCCTTGGCCTGGGCTGATGCAGCAGCTGACCAAGATCGTGCTGGAGTCGTCGCTGGAGGGCGAGATGGACGCCCATCTGGGTTACGGCAAGCATGACCCGGCCGGTCGTGACGGCACCACGGTACGGTTCCCACAGGAAGCATCGGCGAATCTCCCGGACAACGGGCGGTTACAAGGAAGGCGCAACGATGTGCCTCCGCCTGCCGGACGGTCGGTACACCGGGGCCCTGCATATCAGCTGGGCGAAGGCAAAGAATGCCAGCGATGAGTCGCTACCCACGTCGAGGCCCGTATCAAGATTTCGACCTGGATCACGGACTTCTACAACACCACCAGACGACACAGCACCAACGACGCGCCCCGACCACGCACGAGCATCACACGGCACGAACACGGACAGCCTCAACCGTCCAGCTCAGGACCGAAGTGGCATAACACGTCTCCACGATTCCTGGGGATTGACAGGACCTTGTCGAGCAGGATGAACTAGCCCGTGGCACGCGACGGTGTAACTGTCCACAGTGGAGGATAGTGCACCATGAGTGATCAGAGCAAGGACGCGTCGCTGCAGGTCTCGCCGGTGGTGGACCGGCAGGTGGTGGCCGAGCTGGTCAAGCGTGCCCAGGCCGATGGGGTGGCCATCGGTGGCGAGGGTTGTGGAAACCAGCGGGGATCAAGAAACCCTCGGCAGAGTATGTGCGATCAAACTTCACCTGCCAGTCGTGAGCGAGATCCGACCACCGCAACGCCCTGGGCACCCGCGTGTGCAACAGGTGAAAGCCTGGGTTGTGCTCCACGAAGGCGTCGTTCATATGCTCTTGAAGTTCTACCGAGTAGCCCTCACTCGTCAGGGTCACGTGACGATGAGTTCCCGACTCGGCATCCCATGCCGACAGAGCGTAGCCATCCCACGGGATTAGCTCGCGTAGCACCCTCATCGCCGCCGCCGCCCGCGAGCTATCGTCGTCATGCTCGACTACACCCTGGCCATCCACCGCCGCCAATTTGGGGGGGACTGTAAGTTCTGCGGCGCGGGGCCTCATCGAGGGATTCCAACCGGTGTTGGCGAGCGCCTGTGACCTACTCGACAGCGCCCAGCGGCGCGTGAACCGCTTGGGTGCAGACGCGCACGCTGTGCTCCTCTCGCGCGCGGGAGCAATTACCGAGATGCCTGGTCACGTCGCCGGCCCGCACCTGTTGAACGAGGCTTTCCCGGTCGCGGTTGCACGCCACGCCGCCGCCTTGCGCCGTCGACGCTATCTGTGGATCGCACCTGAAGGCACATGTCATCGCGTCGAGCTCATCCCCGGCGGCGGCGGTTCGGTGATCATCGGCGAACAGCAGATCCCCTGGCCGTTCGGGCTGAGTAGCCGCGAGGCGCAGATTCTGCACTGGGTTTCGGAAGGGTATTCCAACCCGGAGATCGGTGAACGCCTTTACATCAGCCCACGCACGGTGTCCACGCACATCGAGCACATCCTCGACAAGCTCGGCTGCCAGTCGCGCACACAGCTTGCACGGCTCGCGGTGGAGGCCGACCTGCTGCTGATCGGCGAGCTCTACGAGGGCCGGTTCGCGTAGTTGCTCACAAGCGGAAGGACTTCGAGCCTCAAGCCAACCCTGTGATCTGCCCTCACATCGCGCTGAGGTGACGTCCTGGTCGGACCCCGCGCCCCACTAGCCGTGTCTTTCGCACATGGGAGTGAGTAGGTGATTCCCGAGATCTCGGGGCATCGTTGATCATGGCGGTTGGGTTGGGTCGACGGCAAGGAGATCGAGTAGGCGGGCTTGGACCGGGGTGGGTTGCGGGATGGTCGCGGGTTGCCCGTTGATGGCTGGGATCAGTCGTAGCCCGGCCAGGGCCTGGAAGATCAGGCGGCCGGTGGGTTTGGCTTTCTGGCCGGTATACAGGCCGGTCATTGTCGTGTCGGGGGCAATAGTCCGGCGGACGGTGCGTTCGACCAGGCAGAAGATCAACAGGGCCAGGCAGGTCACGGTGATCAGGGCGGCGATGCGCCGGTTGGTTTTGAGGAACATCGGCGCCACCGCCAGTGGGCCTTAACCGTGCTGTAACGGCGTTCCACGACCTCTTGGCCTTTGTAGCGGAGGAACACTCCGGCCGCGTCGACTGTTGCGGGGTCGAGGTTGGGCCGGATCACCGCCATCGCCCGTGACCGCCGGGTGAAGGCCTACGGCCTTGGGACTAGCCGGGCAGCAGCCCCGATCAACTCGACTTCGGCCCCCGGCGGCCCGACGAGCTGTAGCGCCATCGGGATCCCGTCGCTGCGGCGCACGGGAACTGAGATCGCCGGCAGACCCAGCACACTCCACGGGCTCGTAAGTGCGAGAAGCGCCGTTCGCACGTCAACCGGCGCGCCGTGCACCTCGCCTACACGCTGGTCGATGAGCGGCGGGAGAAGGGGCACGGTCGGCAAAGCGAGCAGATCGAAGCGTCGGAGCAGAGCGAGCGCTCGCTCGCGCACGCGATCGCGTATTGAGAGGGCGACGTCGTATTCGGTCGCGGTCACAGCTCCGCCGGCATGGAGGCGGTCGTGCACTTCTGGATGGTACAACTTGGGCGCGCGACTTAGCCGCTCCGCGTGCTCGGCAAAGGCTTCGCGTCCCTGGATGACACGGTAGGCGGACCGAAGCTCGTCTGCCTCGGGCACGACGACCTCCTCGGCAACAAGGACGTCAGCGAATTCGCGTGCCGCGTGTGCGATCTCGGGCGCGGTCGGATGCACGGAGTCGGGCGGGATCCAGCCGACGTGCGGCCGTCGTGTGGGCGTTCGCGCCTCACCGGTCAGCGCTGTCCAGAGCGCGCTCACGGCCTCGGGAAATCTAGCGAGCAGGCCGACGGTGTCGAGGGACGGAGCCAGTGGCAGGACACCGTCGGTGCTGAGAGCGCCGTAAGTCGGCCTTAGCCCGACAATTCCGCAAAACGCCGCCGGGATCCGCGCTGAGCCGCCGGTATCCGTGCCGAGCGCCAGGGGCACGATGCCGGCCGCCACCGCGGCGGCGGAGCCGCTACTCGATCCGCCTGCCATGCGTTCCAGGGCGTGTGGATTGCGGGTGGCTCCGGTGGCGGAGCGATCGCCTGTCGGACCGTTCGCGAACTCGTGCGTCGTGGTCTTGCCGATCACCACGGCGCCCGCGGCGCGTAACCGCCGGACACACTCTGCATCGCGCTGAGCGACGTGAGCAGTCAGATGCCGGGATCCTGCGGTCGTCGGCAAACCCTGCACGTGAATCATGTCCTTCACCGCGATCGGGATGCCGTGTAGCGGGCCACGGTCCACGCCGTTAGCCAGCTCCCGGGACGCGACGACCGCTGCGGCGCGCGCACCCGATTCGTCGAGTGCAACGAAGGCATTAATCGCCGGCTGCCAACGCGTCGCTTCGCCGATCGCGGTTTCCGTGAGGTCGACTGCGGAAAGACGTCCGGACCGCAACGCGGCGGCGAGGCCAGCAAGATCAGCCTCAGCGAAATACCCGGGGAGGTGCGGGCTCGGTTCGACTCCCAAGGATGACGGCACGTTAGCTCCTTCGATGCGCGCGTACGTGGCACGCGACGCGGCGACTGTACTCAGTCGGCCGGATCCTGCGGCACCCCTCCTCGCATCATCGAGGAGAAATACGTCAGCTGACGGATATCTCGAGTCCTGCGGCGCTTCCTACTCTCGGTGAGCGACATTCTGTCGACGTTTACGAAGAAGAAGGCGAGGTGAAGGTCCATGGCGAGCATCCAAGACAATCACGACAATCGAAAGCACACAGCACAGCGGGTCCTGGGGATACTGTTCGCTCTGGTCTATGCGGTGGCCCTCGTGCCCACCGTGTACATCGGCGCCACGCAGAATCACGACCCAATCGCCGGGATCCCGGCGTCGATCTGGTACATGCTCCTGGTGTCAGCGGCAGCGATCGCCTTGACGTACGCCCTCTGGGTCGTCGAGCGCCGGCAGGGGGCGATGGACTGATGCTCATCACGTTTGGCGCACTCGCCTTGTTCTTCGCCCTCGTCGTCGTGGTGCTGCACGTCGCCAAGAGTCGGCAGGACGTTTCTACCTTCAGCAACTACGCCGTCGGCGACCGCTCGTTCTCGAGCTGGTTCGTCTCGATGGCCTACACCAACTCGTGGTGGCCCGGTTCGACCTTCACCGCAGTGTTCGGCCTGGCTGTCGCGAGCGGCATCATCGGACTGTACTTCCTCGTGTACTCCGTGCTCGGCGTACTGGCGATGTACTTCATCGCTCGACCGGTATGGAAGTGGGGCAAGCAGTTCGACCTGCGTACGCAGTCCGATCTGCTCGCGCTGCGTTACAACAGCCCGAAGCTCAAGCTGGTCTCGAGCATCATCAGCGTGGTTGCCCTGCTTCCTTGGCTTATCCTTGGCCTGATTGCAATGGGCACCGTCGTCCAGTGGGCGTCGCTGGGTAACCTGTCGGCTGCCGAATCGATCCTTAGAGTTCCTAGCAAAAGGACCACTGGTTGTGTCTGGGTTTCCTTGATCGTGGATCATGGTTGGGTGAGGAAGGGTGAGCAGCCGCCGTGG
>NZ_JBWKKU010000072.1:0-10313 GCF_056431445.1 Saccharopolyspora sp. NPDC045941
AATGATTCCTTCAGCAAGATCAATCATCCCAGCTCAGAAGGGCATCTCGTCTTCTCAGCGCCGAACCGTTACCCATCACCACCGGTGGATTGAGGCTTAGAGAGCGACACAGTGACAGCTTTCCGTGTTGTCGTTGGCGCGGGCTTGGTGTTGTGGATCGTGCACGAGATCGTGCTGATGGTGCACCTTGCCCACCCCGCCGGATAGCCCGAACTACCAGACCACCCCCACTGTTACAGCCCTGACAACACGGCCCGCGTGGGGACCACCGGGGGACCGCGAACCTGGCGACGGGTGCGAAACGTGCAGGTCGGCGCAACCTATGCGAACGCCGATCGGGGCCGTTTACCCAGGCTGCGGAACCCAATGAGAACTGGCAGTCAAGGGGTCACGGGTTCGAATCCCGTCAGCTCCACCCCGATGACCAGGGCCGATGCAACCAAGCACCGGCCCTGGTCAATTGCTGAGTAACTATCTGAGTAACTACGGCCCCGAGGCTGACGCTCGGAAATCCGTTTCGGTATCTCCACAGTTCGCCCGTTCAGCTGGCACATGCGAGATGATCGTTCCCATGCGCGGCTGGCGGCTTCGAGTACTGATCTTGTTTGCCTGCGTCCTTGCGGTGACCGGTGCTGGCTTCCTGCTAAGCCCTCCAGACTGGCTCGCTGCGGATAACGGGCCTGTCCGCAAGACCCTGGAAGCCCTGAGCTGGCTGGTCACCATCAGCGTCCCGCTGGCCGCCTGCGCTGGGGCCGTTTGGCGCTGGGTGCAGGGACGCAAGAGCATTGCCAGCGCCGAAACTGAAGGACACCGCGGAAGCAACACCGTAGATCGATTGCTGCCGGGCCGTGCGCTGCACCTTATTGATGGCCGCCTACCCAAAGTCTCGGACGTAGACATGCTGGCGCTGGGGGTCACGCCTGCAATTGACACCGATTCTGAGGCTGATCTGCCCCCTTTCGTAAACCGGGACCTAGACAATGACCTGGACTCGGCCATAGCCGCAGGCGGTATGGTCTTGCTTCACGGGCCAGCCGCATCCGGAAAGAGTAGGGCTGCTGCCGAGGCGATTCGTCGAGTGCGACCGGGCAGTGCCCTTCTAGTTCCGAGTAATGGAGCCGCGTTACGCGACCTAGCCGGATCTGAAATGTCGATACAAGACACGGTTATCTGGCTCGATGATTTCGAGAACTTTCTCACAGCTGATGGACTAGACACCGTAGTTCTCCAGCAACTGTGCAACAACGAAAATGAGGCTGCAGTAGTAGCGACCATGCGAGATGGAATTCTCGCCCGCTACGACCTTGCCTCGACAGTTGATTTTAGTGATGAGACGGGCATTGCGCCGAACGGGGTCGAGTTGGTCGAACAGATTCGGGGTAGTCGGCGTTTCCATCTCAGCAGACAACTCAGCGAAATCGAGAGAGCGTCAGCCGCTCGCCGTGCGGATCACCGAATTATTTCGGCGTTGAAAGCTCCTGAGGGTTTTGGGGAGTATCTCGCCGCTGGGCCGGCAATGTTGGCGCGATGGTCCATTGGTGAGGGTGATCTGTTCCAGGTTGGGCAAGCGATTATCAGCGCCGCGGTCGACTGCCGAAGGGCGGGCTACCATCAGCCGGTCCCTGAGGCGCAGCTCTACGAGCTCAGCAGAAATTACCTCACTTCTGGCTGGCAGAACCGAGCCGACTTGCCAGCGGCCAGTGACGGATTTCGGTGGGCTTGTATAAAAGTATTGGGAGCAAGTTCTTGTATCCAGAAACGCATGGGTAACAAGTACCTGGCTGCGGACTACTTGCTAGAGCATTGCCAATCCAAGCAAAGTCCCCTTGCTCGGGCACGGCCGCCTGCAGCTACGTGGCGAGCAGTTCTGTCGCTTGCTGGACCTGCTGATAGCTTCAGCATTGGATCCGCGGCAATCGATGCGGCGCCGCTCGATATAGCAGAAGAAGCATTTTGTAAGAGCGCCGATTTGGGTTACGCGCCCGGAATGCGCGGACTTGCTTACGTACTGAATGTGCGAGGTAAGGAGAATGAAGCTGAGTCGTGGTACCGGCAAGCTGTTGAGCAGGGAGACACTGTGGCTTTGGGAGGTCTGGGGACCCTGCTCAAAGGCAGGGGAGAGCGCAATGAGGCGGAGACTGTCTACCGCCGAAGTGCTCGTGTGGGCGACATGACGTCGCTCAGGGGTCTTGGGGATCTGCTCGCCGCCCAGGGGCAATTGGAGGAAGCCGAGACCGCATACCGAGGTGCAGCTGTCAAAGGCGACGAGTTGGCGCTAGGCGCATTTAGAAAGCTGCTTGCCCAGCAAGACAGGATTGAGGAAGTCGAGGTCGTCTACCGGCTTGCCGCCAAGACAGAAAGAAGGGGGACGTTTCTAGCCCTTGCCGCCTTTCTGCTGGAATACGGAAAATTGGACGAGGCTGAGGCTGTTTACCGCCGTGCTGCGGACACGAACAGTCTCGATAACGGCGAGGCACTCAATCGCCTCGGGAACCTTCTAGTGCAGCAGGACCGACTCGGTGAGGCTGAGACTGCTTACCGTCGCGCTGCGGACACGAACAGCCACGCTACCAGCGAGGCGCTCAATCGCCTCGGGAATCTCCTAGTGCAGCAGGACCGACTCGGTGAGGCTGAGACTGCTTACCGTCGCGCCGCCAACACGAACATCCTCGATAGGCGAGCTGGCTTCGAATATCTCTGCAACTTGCTCTTACAGCAAGATCGACTAGACGAAGTAGAAGATCTCTACCAGGATGCTGTCGCTGCAGGTGACGTTACTGCTCTTCGTGACATTGAGCGTTTTCTCCAATGGCAGGATCGAGCCCAGGAGATCGAAGACGTGTACCGCCGAGCCGCTCGCACAGATGGCGCGGGCAAGGCGATCGTGCTGAAGGAACTCGGAGAGTTTCTGGAAAAGCAAGGTCGGCTCGGTGAGGCTGAGGCTGCTTACCGGCGCGCTGCGGAGAGCAGTAGCACGATCTACAACGATGCATTCGCGAAGTTCCTGGAGCGGCAGGACCGGCTGGACGAGGCTGAGGCTGCTTACCGGCGCGCTGCCCACCCAGACGGCGCGGGCAAGGCGATCGAGTTGACGAAACTCGGGTCGTTTCTTGAGCGGCAGGGGCGGCAGGACGAGGCTGAGGCTGTCTACCGGTGCGCTGCCGAGGGCCGTAGCACGTTTGCCGCGGATGCATTCGCGACCTTCCTGGGGAAGCAGGGGCGGCTTGACGAGGCTGAGGCTGTCTACCGGCGCACTGCGAATTCAGACGATTCCTGGGCCCAGCGGAAGCTTGGAACCGTTCTGGAAGAGCAGGGGCGGCTTGACGAGGCTGAGACCGTCTACTGTCGCGGTACTAACAGGGGCGACACCGAAATGTCGGGGAGGCTCGCGAAACTTCTTGAGCGGCAGGGGCGGCTTGACGAGGCCGAGGCTGTCTACCGGCGCGCTGTCAATGCAGGCGACGCCTTGTCAGTGTGGCGTCTTGGGCGCTTCTTGGAAGAGCAGGAGCGGTTTGACGAGGCTGAGACCGTCTATCGCCGTAGCGCCAACACCGGCGACACGAGTGCGCTGAGCAGGCTCGCGGAGCTTCTGGAGCGGCTAGGTCGGATTAACGAGGTTGAGGCCATCTACCGCCGTGCCATCAATATCGAGTACAGGTCCCTGGGATTTGCTTTCGGGTTTTTGCTCGGCGGTGCTCCAGTCCGCCTAGGGCAGCTTCTGGAGCAGCAGGGCAGGCTGGAAGAGGCTGAGGCTGTCTATCGCCGCAGTGCCATTACGGGCGGCACTAGTGGGCAGCGGAAGCTCGCGGAATTTCTGGAGCGGCAGGGCCGCCTGGACGAGGCCGAAGCCAGCTACCGCCGCGCGGCTCGCACAGACAACACGCTCGCTCAGAAGAGCCTTGAGCGTTTTTTGGTTGGACAACGGGGCGAGGAAAGAAAGGCAGACGGGCCGAGGTTCGAGTGAACGTCGGCCCGCCCGGCTGCTGGACACTATGCCTCGCGGCGGTTTCTGGGAAAGAGTTGGTCCATTGTGCCGTTGTCGTCGATGAGGATGGGGCGGAGTTGGTGGCGGTAGACGAGTTCGGTTACTCGGCTGCCGCTGTGGCCGACTAGGCGGGAGATGGCTTCGATGGGGACGCCGGAGTCGGACATGAGGGAGACGTAGCTGTGGCGTAGTTCTCGTGGAGTCCAGTCGTTGGGGTTGAGGCCTGCGGCTTTGATGACTTTGCGGAAGGCTCGGCGGACGTTGTGGGCGTCCTGCTCGGTGCCCACGTTGGTGGGGAAGACCAGGTTGTTGTCCTGCCGCTGGGTGCCGGCGGCCTTGCGGATCTCACGTTGTCGGAGTCGGTGAAGCCGCAGGGCGACGGTGCATCGGAGGGGCATGGCGAGGGCACGGCGGGATTTCACGGTCTTGGTGTCGCCGCTCTCCCGGACGGAGCGAAGAACCGAGATCGACCGTGGCACAGGTGGTTCGGTTTTGGGGTTGCCGTGGAGGTCGACGTCATCCCAGGTCAGTGCTCGCAGTTCTTCTGTGCGTGCTCCGATCAGCAGCGAAAGCACGATGTAGGCGTGCAGCGGCGACTGCTCGGATGCCGTCAACACCTTCTCGGCCTGTGTGCTGATCTGCCTGGCCTGTTGGAGGGACTTCAAGGGGCCGCATGGGAAGACCACCCGCGTCGGGTCACGCCGCACCCTTGTCACGGGTTCTTGATCTGCGGTGTGTTCTGGTTGCGTGCAGTCGGTGCAGCCGTCGTATGCGGCGTAATGTAGCGGGCCAGGTCGCGGTCGGGCGACAGCTCCGGTGTTCCCTGCGCAGGATGAGTTCGTGGGCCACGCCCCCGCAGCCGGCCAGAAACCCCAGCAGGGCAGGACCGAATTCGCCCAGAGCCGCCAGGGCTACTCCGACGGCCGTGCCGATCACTGCCAACAGCCCCGCGGTCACACGGGCGGCGACGTGGTGTGCCATGTCCCCTGGACGGTGACCCCGTAGGAGCCCGTTGCATTTGCCCGCAGGCGGATTTCGGAGGTATGGGTGTGTCGTTCGTGTACGTTATGCCTCTGCTTCGAACGGGTGAAGTTCCCCTTGGGCATCGTCACGCCGCCCCGCAGGCGCACGTCGCGTTGGCGGAGGTGGGGGAAATGATCCGATCTCATTACCGCTGGCATCCCGCGGAATTCCAACGGCACGCGATCCGCGGGCTGCTGCATCCCATGCAGCAGCACCAAGCCGGTGAGACGATCACGACGTTGTGCGGGCAAACAGTGACTGCGGCGCAGCGAGACGAGGTGAGCTGGCAGTGGCCGACCTGCGACGCGTGCCTGCAGGCAGCGCAGGAAATCAGCGGGGCGGCCTTCATCAGCGGCACCGTCGCAGTGCGCTTGGCCTTCGGTCTCGTCAGAGAATCACGACGTCAGGCGCACCTCGCGGTGCCCCCGTCCGACGATGGCGAGGAACCCGCGTCCTGGCTGACATTCTGCGGCCTGACCATTCCGGCGCACCAAGCCGAGGTTTCGCAACCTCCGGTCGGGATGCCCTGCGTGCACTGCCTATCCGGACTCGAGGGCCACGAACCTGGTGAAAGCGGTGAGCCGTAAGGACTTGCGGGGTGCCGTGACGGATCCAATGGTCTGTCGACGGAGCAGAGCCGGGACCGCTCCCGGCTCTGCTCTCGTCACGCAGCGCTTCCCGGCCGCGTCCCCCCGCGCATGACGACGCTAGCGCGCTCCTTCCCGACACGATCGAGCGATCACCGAGGACAGCAAGGCGTAACCCCGTGGTTTTGAGCTCGGGACCCGGCGGGCACAAAAAGGTTGGCCGCACTTCGCCCCAACCGTGAACAACGCTCAAGCCTGGGCATCGTCGATGTTATGCCGCGGATCATGGTCAGTGACCCGCACAGGTTCACCGATTCCGCACACCGTCCCCGCAGCATGGAGAAGCTGCAATTCGCCCACGCCGTCGGGGCGACCTCAGTCTGGATCCGCTGGAACTCCGGCACAGCACGGAAAGTCCCCCGAGTCCATGTCATCGACCTAACGGGCCAGACAAAGCGCATCAAGCGCTTCGTCGGAACCGGTGCAAGCCCTGGTTGATCAACCCTGTCAGTTGCCTGGCAGTCAAGGGGTCACGGGTTCGAATCCCGTCAGCTCCACCCCGATGACCAGGGCCGATGCGAATCCGCATCGGCCCTGGTTTCGTACTGCCTGCCTAACCGCGTGTCTGACGCTTCGAGTTCGGGTTCTGGAAGATGCTGTCCGTCGCGGTTGCCCCTTCCTCGATCACCGGCCGGATCTGCTTCCGATAGATCAGCTCGGTCACCCTCGTGCCGCTGCGGCCGACCAGCCGGGCAATGTCCTCCGCTCTTGCTGGGGATGAGTAATCCGGCCAATGACCCGGACTGGATATGGTTCTTCGACTTTGCTGAACTCCATGCCGAGTTCGCGCACTGCTTCCGGGATCTCGGCAATTCGGAACTGGTGAGCCATCACGCTGGAGCGTCCATCGCCGGTCAAAGGACGTCTTCGCGCGCAGGCTCTCGTTCTGTCGATCGGTACCAGCCACATCGCACTTGTTGGCCGACGACCTGGACCAGGCCGTATCGGTTGCGCGGCCGGGAGTCCGGTAGCCACATCGCGCTCGTGCGGGATGGATCTGTTGCGGTGGTGGCGGTTCCTGCCTCACCAGCCGGTCGAACAACATCCACATCTCGACCTTGTCGACACCAAGTCCTGTCATGTCGATGTAAAAGGCGGTACCCGGATGGGATCTGCGCCGGCTCAGTGGTGGCCGAGCACGGCGTGCGGTCGGTACGGTGCCTGCAGCGTGGCCACTTCGTCCTCGCTCAGTCGTATCCGCACTGCGGCGACCGAGTCCTCCAGGTGTTCTGTTCTGGTCGCTCCGATGATCGGCGCGGTTACCCCGGGGCGGCCGAGTAGCCAGGCCAGCGCGATCTGCGCCGGCGGCAGGTCGCGCTCGGCGGCGACCGTGCGCACCGCGTCGACCACGTCGAAGTCGGCGTCGGCGTACATGGCGTCCGCGATGGGGTCGGAGCCCGATCGCACGGTGGTCTGTCCGCCGCCGCGTTCGCGGGAGCCGGTCAGCAGTCCGCGTGCCAGTGGGCTCCACGGGATGATGCCGACACCCTGGTCGAGGCAGAGCGGGATCATCTCCCGTTCCTCCTTGCGGTAGACGAGGTTGTAGTGGTTCTGCATCGAGACGAACCTCGTCCAGCCGTGTGTCTCGGCGACGTGCTGCGCCTTGGCGAACTGCCAGGCGAACATGCTCGACGCGCCGATGTATCTGGCCTTTCCGGCGGAGACCACGTCGTTGAGCGCGTTCATGGTCTCCTCGATCGGAGTCTCGTGGTCCCAGCGGTGGATCTGGTACAGGTCGACGTGATCGACGCCCAGCCGGTCGAGCGAGGCGTCGATGGCGGCCATGATGTGCTTGCGGGACAAGCCCTTGTCGTTCGGGCCGGACCCCATCGGGAAGTAGACCTTGGTGGCCAGCACGTAGTCGTCGCGGCGGGGGAACAGCTTGGCGAGCAACCGCCCGGTGATCAGCTCGCTGACCCCGTCGGAGTACATGTCCGCGGTGTCGAAGAACGTCACTCCCGACTCGATGGCCTGCCGGACGATCGGCTCCGCGGCGTCCTCGCCGAGCATCCACGCCCACGAATCGGGACTGCCGTAGCTCATCATGCCGAGGCAGATCCGGGACACGGTGAGGCCGGATGTGCCCAACTGGATGTATTCCATCAGTTCTCCTTGCTTTCCCGAGGTTCTTGGTGGACCGAGACACCCCCGGCGATCAGCGCGATGCCGGTCAACTCCTGGATGGTGGGGACCTGGGTGAGCACCACGATCCCGATCACCGTCGCGACCGCGGGCAGGATGCTCAGCATCAGCGCGAAGGTGTCCCGGCGTAACCGGGCCATGGCAAGTTGGTCGGTCACGTAGGGGATGACCGACGAGCAGATGCCCACGCTTGCTCCGGCCAGCAGCGCCGCCGGGCTGGTGAAGGCCGGGGCTGCGGCGCCGATGCAGAACGGTGTCGCGACCACTGCGGCGATCAGCATCGCGGCGCCGAGTTGATCGATCCCGGAGAGCCCGGTGCCGGTGTTGGCGATCCGGTGGCCGAGGACCACGTAGAGCATGAACAGTGCGCAGTTGACGAATGCGAAGACGAACCCGAAGGGCTCACCGGCGAGCTGGATGTCGGTCAACGCGACCACCCCACCCACGGCGAGCACGAGGGCGATCACGTTGCGGCCGTTCCGCACACCGATCGCGGCGAGCACGATCGTGCCGAGGAACTCGATCGCCCCGACGGTTGCCAGCGGCAGCCGCGCGATGGCCAGGTAGAACGTCGCGTTCATGGCCGCGAGCACCACACCGAGCCCGAGCAGCACCCACCGCTGCTCCGGCTTGAGGCGCCGGACCAGCCGCCACGGCCTGCGCCACACCGCGAACACCACCGCGGCGCTGGCGATCCGCAGCCAGACCACGCCGAGCACGTCCACGCGGGCGAACAGCAACACGGCGAAGGCCGGCCCGAGGTAGTGGAAGATCGCGCTGATGCCGAAGTAGGCCGGTGCCGGTACCCACGGCGCCGTTCGCCGCGGAGCGATCCCGGACGGTGTCGTCATGCGGTGTATCTTCCAAAGTAATACCCGCAATCGGAATGGCACTATCCAGGAAGATGACGTGAGTTGTCTGGAAAATCAAGGCCAAATGATCCAAATTCCTTCACTGGGCGATCGCGGCTGCTGGACGAGGTGAACGTGCGGCTGCTCAACGAGTTGCACAGTGATCCGCGGCTGACCATGTCCGAACTCGCCCGCCGCGTCGGCATGTCGGCGCCGGCGGTCACCGAGCGGGTGCAGCGCCTGGAACGGACCGGCGTGATCACCGGCTTCCGGATGGAGGTCGACCCGGCCGCCCTCGGCATGCCGGTGACCGCGCTGGTGCGCATCCGGCCCGGACCCGGCCAACTCCCCAAGATCGTGGCAGCGGCACGGGACACGCCGCAGGTGGTCGAGTGCTTCCGGATCACCGGCGAGGACTGCTTCCTGCTCAAAGTGCACGGGCCGTCGATCGGTCAGCTCGAGGACGTGCTCGACCGTTTTCTCATGTTCGGGCAGACGACCACCTCGATCGTCGTGTCCGAGCCGGTGCCGCGCAGGCCGCTGCCCGTTCCCATCGTGGACGAGTGATACCAGGACGACGCGGGTCGGGTTCTGATGATCTGCCGAACCGACAACGGCCAGTACGCCATCCCCGGCCAACCGGCTCCGCATCGAGCACGGATTGCAGCAGCGCGCTGAGCCCTATATCGGCTGATCAGCAGTAGTCAGGGCCGCGGCCAGCCGAACCGGATCCGGTTCGGCGTCTTGAAGTGACCCCACCCGCGACCTCTGCCCGCGGCCGCGGCTCTCGGGACGACCGTCGACGTCTGCATCGAACCCCGGTCGACCAGTTGGTTGATCGCTAACTTGCTGCGCTTGAGGTAGCGCTGCAGCGGGCGCCGGTCTTCGTGGCCGGACAGGTTCATCAGATCGGCTTCAGTGGCGCCGTCCTCACCGGCGTGTGTCGGCCGGCTGTGGCGCAGGTCGTGTTACTCCGTTGGGTGATGTGCGTGTTGGTGGCCAACGGTGTCGCCACGCCGGGCGTGTGTGAATGGCGGGTCCGGAACGGCCGGACACCGGCAGTATGCGAAGGGGAATGCTCATGAGATTCACCGGACGAGCAGCGCGAGGCGGAGTCGTTGTCGCCGCCGCCACCGCGTTGGTGCTGGCCGCGCCGGCCGCGGCGAGCACGAGCGGCGTCACTGCGCGGGAAGGCACCTGCGCCATGGGGCAAACGCTGTGCAACACCACCTACGGCACCGGCAACAGCGTCACGCAGATCGTGGCTTGGCGGAATACGAATGTGACAGCAGAGAGCGGATTCTTCGAGCTCTTCGGACCGGGCACTTACAAGGTGACCGGTCCCACCAGCCGGGAACAGGACCACACCTTCCAGGTCAACGCGAGCTTCCCGCGCGGCTCGCTGCTCTGCGTGACCTTCTGGGGGAAGAACGCCAACGGCTCCTTTACCAAATACGGCGGCAAGAACGGCAACGCCTGCACTTCAACCCCCATCGGCTGACCGCGGCCGGATCGGGGAACAGGCGGCTTGAGCGTTCCCGGCCGCCATGACACCCCAGCCGGCCTCGGCACCGTGGGGGGGGGGGGGGGGGGCGGGGGGGGGGGGGGGGGGGGGGGGGGGGGGGGAGGGGGGTGGGGGGGGGGGGGGGGGGGGTTGTTTTGTCC
>NZ_JBWKKU010000072.1:10323-16197 GCF_056431445.1 Saccharopolyspora sp. NPDC045941
GCGACCCGAGAGAGGGGGGGGAAACCGTGGCGTGGCTTTCCCCCCCCCCCCCCCCCCCCCCCCCCCCCCCCCCCCCTTTCCCCCCCCCCCCCCCCCCCCCCCCACGGCGCGGGCCGCGCTGACCGAAACGGCATTTCGGGTGTGGGGAGCTGGCTTCCGGCCTGCCCGCGTCGAAGCAGTGATAGCCCTTGCCGCGCAACGCCTTCGGCCCGGACATGGGGTTTTTGCCGTATCCAGAAGGAGAAAGCGACCCCTCGTTGGGTAGATTGAACTGCCGTTTTTCCTGTGGCGGTGGCGTGTCAGGGGTGGCGTCAGGGCCGTGACCGTTCGGTGTCAGGTCTGCCGGTGATCGTGGTTGTCATGACAGCCACGACTCCTCAGGAGGCCACCGCCATGCAGACCTTCGACACCCCTCGCCCGATCTCCGCGACCGTTGACATCACCTTCGGGAACATCCGGTTCGCCGCAGGCGATCGTTCCGACACCGTCGTCGAGGTTCGGCCGGTCGACCCGTCGTGGGAGCTCGACGTCAAGGCCGCCGACCAGACCGACATCGAGTTCGCCAACGGGAAGCTGATCGTCAAGCAGCCGAAGCTGCGCAACCTGTGGACCACCAAGTACGGCACGGTGGAGGTGCTTGTCGAGCTGCCGACCGGGTCGGACGTGCGGGGTGACACCGCGAACGGCGGGTACCGCGTCGAGGGCGCGGTCGGCTCGTGCCAGCTGAAGACCCCCACCGGGGACATCCAGGTCGGGCAGGCCACCGGCGCTCGGCTGCGGACCACTGCGGGCAAGATCAGCGTGGACCGCGTGACCGGCCAGGCCGACGTCAGCGGGAACGGGGAGATCCGGCTCCGCCAGGTCGGTGGCGGCGCGGTGGTCAAGAACATCGGCGGCGACACCTGGGTCGGCGAGGTCGCCGGCGACCTGCGGGTCAGCTCGTCCAACGGCGCCATCACCGTCGACGTGGCGCGTGCCGAGGTCGACGCCAAGACCGCTTGCGGCGACATCCGCGTCGGAGAGCTCGGCAGCGGCGCGGTCGACCTGTACACCCCCACCGGCGTGGTGGAGGTCGGCGTCCCCCAGGGCACCGCTGTCCGATTGGACGCGCACACCTCGGTCGGCCGGGTGCGCAACGACCTGGCGGCCTCCGAGCAGACCGACCGAACCGTCAAGGTGCGCGCCCGCAGCCACGGCGGCGACATCATCGTCCGCCGCGCCTGACGCCCTCGCGCCCCTTCTTCCCCTGCCGTGATGGCACCGCCGTGCCCGAAATCGACACCGAAAAGGACAGAACAGATGACCACCACCCGGGACTACCAGGCCGCGGAGCAGCTCCTGCGCCGAGTCGCCCGTCCTGGCGAGCTCGTCGTCGGCGACAAGTTCCTCTTCGCCTGAGGCGAAAACCCGATCCCCACCAGCGATCGCGGACACCGGGCCGAGCAGGCAGATTGCCTGCTCGGCCCGTTGTGCGTGCTCAGGCGGGCGCGCACGCCGTGTCAGGAGTCGTGTCAGGCCGACGGCAGGTCGGTGTCAGGTCGGCCGATGACAGTGATCGCATGACGGAATCAGCGATCACGGCTTCCGGGCTGCGGAAGTCCTACCAGGACAAGATCGTGCTCGACGGCATCGATCTGAACGTCCGTGCGGGCACGGTTTTCTCCCTGCTCGGACCGAATGGGGCGGGCAAGACCACGACGGTGAACGTGCTGACCACGTTGGCGAAGGCCGACGGTGGGACGGTCCGCGTGGCCGGGCACGACGTCGCGACCGAGGCCGGGGCGGTGCGCGCGGCGATCGGTGTCACCGGCCAGTTCGCGGCGGTGGACGAGCTGCTGACGGGGCAGGAGAACCTGCAGCTGATGGTGGACCTGAACCGGGTCCCCGCAAGCGGCGGCAAGCGGATCGTCGCGGAGCTGCTGGAACGCTTCGACCTGGTCGAGTCGGCGCAGAAGCCCGCGTCGACCTATTCCGGGGGCATGCGCCGGAAGCTCGACCTGGCGATGACGCTCGTCGGCGACCCGCGGATCATCTTCCTGGACGAGCCGACGACGGGTCTGGACCCCCGCAGCCGCCGCACGATGTGGTCGATCATCCGCGAGCTGGTGGGCGATGGCGTGACCATCTTCCTCACCACCCAGTACCTCGAGGAAGCCGACCAGCTCGCCGACCGGATCGCGGTGCTCGACCAGGGCCGCCTCGTCGCCCAGGGCACTCCCGACGACCTCAAGCGCCAGATTCCCGGCACGCACGTCCGGCTCCGGTTCACCAACGTCGCCGAACTCGACGAGGCCGCGCGGCTCATCGCCGGCTCCACGCGGGACGACGAGGCACTGACCCTGCGGGTTCCCAGCGACGGCGGGACGAAGTCGTTGCGGGCCCTGCTGGACAGGCTCGACGAGCACTCGCTCAGCGCCGAGTCCTTCACCGTGCACACGCCGGACCTCGATGACGTCTTCCTCGCCCTCACGGGCCACACCACGGAGGTGCTCGCGAAATGAAGTCCCACTCGATGGTGATGTTGCGCCGCAACTTCAAGCACATCGCCCGGAATCCGACCTCGGTGTTCAACGCGGTCCTGATGCCGGTCGTGGTCATGCTGATGTTCGTGTACATGTTCGGCGACGCCTTCAGCGTCGGCGTCGACTACATCGACTACGCGACGCCGGGCATGCTCCTGCTGGCCGTCTGCTACGGGCTGGGGTCCGTGGCGACGTCGGTGAACTCCGACATGACCAAGGGCATCATCAACCGCTTCAAGGTCATGGACGTCCCCCGCGGTGCGGTGCTGACCGGTCACGTCGTCGCCAGCCTGCTGACCAACCTGGTCGCCATCGCGGCGATCATCGGAGTCGCCTTCCTGCTGGGATTCAGCCCGTCGGCGAGCCTCCTCGACTGGCTCGGCGTGGTCGGTGTCGTCGCGCTGCTCGGTTTCGCGACCGGCTGGCTGACGGTGGCCTTGGGATTGGCGGCGAAGTCCCCGGAAACGGCGGGTCTGGCGTCGGTGCCGCTGGTCATGCTCCCGTTCTTCAGCAGCGCGATCGTGCCGGCGGAGAAGATGGGGCCCGGACTCCGGGAATTCGCGGAGTACCAGCCCTTCACGCCGATCATCGAAACCCTGCGCGGGCTGCTCGACGGCGCGCCGGCCACCGGCGACCTGATCGCCGCCCTCGCCTGGTGCGTCGGGATCGCCCTCGTCGGGTACTTGTGGGCGTCCGCCACGTTCAAGAAGCGAGCGTGACCGCGACCAGCTCGCGCCAGCTCGCCTGCGCACCTTCCCGCGTCGCCTCGGTGAACCGCGCGTCACCGAGGCGACTTCGCGCGGCCTGCTCGATCCGGCCCACATCCGGTTGGGAACGATCCGGCAGACCGCGCACGCCGGCGCTCGCCGCGATCAGGCGCGCGGCTTGCTCGTACTCCTCCTGACGCAGCGCCAGGTCCGCGATCCCCACGATCACCTGCGCGATCCCGAGTGCGGTCCCCGCCTCGGACGCCGCCTGGACGGCTGCGGCGCGGTGTTCGCGGGCCTCGTCGAGATCCTCGGCGAGGTAACCCAGCAGGTCGTGCCTCATCACGCGGATGCTCGCCCGCTCGGCGTTGTCACCCAGCATCGCCGTCGCGACGTCGAGTTGCCGGCGTGCCTGCTCTGCGTCGCCGCTCCAGCGGGCGAACTGCGCCTTCGACAGGGCCAGCTCGGTCAGCGCCCCCGGCCAGGCGACCCGCTCCGCGGACCGCTGCGCCTCTGCCATGGCAGCCGCGCTCGACTCCTCGTTCCCCGCCAGCCAGTACAACTGGGCCTGCCGCGACCGCATCGGCACCACGTCCTCGGCGGCGCCGACCTCGGTGACGACCGCGATCGCCTGGTCGTAGTACGTGCACGCGGTGGCGAACTCGCCGCGCACCGCGATTCGGTCCGCCAGCTCGGTCAAGGCGAACGAGATCCCCCACCGTTCGCCCAGCGCGCGGAACTCGGTGAGCGCCGTCTCGAGATGAGCATCCGCATCCCGGTCGCCGTGGCCGAGCAAGATCCGCATCTTGCCCAGCTGCAGCCGGGCAAGAGCGCGCGCCCACGGATCCTCGTCGGTGAGCAGCGGTTCCCACGCGGGAACGTACGCGTCCGGCGTTCGCACCAGGCGCTCCAGCGCGGCGACGAGCCCCACCGCCGGGTGGTGGATCTGGACGCGTCGGCTGATCTCGTACACCTCGTGGATCCAGTCCGCCGCCTGGAACTGGTCGCTCTCCCGCCCGGAGGTCATGAACCCCGTGGCAAGCGCGTACACGATGGCCCGGATCTCGTCGGCCACCTCGCCGGGCATGGCGATCGCCGCCATGACCAGCTCGTTGCCCTCGACCTTGTGCCCGCCGAGCCACCAGTACCAGCCGGCGGTAGCGGCGAGCCGCATCGCGCCGTCCGCCTCGCCGGCGGCGAGCGCACCGCGCATCGCGGCGCCGATGTTGTCGTGCTCGGCTTCGAGCGCGGCAAGCCATTCCAATTGCTCGGCGCGGCGAAGGTGCGGCTCCGCGATCCCGGTGAATTCGGTGAAGTACGCGAGATGCGCACGGCGCGTCAGATCCGATTCCCCCGCCTCCGCGAGGCGCTGCTCGGCGTATTCCTTGATCGTGCCGAGCATCCGGTAGCGCGGCGCCCGGTCGCCCTCGGTGACCACCAGCGACTTCTCGGTCAGCGCGGTCAGCAGGTCGAGCACCTCGCCAGGCTCGACCGCATTGCCGGCGCAGACCTGCTCGGCCGCTTCCAGACTCGCGCCACCGGCGAACACCGAGAGCCTGCACAGGACCAATCGTTCGGCGTCGGTGAGCAGCTCCCAGCTCCAGTCGATCACCGCGCGCAGCGTCCGGTGCCGGGGCAGCGCGGTCCGGCTGCCGCCGGTCAGCAGGCGGAACCGGTCGTCGAGCCGATTGGCGAGCTGATCGAGGGACATGGTGCGCAACCTGGCCGCGGCGAGTTCGATCGCCAGCGGCATCCCGTCCAGCGCCTGGCAAATGCGCGCCATGGTCGACATCGTGCGGGCGTCGATCGCGAGGTCCTTGCGCACCGCGCCGGCTCGATCCCGCAGCAGCCGGATGGCGGGAGCGGACTCGATCTCCCCGGGATCGGCGTCTTCCGCGGGGAGGACCAACGGCGCGACCTGCCACAGCGCCTCACCGGTGATGCCGAGGGATTCCCTGCTCGTCGCGAGGATCCGCAGCCGCCGGCACTCGCCGAGCACTCGATGGGCGAATGCCGCGGCGGATTCGATCACGTGCTCGCAGTTGTCCAGGACCAGCAGCATCTCCCGCTCGCGGAGCGCGGCGATGACCCGATCCGTCGGCTCCGCGTCCGGTGCATCGCCGAGCAGCGCATCCCGCAGTTTGAGCGCGGCGAGCGTCGCTTGCGCCACGTCACCGTCGGCGCCGATGGCCGCGAGTTCGACCAGCCAGGCCCCGTCCGGCAGGTCGCCGAGCAGCGTGCGCGCGGTTTCCGCGGCCAGCCTGGTCTTCCCCGAGCCGCCCGGCCCGATCAGGGTGGTGAGCCGGTGATCGGTGATGAGTTCGCGGACCGCGGCGACATCGCCGTCCTTGCCGACGTAGCTGGTCAGCTCGGCACGCAGATTGGTCTTCCGGCCCTCCTCCGGCCGCCCCAACTCGCCCCGCAGCAGCGCGACGTGCAATCCGGAGAGCTCCGGTGAGGGGTCGACGCCCAGCTCGTCGGCCAGGGTTTCCCTCGTGCGCTCGTACACGAGCAGCGCCTCGGTGTGGGGGGGGGGGGGGGGGGGGGGGGGGGGAAAAGGGGGCACGAGGAGGTTCCGCACCGGGGGCGGGGTGACCAAGGGGGTGAGTTTTGTGAACAGCTTCCTTGCTTGGTAGAGGGTGATT
>NZ_JBWKKU010000072.1:16207-46331 GCF_056431445.1 Saccharopolyspora sp. NPDC045941
ATCCGGAGAGCGCGGGGGGTGGTTAGACGCCTATTGTGGCGGCCCGGTTTTCTCTCGTACGCTCGTACACGAGCATCGCCTCGGTGTCGCGCCCGTCCCCGACGAGGGCGCGCATCAACGCGGCCACGAGCCGTTCCCGCACCGGATGCGCGGCCACCAGGTCGGTCAGTTCCGTGACCAGCTCCGCGCCGTGGCCGAGGCTGATCTCCGCATCGAACCGATCCTCCATGGCTGCCAGGCGCAGCCCTTCGAGCCGGGTGACCGCCGCGTCGAACGCTGCGCTATCGGCCAGACCGACGTCCTGCATGGCCGAACCGCGCCACAACGCGAGGGCCTCGCGCAGCCGCTGCACGCCCCGTGCATCCGCGTCGTCGCGGGCGTGGGCGACGAGGCGTTCGAAACGCACGGCGTCGACGGCGTCGGGTTCCACCCTCAGCCGGTAGCCGTTCGGCTGCCCCTCGACCGACCCTTCCGGCAGCACCTTCCGCAGCCGGGAAACCAAGCGCTGCAAGGCATTCGTCGCGTCGGCGGGCGGGTTCTCGCCCCAGATCCAGTCGACGAGCGTCGCCTTCGGGACCACGCGACCCGGTTCGAGCGCGAGCGCGATCAACAGCCCGCGCAACCGGACGCCCGGCACGTCGGCTAGGACGCCGTCATCCGCGCGAACCTCGAATGATCCAAGCATCCCGATCTGCACCCGGCCGATTTTGCCATGGGCGATGGGCAGTCCTCCGGCTGTTGGCGCGACGCAGGAGGCGTTTCCGCCGTGGTCGGTGTCAGAGCCGTGTCAGGCGCATGTCAGGTCCGGCGGTGATCGTGGCTGCAACGACCGCCACGAAAGGAAGACCGATGACTCAAGCGGTTCCCATCCCGCAGGGCCTCCCCATGGAGCGGAATGCGGGCCCCTTCGACCCGCCCCGCGAGATCTCCCGGCTGCGCGACGCTCGCCCGGTCAGTCCCATGCTCTTCCCCGACGGTCACGAGGGCTGGCTCGTCACCGGCTACGAGGCGGTCCGCCAGCTCCTGGCCGACACCCGGTTCAGCTCCCGCCAGGACATCGGTGTGATCCACGTGCCGTACGAGACCCCCGGCATGCCCGTCGCCACCGAACCTTCCCCGCCGATGCCGGGCCTGTTCGTCGCCATGGACCCGCCGGACCACACCCGGCTGCGGCGCAAGCTCACCGGCGCCTTCACCGTCAAGCGCATGAGGATGCTCGAAGAGCAGATCATCGCCGTCACCGAGCGGCAGCTGGACGAGCTCGCGCGCCTGGCCCCGCCGGTCGACCTGGTCAAGGAGTTCGCGCTGCCGGTGCCCTCGCTGGTGATCTGCGAACTGCTCGGCGTCCCGTACGCGGACCGGGAGACCTTCCAGGCCAACTCCTCCCAGTTCATGGTCAAGGACCAGACGCTCGAAGAGAAGATGGCCGCGATCGGCGCCATGAACGCGTACCTCGCCGAACTGGTCACGAGCAAGCGCACCGAACCCGGCGACGACATCCTGTCCGACCTGGCCCGCCACGACGACCTCACCATCGAGGAGCTGACCGGCGCGGCCTTCCTGCTGCTGCTCGCGGGCCACGAGACCACCGCCAACATGCTGGCGCTGGGCACGTTCGCGCTCTTGGAGCACCCTGAGCAGCTGGCCGAACTCCGCGCCGACCCGGATCTGCTCCCGGACGCCGTCGAGGAGCTCATGCGCTACCTGTCCGTCGGCGACGTCTTCTACCGCTACGCCGCGGAGGACATCGAACTCGGCGGTGAAACGATCCGCGAGGGATCGACCGTCGTCGTCTCGCTGCTGGCCGCCAACCGCGACCCCCAGCGCTTCGACGACCCCGACACCCTGGACATCCACCGCAAGGCCCGCGGTCACCTGTCCTTCGGTCACGGCATCCACCAATGCCTCGGCCAGCAACTGGCCCGCATCGAGATGCGCGCCGGTTTCGACGGACTGCTGCGCCGCTTCCCGGCCCTCGAACTCGCCGTCCCCGCCGACGAGGTGAAGCTCAAGACCGACATGAACATCTACGGAGTCCACGAACTACCGGTCACCTGGACGACCCGGTAGAACGGGGAAAGCGCCTGCCGAGCCTGTCCTCTGGATCGGTTCCACCCGGTTCAGCGGACAGGTTGCCAGGAGAAAAACAAGGTGACCGGCCGGTGACTCGCACCGCCCGAAGTCGTGGGTCATCGACGGCGGCGCCGGGGTTGCTCTAATAGGGGAAGACGTCCCGGTAGTACTTCTCGGGCGGTGGCTCGTAGGCGGCGTCGAACCAGTCGTGCGCTATCGACAACCGTCCGGACAAGCGGGACAGGATCGCTTCTGCGGCACCTAATATCGCGGGGAACAAGAACTTCAGCTCAGGGCATGCGGTGTCCGCCGCGAGGAGCAGTGCGCGGAAGTAGAACTCGACCGACTCGTGCGCGTACCTCCTGCGGTAGCCGGTTTCGTGCACCAGGAGGTAGCAGAGCCGGCGTCCGCCGAGCCGGTACAGGCGGACCAGCAGGCCGACGGCCAAGCGGGTCGCGTCCGGGGCGTGCGGTAGCCAGCCGGTCGCGGCTGGGGATTTCCCCCATCCAGGTCGACTCGTGGACCAGCAGGCTGATCGGATCGTCCTCGGGGACCGTCAACTCGCCGCACGAGGAGAAGTCCACATGCACGATGGGATTCGATTCGAACGGAGAACCTGCGCCCGGCGACCAGTTCGCCACCAATTCCTGCACCGACCGACGCTGCTCCGCCACCGACTTCCGGCCGCGCCACATCTCGGGCCACTCGAGTATCAGGTTCTTCGGTGCCACGTCGCGAAACGGGACGAGGCAGGACACCTGCCTCAGGCAGTCCTCCGCCGACCGCGCCTCGGTTTCGATCGCGACCATGTCCAGGCCGAGCCCCAGGCCGTGGTCGATGATCGCCAGCAGGGTCGTCAGCTTCTGCCGCACCGGGTACAACTTCGGGGCGGCGTGCCCGCGCCCCGCATCTCGTACGAGCACCTCCTGCAAAGCCGCGCAGGACGCCGCGCAACGTTCAACGAGGAGACTTCGAAGCCGGTTCGCGCGGTCGTCGACCCCCTCCAGCTCCCGCAGCAGCTCAAGCGCGTTGTACACGCGGATGCCTTCCACGTACCGCAGGTCGACGTAGTTGTCGGCGACCCCGACGACCGACGGGGTGGAACCGCCGGCCAGCTCACCCGCGATGCTCAGGTAGCGGACCTCCGAATCAGCCTGCCTGCGGTCGGAGAAGTGCTTGCGCAACACCCGAGCCCCGCCGTCCCCGACGACCACTTCCAGCAACCGCTGCTCTTTCCACAGGTCGTCGCGGAAGAGCGAAAGATGTCCGACCGACGTGGAGCGGCGGAGCGTCAGGAGAGCACCGCCGCTAGCGGAGCGTCCTCGTGACAGCGGCAGCGGCCGCGGCAGAAGCGCCAGACATGCTGCGCAGGCTAGCACCGCGATGAGCGCGTGCCACAACGGTTTTCGCTATGCCGCCGGCTTGAGGTGCCTGGTCAGGAAAGCGATCTGATCCGCTACGGCCTGCCCGACGGCCGGTGGGTGGTAGATCGTGAAGTGGTCGGCGTCGTAGTGCTTGAGGACCGCGCGAGGCGCGGTGGCGGCGACCTTCGCCGCGATCGCCGGATCGATGAGGTTCTCGTGGTCGCACGCGCACACCAGCAGTGGACAACGCACGCGCGCGGCCTGCGCGGACGCGTTGTAGAACAACATGTCCAGACCCGAGCCGGCGGTGATCCGGTTGTCGAACCGGTAGCCGGGCGGCGTGACCGACTGCCAGCCCTCCAGCGCCCCGGGCTGGTTGACGAACGCCAGCTCGCCGGGCCGGCCCACGAGCTGCACGTATCGCCGGGGAAGGCGGAGCGCGGTGCGCACCAGGTCGGAGATGATCGGCACGGTGAACCGGGCGAGGTGCCGCACTCCCGCCCGGGCGACGACCGCGCGCCCGTTGAGCACCGGGCATTGCACGACCGCGGCGGCGAGCTCGGGATGGCGAGCGGCCGCCGTGATCACGTGGCTCGCGCCGAAGGACGTTCCCCACAACGCCATCCGCTCGGGATCGAGTTCGGGGTGGGAGCGGGCGAACGCGAGAGCGGCGTCGACGTCGGTGGCGTACCGGCGCCGGCTCACCAGTTGGCGCGGCCGGCCGCCCGATTCGCCGAGGTGGCGGAAGTCGAACGCCACCACAGCCATGCCCGCGTCGGAGAACCACTTCTCGTATTGGCCGAGCATCATCTCGTGCGTTGCCCCGCCGCCGTGCACCAGCACGACGACCGGATGCGGTCCCGGGCCGGCCGGCAGCGTCAGCCACGCCGCGCACCGGTCGTCGCCGGAGGAGAAGGTCGTGCGGATCGTCATCGCGCCTCGCTTTAGGTACGTTGTACGTGAACGGCGCCGAGTTAAACACGTACGACGTACTTAATCAAGGAGGGGCATGCCCGCACCCAGGAAGTTCACGCGGGAACAGCTGCAGGCCGCCGCCCTGGCGCTGGTCGACGAGCAGGGGCTGGCCGGGTTGACCATGCGCAGCCTCGCGACGGCGCTGGGCACCGGTCCGATGACGATCTACAACTACGTAGACGGGCGCGAAGGGCTGGAGCAGCTGGTCACCGAGGCGGTAATGGCCCAGGCGAGCTGGGCGGCCGAACCTCCCGGCGACTGGGCGGACGAGGCGCTCGCGGTCGCGGAGGGGATGTGGCGCGCCGTGCGCGCTCACCCGCACGCCATCCCGCTGATCCTCACCCGGCGCAGCCTCGACGTGGCCACGCTCGCGCCGGCCGAGGCGCTGTTGCAGGCGCTCGCGCGCGGCGGCCGGTCCGGGGCCGAGCTTCTCGTGGCGTTCCGCGTGGTGTCCGGATTCATCACGGGTTTCGCCCAGGCCGAACTCGCCGGCCCGCTGTCCGCGGCGCGAGACGAGGACCTCTCGGCGATCATCGATCGGGTCGAAACCCTGCCGTCCGAACGCTTTCCGAAGCTGATCGAGATCGCGCGCGCCGCCGCCGGGACCGAACCCGAGGCCGAATTCCGCGCTGGGCTGCGGATAGTCCTGGCGGGGCTCAAGGCGTAGGCGGCGTGCGCACCGGGCGAAGGTGCTCTTCCGGCGGGCCGGCGTTGGTAATCTTCGGGCATGCCTGTTCCCGGGGCCGTTCGCGAGCGAATCCGCGCCTTCTTGGACGAGGGCGACGAGATCCGGTACGTCTTTCCCGCCACCATTCCGATGAGCATTCAGTCGAGCGTTCTGGTCGTCGTGAGCCGCGCGGCCATCACCGTGCTGTCGACCGGTTTCTGGTCCACGAAGGTGCCGAAGTCGGTCGTCGCGCGGCTTCCGCGCAACACCGTTCTCGGCCCGGTGAGCACGCAGACCACGCCGTACTTCAGCCTGGACGGCATCGACTACGAGATCGACGACGAGTACGTCGCCGTGGTCAACGCCGCCGATGCGGAAATCGCGTCGCCGCAAGACCTTCCGCAGGATCCGCTGCCGGACCTCTGACTCCGCGGTGCCCGGCGGTCCGGCGGCGCTCCGGATCCGTGATACTCCGGTGGTTTCGTCCGGCGGGTCGTGGTTGGGGTTATTCGTTGAGTGTTGGGTCTGCTGTGCTGGCCGGGCTCGTGCGGCGGGCGCGCGCCGGTTCTCCCCGGCTCGGTCCTTCCGGCGGGGAGGGGCGGCTCGTCGTCGTCGACGGGCCCGCCGGTTCGGGCAAGACGACGCTCGCCGCTCAGCTCGCGGAGGCGCTGCCCGCCCAGGTCGTGCACATGGACGATCTGTACGAGGGGTGGAGCGGGATGGCCGGTGGCGTCGAGCGGCTCGGTGCTCAGGTGCTCGATCCGCTGGCCGCCGGCCGGGACGGGCGGTACCAGCGGTACGACTGGGACGCCGGCGCGTTCGCGGAATGGCACGACGTTCCGCGCGCTCCCTACCTCGTCGTCGAGGGCTGCGGCGCGGGAGCGCGGCGGTTCGCCGACCTCACGACGCTCCTGGTGTGGGTCGAGGCGGAGGACGCAGAGCGCCTCGATCGCGGCATCGAGCGTGACGGCGACGACGCGCGCGGCCACTGGCACGCGTGGATGGCCGCCGAGCGCGCGGTCTACCAGACCGAGGGCACCGCTCGGCGGGCCGACGTGCGCCTCGACGGGTGGGGCGCGGTCACCTGGCCCGCGACGGGTCTGTAGGGACGGCTAGACGTCGAGGTACCGGTGCCGGTCGTCGGCGGGCGAGATCAGGACTCGGCCTTCGCGGATCTGCCATTCGCTGGTGCCGTCGATCTCGTGGCTCGCGAGGAACAGGCCCCGGACTCGGTCGCCGTCCTCGTCGGAGGCGGGGACCCGGGCGATCTCGGTGAGCTGGTCGAGCAGCCAGCTCACCGCGAGCTCTCGGACGTCGCCGCCGTAGAAGGCGTAGCAGGTCCAGTTGAAGTGCCGCCGGGGCAGGCCCCAGCCGTGGGAGTAGTGGTCGTCGTCGTGCGCGGAGATGATCTCCCGGATGGCGGCGAGCTGCTTCTGGTCGCACTCCAGCCAGCCTCTGATCGACACGTAGACACCCACTCGTCAGCCCTCCGTCACTCACACGGGTAATCATGATCTTCGGGCATGTTCGGCCCGTTTGGCCAGGTCGTGCCTGGTGTGGCGCTCGTGCGCGGGGTTCTTCGCCGCTGCCGGAGGGGCGCCGCGCGCGTCTTTATTTGATTCGTTCCAGAAAAGCTGGTAGGTATGGGTACATGCCGTCCATCGATGCCGCCGCCCTCCTCAAGGGGGCGTCGTTGCGGGTGACCCGTCCGCGGGTCGCCGTGCTCACGATGGTCTCGGACAATCCGCATGCGGACACCGACACCATCGCGACGGCGGTCCGCCGCGAGCTGGGTTCGGTGTCGACCCAGGCGGTCTACGACGTCCTGCGCGCGCTGACCGAGGCGGGCCTGGTCCGCCGCATCGAGCCGGCCGGTTCGCCCGCCCGGTTCGAGACGCGCGTGGGCGACAACCACCACCATCTGGTGTGCCGCAACTGCGGTGCCATCGCCGACGTCAACTGCGCCGTGGGCGAGGCGCCCTGCCTGCACACCGAGGACCCGCACGGATTCGTGCTCGACGAGGCCGAGGTGACCTTCTGGGGCATCTGCCCCGACTGCCTCTCCCGTGCCGAGTGAGCCAGCCAACATCCCACCACCGAGGAGCGAGTTTTGCCCGAGAACAACCAGAAACCGTTGACCACGGTGGCCGGTGCGCCGGTCCCTGACAACCAGAACTCCCTGACCGCCGGTCCGCGCGGCCCGATGCTGCTGCAGGACGTCTGGTTCCTGGAGAAGCTGGCGCACTTCGACCGCGAGGTCATCCCGGAGCGCCGGATGCACGCCAAGGGCTCGGGCGCTTTCGGCACCTTCACGGTGACCAACGACATCACCCAGTACACCAAGGCGAAGATCTTCTCCGAGATCGGCAAGAAGACCGACCTGTTCGTCCGGTTCTCGACCGTCGCCGGAGAGCGCGGCGCGGCCGACGCCGAGCGCGACATCCGCGGCTTCGCGCTGAAGTTCTACACCGACGAAGGCAACTGGGACATCGTCGGCAACAACACCCCGGTGTTCTTCTTCCGCGACCCGCTGAAGTTCCCCGACCTCAACCACGCCGTGAAGCGCGACCCGCGCACCAACCTGCGCAACGCCGAGAACAACTGGGACTTCTGGACCAACCTCCCCGAGGCGCTGCACCAGGTCACGATCGTGATGTCGGAGCGCGGCATCCCGGCGTCCTACCGCCACATGCACGGCTTCGGCTCGCACACCTACAGCTTCATCAACGCCGAGGGCGAGCGGTTCTGGGTCAAGTTCCACCACCGCACCCAGCAGGGCATCAAGAACCTGACCGACGCCGAGGCCGAGGCGCTGGTCGGCAAGGACCGCGAGTCCCACCAGCGCGACCTCTTCGACGCGATCGAGCGCGGCGACTTCCCGAAGTGGAAGCTGTACGTGCAGATCATGTCGGAGGCCGACGCCGACACGTACAAGTACCACCCGTTCGACCTGACCAAGGTGTGGTCCAAGAAGGACTACCCGCTGATCGAGGTCGGTGAGTGGGAGCTCAACCGCAACCCCGACAACTACTTCGCCGACGTGGAGCAGGCCGCGTTCACCCCGGCGAACGTGGTGCCGGGCATCAGCTTCTCGCCCGACAAGATGCTGCAGGGCCGGCTGTTCTCCTACGGTGACGCCCAGCGGTACCGCCTGGGTGTGAACCACCACCAGATCCCGGTCAACGCGCCGAAGAACCCGGTGAACTCCTACCACCGCGACGGTGCCATGCGCATCGACGGCAACCAGGGCGCCACCCCGGGCATCGAGCCGAACTCCTACGGCCGCTGGCAGGAGCAGGCCTCCTACCGCGACCCGGTGCAGGCCGTGGGTGCCGTCGCCGACCGGTTCAACTACCGCGAGGACGACGACAACTACTTCGAGCAGCCCGGCATCCTGTTCCGCAACATGTCGCCGGAGCAGCAGCAGGTGCTCTTCGAGAACACCGCGCGGGCGATCGACGGCGCCTCGCAGGCGACCATCGAGCGGCACATCGCCAACTGCACCAAGGCCGACGCGGCCTACGGCGAGGGCGTCCGCAAGGCGATCGAGGCCCTGGCTGCGAGCAAGGGCTGACGCCGCCTAGGTCTTCGACCTGGACAGCAGGAACGGCGGCCACGGGAAGCCGTGGCCGCCGTTCCTGTTCCGGAACCGGAATTCCCAGACGTGATCAGGAAGAGCTGCTGATGAGCCACGGTGGACTGACCCCGGAGCAGACCGAGCGCGTCGTGGCGATCGCCATGGACCTGGCCCGGGAAGGCGAAACCGCGCAGCTGGCGGAGTTCGTCGACCACGGGCTCCCGGTCGACGTGGCCGATCAGGGCGGCAACACCTTGCTCATGCTCGCGGCTTACCACGGGCACGCCGGAACGGTGCGCGCGCTGCTCGACCGCGGCGCGAATCCCGACCTGCGCAACAAGCGCGACCAGGCGCCGATCGCCGGTGCGCTGTTCAAGGGCGCAGATGAGGTGGTGGCCGTGCTCCGCGAGGCCGGCGCGGACCTCGACGCGGGGACGCCCAGCGCGCGGGCCGCCGCCACCATGTTCGGCCGGGAGCACCTCCTCGCAGACTGAGGCACGACCTCGTCACATTGATTTCAACTGCATTGAGGTTTTTCCATCCTCGTTTTGCGTGGCGGTGCGGGTGGCGGAATCTCAGAGGCTCCCTGGTCTGTGGGTGCCCCTCCTGATGTATGCCCAATACACGGCGGAGGGGCCGTCCTCGCCAGGAAACCTCTGAGAACCCGCGGGGGCGCCGGTGTCGTAGGTGGGCTATGCGCCTGCGGCGCATGCGACAGCCCATCGACGTGCAACTTTGCGACCCGCGGCTGCGGGCCGACCAGGACGAAAAACGCTCATTGCAGGGGGTTTCGCCCTCACAGGATTCTGCGGGCCAATTCCGCCAAGGCCGCTTTGATCCGCTTCGCCTCCATTCCCAGGGTTTCGTGCTGGTGCCGGAAGACCTCCGGGGCCAGCGGCGCCAGCAGGGAGTCCGTCAGGGATTCCGGGTCTGCCAGGGAAGATTCCGCGAGCAGCGAGCGGACGTGCGCTCGCCAGAACCCGTAGGCGCCCGTCTCGAACCGGGATCTGCCCACTTCGGTGCCCAGGACCAGGTGGATGTGCCGCTCCAGCAGGTCGACCATGGCCTCGTAGAAGGCCGCCAGGCGCTCGGCCGGCGGCGCGCCCGGTCCCAGCGGCGGGTCGCCGCGCAGCAACTTCTCCTGCAGTGCTCGCTCGTGCTCGTCCAGCAGGGCCGTGGCGATGGATGCGCGATCCGGGTAGCGCCGGTACAAGGTCGCGCGTCCCACGCCGGCTGCGTTCGCGATGTCCTCCATCGTCACGCTCTGGGCGCTGCGGGTCGCGAACAGCTCCTCGGCCGCGGCCAGGATGCGGGCGCGGTTGCGGGCCGCGTCCGCGCGCTCGCGCCCGCGCTGGTTCGGTCGCAGCAGGTCACCGTCCATGGGGGCAGCCTAGGGAATATCCGGACAGCGCGTCCAGTTATGGTCGACGACACAACCGGACACGCTGTCCACTTGAAGGAGTCGACCATGCTGCTCCACCTCGACGCCAGCGCGCGAAGCCGCTCGTTCTCCCGGGCGCTCACCGAGCGCTTCGCCCTCGCCTGGCAGGCCGCCAACCCCGGTCAGGACTACGTCCACCGCGACCTCGCTGCGGAGCCGGTGCCGCCGATCGGGCAGGCGTGGACCGAGATCTGCGACGACCTCCTGCGGCACGGGATCACCGAGCCCGACCGCTACCGCGAGGCCGTTCGCACGCCGGAGCAGCGCGCCGCGTGGGCCGTGCTCGAACCGCTGCTGTCCGAGCTGCTCGCCGCCGACGTCGTGCTCATCGGCAGCCCCATGTACAACTTCTCGATCCCCGCGGCGCTGAAGCTGTGGATCGACCAGGTCACGTTCCCGCGGATGTCCCTGGCCGGCCGGTCCTTCGTGGTCGTGAACGCGCGCGGTGGGTCCTACCTCCCGGGAACGCCCCGGGAGCCGGTCGACCACCAGGAGCGGTACTTGCGGGACTTCTTCGCCGGGCACTTCTCGGTCGACGACGTCACCTTCATCAACTCCGAACTCACCAACGCGCTGGTCGATCCGCAGATCGAGCACCTCGCGGAGCAGCAGCGGGCGTCCGCGACGTCGGCGGAGCAGCGGGTGGACGCGGTCGTCGCCGATCTGTCGGCGCGACGCGCGGGAGGCGTGCGGTGAACTGGCTGCTGCTGATCGCGGCGGGACTGGTCGAGGTGGCTTGGGTGCAGAGCATCAAGCCCACCGAGAACTTCACCAAGCCGCTGCCGACGCTGCTGTGCCTCGTGCTCTGCGCCGCCGCCGTCTACCTGTTGTCGCGAGCGATGAACACGGTGCCGGTCGGCACGGCTTACCTGGTCTTCACCGGGATCGGGGCGGCGGGGGCGATCGTGCTCGGCATCCTCCTCTACCGGGATCCCGTCAGCCTCGGGCGGATCCTCGCGCTCGCGCTGATCGTGGGCGGCGTCGCGCTCGCCAGGGTGAGCGAGACGGCCCAGTAGAACCGGAAACGGCCGACGACGTGCGCGCGCCGTCGGCCGCAAGTTCGTTCGGCGAACTGGGGATCCGCCTGGGAATCCGCATCGACCGGAACCGGGAAGTGCGCGACGAGGAGCAGATTCCGGCCGGTCGCGCCGGCACCTTCCGCGCATTGGCGCGTTCGGCATTGGCCGGGGCCGCGCGGGCCGGCGCCGTATTGGCGGAATCGGCGGTAACGGCACTGATCGTCGCGCTGTTCCAGAACCTGTAGCCGGCAATGCCGACAACGGGAGCAAAAGCATCCGGCGATCGGTCTTCGCTCTCGCTCCTCGGTGGGAAAACCGAGAAAACTGCGGGTGTTTCGTGTTCTCCGTTCGGGGCGATCGGGTGAATTCCGGCTTGCGCGCGGTGCCCGGCGGTCGGCATCGTTGGGCGACTCGGGCCTTGTCCTAGGGGAGGACATCGTTTCGGCCGACGGGTTATCGGGGGAGGGGGTGAAGTCTGTGAAGAAGACGACCGTGCACAACGACCCGAAGGCGATCGGCGGGACCGGCACCTCGGGGGTGCGGGTTTCGAAGTGACGCCGGCGGGGCCGGTGGGGTGTCGCCCCGCCGGCCCTCCGGCCTGCTCGGAAGGTGACCGGATCGCATGGACGTGACACTGGTGAACATGCCGTGGGCATCGGTCGGCTACCCGTCGCTGGCCTGCGGAATCCTGAAGACCGCCGTCGAACGCGGTGGGGTGCACCGCGTTCGAGTGGTCGACGCGAACCTCGACTTCTTCGACTGGATGTACCAGAACCTGGGCACCCGGCTGCGCGAGTACGACTTCTTCTCGCTGGACTCCTACTTCGAGGGCTGCGGGGACTGGGTCTTCACCGCCGCCCTGCACGGGGTGCGCGGCTGGCGCGCCGCGGAGTTCCGGGAGGCGATGACCGGGCGCATCGACGCGGACCGGCTGGAGCTGTGCCTGCGGCTGCACGACCTCGTGCCCGACTGGATCTCGGCCTACGCCAAGGAAATCGCCGACGCCGCGGGCGGCCTGATCGGGTTCACCACCACGTTCCAGCAGAACACCGCTTCGCTGGCCCTGGCCCGCGAGCTCAAGCTGCTGGACCCCGCGTCGCGGATCGTGTTCGGCGGCGCGAACTGCGACGGCCCGCAGGGCGCCGCCTGGCACCGCAACTTCGAGTTCGTCGACTTCGTCGTGCGCGGCGAAGGGGAACTCGCGCTGCCCGCGCTGGTCGAACACCTCGACCGCGGCGGCGACCCGGCGCGGGTGCCGGGTCTGTGCCCCGGATTTCGACGGCTACCTGGAGCGGTTCGCCGAATGCGCCGCCGCGGTCGAGACCGAACCCAAGCTCGTGGTGGAGGGCGCCGCGTGGCTGCTGGTGGGGCGAGAACTGCTCGGTCGAATGTGCCGAGAGGTGGGGAATGTGGCGGTTTGGCGGTTCGTGGGGATTGTCGGTGCCGGTCGGTACTGTTCGGCGTTGATGAGCACGGTGTTGCAGGCGTACCGGTTCGCGCTGGACCCGAATCCTGGGCAGGAGTCGGCGTTGCGGTCGCATTGTGGCGCGCAGCGGTTCGCGTTCAACTGGGGGGCTGGGGTGCATCAAGGCCAAGGTTGATCAACGGAAAGCTGAAGCATCTTACGGCCTGGACGAGGATGAGTTGACGCCGTCTGTGAGCTGGTCGGCCTACAGCTTGCGGAAGGACTGGAACCAGGTCAAGGACGCGGTTGCGCCGTGGTGGCAGGAAAATTCGAAGGAGGCGTACTCGTCTGGCTTGGCCAATCTGGCGGCCGCGCTGAAGAACTGGGGCGACTCGAACAAGGGCAAGCGCAAGGGCCGCAAGGTCGGGTTCCCGAGGTTCAAGGGCAGGCGGGCTGGGTTGTCGTGCCGGTTCACTACCGGCAGCTTCGGTCTCGACCGTGACCGGCGGTACGTCAAACTGCCCCGAATCGGGGTGGTGCGCACAGATGAGTCCACTCGCAAGCTCGCTCGTCATCTGGAATGCGGGAGGGCGCGGATCCGATCGGCGACGGTGTCGTATCGGGCGGGGCGATGGTTCGTGTCGTTCTCGGTGGAGATCACCCGTGACGATCCCGCCCCTGTCCAGCCGGGTGTGACGGTGGGTGTGGATCTCGGGATCAAGTCCCTCGCCGTGCTGTCCACCGGAGAGGTGATCGCCAACCCGAAGCACCTCGAAGTGGCACAACGCGAGTTGCGACGGTTGCAGCGTCAGGCTTCGCGACGTCAAGGCCCGGACCGGCGTACCGGGCAGAAGCCGTCGAATCGTTGGCGGAAGACTCAAGCCCGCATCGTCAGGCTTCACACCATGGTGGCCAACGCGCGCCGTGACGGACTGCACAAGCTCACCACCCGGCTTGTGCGGACTTTCGGTGCGATCGTGTTGGAAGACCTCAACGTGGCGGGCATGACGAAAAACCGCCGCTTGGCGCGGCAGGTTGCGGGTGTCGGCATGGCCGAACTCCGACGACAGGTCGAGTACAAAGCCTCCTGGTCTGGTGTGTACGTGCACGTCGCGGACCGGTGGTATCCCAGCTCTAAAGCGTGTTCGGATTGTGGCGTGGTGAAAGCCAAGCTGCGCCTGTCCGATCGTGTTTTCACCTGCTCTTCCTGCGGGATGAGCATGGATCGTGATCTCAACGCGGCCCACAACCTCGCCAAGCTTGCTGAGGCCACGACGTCCTCCCCGAGTTGCGGGGCGACAGTAAACGAGCCCGATGGAAACCCACACAAGACCCGCACCACGCGGGCAGCGGGTATCGCCACGGGAAGACCCGCGCCGAAGGGCACGGGCCAACGTCGGCACCGCAAGGTGTCGGCTCACGACACGCTTTCACACGTTTCGTGAACGGCGAGAAGCACCACTGCACGTTCGTTCTGCGGCCTCAACGGGTCGTTCATGCGCCTGCTGGTCCGCGCGGGCGGGCTGCGCTGGTGGGCACCGGCCCGGCTGCGGCGCTGGCCGGTGCCCGCGATGGTGGTCTGAACGGCGCGGGAGGCGGCTTGCGGATGAGTGGTCCGGCACCGGGGGTGCGTTCCCGGCCGTTCGGGCTCCTGCTCGGTGCTTGGGCCGTTTCGTCGGTCGGCGACGGGATCCGGGCGGCGGCGCTGCCGCTGTTCACGGCGGTCAGCACGCGCGATCCGGTGGCCGTTTCGGCGGTTGCGGCGGCGACCGTGCTGCCGTGGCTGCTGGTCGCCTTGCCCGCGGGGGCGATGGTCGACCGGTGGCGGCCCCGCCACGCGCTGATCTGCGCGCACGCCTTCCGCTGCGCCGTCACGTTCGTGCTGGCCGGCCTGATCCACGCCGGCAACGCCGGGCTGCCCGCGTTGCTGGTGTGCGGTTTCCTGCTCAGCAGCGCGGAAACGTTCGCCGATTCGGCGGCGCAGACGCTGCTGGTGTCGTTGGCCGGATCGGCGGAGCTGGAACGCGCCAACGGCCGGTTCGTCAGCGTGGAGACGGCCGGTGTCGAGATCGCGGGCCCGTTGGCGGCGGCGGTGCTGTTCGCGTGGGATCCCGCGCTGTGCTTCGCGGCGAACGCGCTCGCGCTGGGGCTGGCGCTGCTCCTGGTGATCGCCGTGCCCGGCCAGGCGGCACCGGCCCAGGAGCGCGAAGCGACGTCGTTGCGCGCGGAAGTGCTCGCGGGGCTGCGCTTCCTGGTGCGCAGCCCGGACTTGCGCGCGGTCGTCGGCGTCGTCGGCGTGACCGCGCTGCTCACCAGCGGCGTCAACGCGGTGGCGTTCCTGTTCGCGATCGAGTCGCTGCGCCTGCCCGCGGCGTCCGTGCCGACGCTGCTGGTCTGCACCGCGATCGGCACGCTGCTGGCCGCCCCGGTCGCGTCCCGGCTGGCCGGCCGGCTGGGCGGCGGATCGGTGATGATCGGCGCTTTGTTCGTGCTGGCCGCGGGAATCGCGCTGCTCGGGGTGGTGCGGGCACCGGGCGGAGCGTGGGTCGCGTACTTCGTGATGGGGCTGGGCGCGGGCGCGTGGAACGTGCTGTCCGCGGCCAACCGCCAGCGCCTGACGCCGCGCCCGATGATGGGCCGGGTGACCAGCGCGCACCGGGTGCTCGCCTGGGGCCTGATGCCACTGGGTGCCGCGCTCGCCGGGCCGCTCGCCGAAGTCACGTCGCTGCGCGCGGTGATCCTCGGCGCGGCGTTGCTGACGGTCGCGGTGGCCATCGCCGCCGCGCCGCGCCTGCGCGGCGTCAGCCAGCCGAAACGCTGATCGTTCTCGGTCGTGGACCGGGACCGCGCCGCGTCGAGTGCCATGGATGGTTGCACTGGTGCCATGTTGGTGCCATGATGATGCCATGGATATTGGGGTGTATGTCGACGGCATCCGGCGGGAGCTGGCCGTCGCTGCCGAAGTCGGCGGTGACGATGCCCGGGAGCTCGCCGAGCGGCTCACGACGCCATTGGAGTCCGCCCTCCGGCTGACGCTGCTGGACGCGTTGTCGTCGGCTGCCGACGAGATCACCCGCGAGCTCGCGCCGGGATCGGTGGACCTGCGGTTCCGCAGCGGGGAAGCGGAATTCGTCGTGACGGCGCCACCGGTGGCGCACGGCGAGGCGGCCGCCGGCGGCGAGAGCGCGCCGGCGGAGGTCCGGCCGGTCCTGGAGGCCGACGAAGGCGCCATGTCGCGGATCAACGTCCGGATGCCCGAAAGGCTCAAGGCCCGCGTTGAGGAAGCGGCCGGGCGAGAAGGGCTGTCGGTCAACGCGTGGCTCGTCCGGGCGGCCGCCGCTGCGGTGGAACCCGACCAGCGGCCCGCCGGGCGCGGCACCGGCCGGCGCGGACAGCGCTATACCGGGTGGGCGCGCTAGCGGCGCGTTCCGGCTCGTACACCACACGTCCTACCAGCGAGGACGCTCACCTAACACGATCTGAGGGGACAGCCATGCCAACTTTCGACACGCCGGAACCGATTTCCGCCACGATCGACGTCGTCCTGGGTGACGTGCGGATCGTCGCCGCCGACCGGGCCGACACCGTCGTCGACGTGCGGCCGACCGACCCGTCCCGGAAGGCCGACGTGCGGGCGGTGGAACTGACCCGCGTCGAGTTCTCCGATGGCGAGCTGCTGGTCAAGACGGAGAAGCGGTGGCGGCACTACGGCCCGCGCGACGGCGGATCGGTCGAGGTGCTGATCGAGCTGCCGACGGGGTCGCAGGTGCGCGGCGAGTCAGCGCAGGGGGACTTCCGCGGCGAGGGAAGGCTCGGCGAGTGCCGGTTCCGGACCTCGGTCGGCGCCATCCGGCTCGACGCCACCGGCCCGCTGAACGCGAAGACCGCCACCGGAGCGGTCGCCGTCGACCGCGTGGCGGGCCCGGCCGAGGCCGCCACCGGGTCCGGCGAGCTGCGGATCAGGCGGGTCGACGGTGCCGGGGTGTTCAAGAACTCCAACGGGGAGACCCGGATCGGCGAGATCGGCGGGGAAGCGCGGTTGAGCGCGGCCAACGGCGGCATCACCGTCGAGAAGGCGCGCGACTCCGTCCGGGCCAAGACCGCCAACGGCGACATCCGGATCGGCGAAGTCGCGCGCGGCACGGTCGAGCTGGACGTGTCGGTGGGGGAGCTGGAGGTCGGCATCCGCGAGGGGACCGCCGCGTACCTGGACCTGAACACCACGATCGGTCGCGTGCACAACTCGCTGGACAGCGTCGATTCGCCGGGAGACGCGGAGGAGACCGTCGAGGTCCGCGCCAACACGGTGAGCGGTGACATCATCGTGCGCCGCTCCTCGCTCGTCGACGAATGACCGGCGAATAGGTCCCGAAAAGCACCACGCCGCCGTTCTTTCCGGCGGTGACCTTCGCCAGGACCGAGGTCCTGCGCCACGATCCCGGCCCTTGACGCGGCCGGTGTTCGCGCGGATGCGCTTCCTGCTGCCCTCGCTCCGGCCCCGGTGCCGGTCCTGATCGGACGCGCCCGTTTTTCCTTTTATCCCAGCGAAAGGGAATACCCGTGATAATCGATGCTGCTCGCATGGCGGTCGACCCGCAGCACTTCTGGCTGCGCGGCGAGAAACCGGCGAACCCGGTCGACTTCGACGAAGAGCGAGGCGTGTGGAACGTCCACGGCCACCCGGAGGCGGTCGCGGTCCTCGGCGATCCGAAGACGTTCTCCTCCGACATCACGAGGGTCATGCCGATCGAGCTCGACCCGGCCTTCCTGGAGGGCGACCTGACGCAGATGGACCCGCCGCAGCACCGCAAGCTGCGGCGGTTGGTCAGCCACGCGTTCACCCCGAAGATCGTGGCCGACCTCGAACCGCGGATCGCCGCGCTGACGCACGAACTGCTCGGCGCGGTGGCCGACCGGGACCGGTTCGAACTGGTCGCGGATCTGGCCTACCCGCTGCCGGTGATCGTCATCGCGGAACTGCTGGGCGTGCCCAGCAGCGACCGCGACCTCTTCCGGAAATGGGTGGAGGAGCAGGTCAGCGGCGGCCAGCAGCTCTCGGTCTTCGACCAGGGCGAGGAGCAGCTGCGGGAGATGAACGCATCGCTGGAAAGCATGCGGCAGATCTACGACTACCTCCTCGAACACGCCGCGGAGCGGCGGCGGAACCCCCGCGAGGACCTGCTGACCCAGCTGGTGCAGGCGGAGATCGACGGCGAACGGCTCGCCGACAACGAGGTTGCGAACTTCGCCAACCTCCTGCTGGGCGCCGGGCACATCACCACCACGATGCTGCTGGGAAACACGGTGATGTGCCTGGACGCGCACCCGGAGCAGGCGGCGCGGGTGCGCGCGGACCGCGCGCTGGTGCCGGGCGCGATCGAGGAATCGCTGCGCCTGCTGACCCCGTTCGCGCTCACCTACCGGGCGACGACGACGGAGACCGAGGTCGGCGGTCGGCGGGTGCCCGCGGACCAGGTGCTCTCGGTGTGGCTCGGGGCGGCCAACCGCGACGGCCGGGTGTTCGCCGAGCCGGACGCCTTCGACCCGGCCCGCGACCCCAACCCGCACATCGCGTTCGGGCGCGGCATCCACTTCTGCCTGGGCGCGCCGCTGGCCCGGCTGGAGGGCCGGATCGCGATGAACATCCTGCTGGACCGCTTCCCGGTGCTGCGCACGGATCCGGCGAACCCGCCGGTCCTCATGCCGGGCACGGACATGATCGGCGCGACTTCGCTGCCCTTGCTCACCGAATAACGCGTTCGGCTGCTCCCGGCCGGAAAACGGGTCGGCGCGGTGGGACGGCGTGGCAAGATCGCCGTCGAAATCCATGCCGGTTCGCGGCCTATTGCTGGGAGGAATCGTGGCGACCTGGGAAGACCTTCTCGAATTCGTCCGGACCGAATACCGGGTCGTCCCCGGTGAGGCGGAGGAAGGCGAGCCCGAGTACCGGATCATCGAGGACAGCGAGGACGAGATCCGGCTCCTCGTCGAATACGAGGACGACCGGAGCCAGATCGTCATCGTCTGCCACGAGCGGCTCGACGGCAGCGAGGACTGGGTGCAGGTCGTGTCGGTGATCGGCCTGGCCGAGAGCGTCAACCTGCGGAAACTGCTGGAAGAGCTGGGGCAGACCTCGGTCGTGTGCGGGGCGCTGATCATCGGGGACCACGTCGTGCTCCGGCATTCGCTGCCGCTGCTGAACCTCGACATCAACGAGTTCACCGATCCGCTGAACTTCGTCGCGGAAACCGCGGATCATCTCGAAGAGCTCTTCTTCCGCAACGACGACCATTGACCCGTTTCGGGTATTTCGGGGTATTTGGGGTTGAATGGGGGAATGGGATTCTTCCAGAACTCGAAAGCCGATCTCGGCGCGATGGCCGCCGCCGCTCTCGAAGCGGAGCGGCGGCGGTTCACCGTTCGCCTGGTGGCGCTGCCCGGCAGCAAGGACGACGCGATCGATCCGTGGTCGGAGCGGATCGAGGCGATCGAGGACGAGGGCTGGGAGCTCGACCGGTTCTCGGTGGTGCCGAACGAGAAGGGCTGGGTCGAGGCGTACGTGCTGTTCAAGCGGAGCTGAGGGGCTCGATCCGTTGAGCGGGTGCGGGTTTCGTCGCGATCGCGGTGGTCGGCAGGTCGGCGACCGGGATGCCCTGGCGGCAGATGCGCGAGGCGCGAGGCGCGAGCAGGTAGTTGCAGACGCTCGATAAATGCTTGCACGCGCTTCATAACCGCGCAAGCTGCTATAGTCGTGGGAGGTACGCATCACGGGAGGTGTGCGGTGGGGATCGCCGACGACGCCGTCGAGATTCGGGCGCACGGCTGGCGCACGCTCGCCGCGCTCCACGGGGCGCTCGAAACCGCGCTGGAGAAGGCGCTGCAGGCCGGGCACGGGTTGTCGGTCGTCGAGTACACCGTCCTGGACGCCCTGAGCAGGCAGGACGGCTGGCACATGCGGATGCAGCAGCTCGCCCGCGCCACTGCGCTCAGCGGCAGCGCGACGACCCGGCTGGTCAACCGGCTGGAAGACCGCGAGCTGCTCACCCGGGTCCTGTGCAAGGACGACCGCCGCGGTATCTACACCGAGCTGACCGACGCGGGCCGGGCCCTGTGGGAGCAGGCCCGCCCCACCCACGACGAAGCCCTGGAGAAGGCGCTGGTCGAAGCGGAGCGGCTCCCGGAGCTCGCGCCGCTGGCGGCAGCGCTGCACAACCTGCCGCAGCGGCCCGGCGGCTGACCGGGCGTGCGGGCGACGCAGGCGACGATCGCCACGCCCGGCCGGCCGAACGAGGACTACCTGGCCACCGGGCCCGATTGGGCGTTCGTCCTCGACGGCGCGACTGCTCCGTCCGGAGTGGACAGTGGCTGCGTGCACGACGTGCCCTGGCTGGTACGTCGGCTCGGCGGCGAGCTGGCGCAGCGGCTAGCGGCGTCGGACGGGACAGCCGCCGACCTCCTCGCCGACGCGATCCGCGCGACCTGCGCAGCGCACGCGGACACCTGCGACCTGCGAAACCCGTCGAGTCCCTCGGCGACCGCGGCGCTGCTGCGGCTGCGCGGCGACGACCTCGAGCACCTCGTGCTCGCCGACAGCCCGATCGTGCTCGACGTGGCGGGCGAAACCCGGCCGATCATCGACGACCGGATCGAACACCTGCCCGGCTACACGCTTGAAGCGGTCCGCGACCTGCGGAACCGGCCGGGCGGATTCTGGGTCGCCGGCACGAAACCCGAAGCGGCGTACGAAGCCGTGCACGGCGTGCTCCCGGCGCCCGACGTGCGCCGGGCGGCGCTGCTCACCGACGGCGCGTCCCGCTACGTGGACCGCTTCGGCCTCGGCGACTGGACCGACCTGCTGGACCTCGTGGAGCAAGCCGGCCCGGCCGAGCTGCTGCGCCGGGTGCGAGCCGCGGAAGCAGCGGAAACCCCGGCGGAAAGCCGCAGGCGAAGGGGAAAACCCCACGACGACGCCACCGCGGTGTTCTTGCGCTTCTGAACCCGCCACGATCCGGGCGCGGGTCTGCTCTGTTCGAGCGGAAAACCGCTTGAACGGTTCCGCCGCGCTGGACGCCCGGTACTGAATTGTGGAGTGCAGCCCAGTGCGTGGAGGACGCCGGATGAATCGTGAGCAGCGTGGTGTCGTCAAGGCGGTGTCGGTGATCGCGGCGGCGCTCTGGATCGTGCTCGGATTGCGTTTCGGCTGGCCGGCGTGGCTGTGGCTGGCGCTGGTCGCCGTGACGTGCGTCGCTCCGTGGGTGATCTTCTGGCAATTCCGGCGCTGGCAGGACCGGAAGCTCGCGGCGGAGCCGTCGGCCGTCGAAGCCGCCGAACCGCGGGAGCGACCGCAAGCGGCCGAGAGGTCGTTATCGGGCCTGCCGATGCGAAGCGCGCACCCGGACTACAAGTTCTTGTTCTCCGGCAAGGTGTTCTGGTACTCGAAGCCGGACGCGCCGGGGCTGCCGCACGCCGACCCCGGCGGGCTGGCCATCGACCTGGTCCTGGAGCAGGCCACCCACTTCGTGGCGGAAGTGCCGCCGGACGAGGGCGAGCTCGCGCAGTACCGGCTGAACGCCGCGCTCGGCGTGGAACGCTCCGATGCGTCCGGGCGCGTGGCGGCCTGGGCCGGCGACGTGCGGCTCGAACTGCCCGACGCCGACGTGGACCGGCTGCATCGCCTCGCCGAGGCGCGCAAGCAGGAAGAGCTCTGGGAACGCGCGCGGAACCACGAGCGCGAAAAGCGCGCCTACCTGGCCGAAGACGTGCTGAAGAATCCCGGCAGCGCGCTGGTCTGGTGGTTGGCGAGGGAGGACGGCAACGTCGACGAAGCGGTCCGCCAGATCGCCAACCTGCGGAGGCTCACCGCCGCCGCGCACGACACCCGGATCCCTGACCCGGACCTCCACCCTCCACAGTGGATAACCGCGATGCCGGGCGACCAGCACACGATGCGCTCGTTCCGGCTGGAGGAATTCGAGGTCCAGGGCAGCAGGCTGGGCGCGTCGCAGCACGTGCTGGCCGCGATCGAAGGACTGGCGACGGGGGAGGAGCGCACGGCGCTCGGCCGCCGGGTGGCGGAGGTCCTGGCGGCGCACGGCCACGACGAGCTGGCGGAACTGGTCCGGAGCACCTTCGACGACCGCCCGGAACTCCCGGGCCCGGAAGCGCCCTGAACGTCCCCGAGGCGACCAGCCCGCCCGGCACGGCCGGCGTCAGGGCGGAGTGAACGGCCTGTTTGCTCCGTCTATGGGTGCGAATGGTCCGTTCACTCGGTCAGCCATCGCCGCGCGGCGTGCGTTCAGCGCCTTGCGCAGCGTTCGGCGAGGGACATCGCGTCGTGGGGTGCGTGGGCCTTCACGTCGTTGTCGAAGTACGCGTAGACGTCACGGCCCTTGGTCGTTCGCCCCGGGGTCGCCACCGTGTGCTCCGTTCTCGGGCACTTGCCCTCGTGCCACGACCTGATCAACTTCGCCCAGTGGTCCAGGTCCTCGGCGCTGTAGCCGCTGGCGTACAGCTCCTCGGCGCCGTGGAAGCGGAGGTAGACGAAGTCGCTCGTGACGTCCTCCAGGTGCGGCCAGGCCCCCGCCGCGTCCGCCACCACCAGGCCGATGTCGTGGCTGCGGAGCAGCTCGACCGCCTCGGCGGAGGCGAAGCCGGGATGGCGGACCTCCAGCGCGTGGCGCAGCGGCCGGTCCGCGTCGGTCTCGGTGAGCGAGCGGCCTGCGAGCCGATCGTCGTGCCGAGCGGCCAGCGCAGCGGCCGCGGCGGTGCTCCGGGGGAGGAGGCGGAAGAACGCCGTCAGGCGTTCGACGTCGACGCCCAGCGACGGCGGGAGCTGCCAGAGCAGCGGCCCGAGCTTCGAGCCGAGGGCGAGGACGCCGGAGGCGAAGAAGTTCGCCAGCGGCGTTTCGGCGTCGTGGAGCCTTTTCATGTGGGTGATGTAGCGGCTTCCCTTGACCGCGAACAGGAAGTCGTCCGGGGTCTGCTCCACCCAGCGGCGGTAGGTGTCCGGACGTTGCAGGGAGTAGAACGACGCGTTGATCTCCGTGGAGTCGAGCCGGCACGAGAGGTACTCCAGTTCGGCGCCGCGGCGCAGATCGCGCGGGTAGAACGGACCGTGCCAGGGGCCGTACACCCAACCGGACGTGCCGATCCGGATCCTGCGCGATGCGGAACGAGCTCGCATGACCCTTCCCACGGTATCCGCCGGTTCGCCGACCGGCGGGTCTCCGAGCACCGGACTACCCACCCCGGCCCGGCGCGGCACATCGGAACGGGACCTTCCGGTCTGCCCAAGGGCCCGTTCCAGACCGCTGCCCGGGCACGTGGGACGTGTGGCTGCCTGGGGCGCCTTCGGATGAGCCGGGCGTTCTGAAACGAGCTCTGGATTTGGGCGGGTCCGGCGGCGGTCGTCAGCGGAGGGTGACCGGGAGGGTGCGGAGGCCGCGGTTGCGGAAGGAGTTCCGCCACTGCAGCTCCTCCTCCGGCACCGCCGGCGCCAGGTCCGGGAACCGGCTCAGCAGCGCGCCGAAGCCGATCTCCCCCTCCATCCGCGCCAGCGACGCCCCGAGGCAGAAGTGCGGCCCGTGACCGAACGCCAGGTGCGGGTTGTCGGCGCGGTCGAGGTCCAGGAGCTCCGGGTCGGCGTAGCGGTCCGGGTCGTGGTGCGCCGACACCAGCGAGAGCAGGACCGTCTCCCCGGCCGGGATGGTCACGCCGCCGATCTCGACGTCGGTGACCGTGAATCGGCGGATCGCCAGCTGCGGAGGTGGATCGAACCGCAACAATTCGTCCACAGTGGCCGGTGTGACCCCGCCGCGGGCTTCGGCGAGCGCCGACGGTCGCGTCAGCAGCGCGGCGAGCCCGTTGCCCAGCAGGTTCACGGTGTTCTCGTAGCCGGCGAACAGCACGAGGAACGCCGCCGACGTCAGCTCCTCCTCGCTGAGCCGGTCCTCCTCGTCGCGGAGCTCGATCAGGCTGCTGAGGAAGTCCGCGCCGGGATTCGCACGCTTCGCCGCGATCAGTTCGAGCAGGTAGCCGTACAGCGCCTGGAGCGAATCCCGGGCCTGGTCGGGCGTCTCGGGCGCGAGCATGCCGTCGGTCCACGAGCGGAAGTCCGGCCGGTCGGCGGTGTCCACGCCGAGCAGCTCGCAGATCACCGTGATCGGCAGCGGCGCGCAGTAGGCCGGCATCAGGTCCGCTTCGCGCTGCCCGTCCAGGGCGTCCAGCAGCTCGTCGGCGATCTGCCGGACCCGCGGGCGCAGCGGCTCGATCCGGCGCGGGGCGAACGCCTTGCCGATGATGCGGCGCAGCCTCGTGTGCTCCGGCGCATCCATGTTGAGCAGGTTCGCGTCCAGCGCGGGCGGCAGCGAGAAGCCGCGGTAGCCGCCGGCGGAGTGCTTCTTGTCCAGCGACAGCCGCGCGTCGGCCAGCGCCGCGCGCACGTCCGCGTAGCGGGTGACCAGCCAGATCGATGTGCCGTCCGGGGCGGTCGCGCGGTGCACGGGCCCCTGCTCGCGGAGGCGGGCGTAGGTGGCGCGGGGAGCGGTGACGAAGGCGGAGTCGATCTCGATCACGGTGTCGAAGCTACGCGAGTTGTCAGGTCAGATGCGCCGGACCGTCCGCAGCCGTTCGGCTCGGCGTAACCGGGAGCCGGTCACCGCTCCACCCGGTTTCCGCACGCTGACCGCGCACCTCAGCGATGGAAGGACCTGCCATGTTCAAGACCTCCCGACGGTTGCTCACCGTCCTCGCCTGCGCGGCGCTGCCGTTGGGCCTGACCGCCTGCGGCCCGAGCGCGGCACCGAGCAGGGCGGCGCGCGCAACCCGGACGAGCTGGTGTTCGCCTCGATCCCGACGGAGGACTCCACCAGCCTGGAGCAGGAGTTCCGGCCGCTGATCGACATGCTGGCGAAGGAGACCGGCAAGACGATCCGCGTGGAGAAGGCCACCGACTACGCGGCGGTCATCGAGGGCCAGCGGACCGGCAAGATCGACATCGCGATGTACGGGCCGCTGTCATACGTGGTCGCGAAGAACAGCGGGGTGCAGATCAGTCCGCTCGGCGCCCAGGTGGAGACCGAGGGCGGGGCGCCCGGCTACCGGTCCTACGGCGTGGTCAAGGCCGATTCGCCGATCCAGCGCATCGAGGACCTCCGGGGCAAGCAGGTCTGCTTCGTGCGGAGGGCTCGACGGATGCGTTCGCCGACGCGGACTCTGATACCCATCGCATCGTGGACCTCGTCGCGGCGATGGTGGCGCTGCCCGGAGCGGGCGGCGCAGTCCTGGACGTCCACGGCAGGCCCCTGGAGGTCGACCCGGACCTCCGGCGCCGCTGGTCCGGGGTGGCGGCGGCGACCCCGGAACTGGCGGAAGAACTCGCCGCCACCATCTGCGGCTAGGCATCCAGCTGACTCGGTGTGCCGCGACAGCAATGGGTCCTCAGTGGACTCTGCTGCAAGACGAGGGCGCCCTTGACCGCTCGGTCAAGGGCGCCCTCGGCGGCTCCGCTACGCGCCGCGTGCCGCGGCGGCTTCCAGCGCCCGGCGCACCAGCACCTTCGCCAGGTGCCTCCGGTAGTCGGCGCTGGCGCTGGCCTGGTCCGGCGGCGACGTGTCCTCCGCCGCCCGCTCCGCGGCCTCGGCGGCGCTCGCTCCGCTCGCCAGGGCCGCCTCCACGCCGTGCGCCCGCATCGGCGTCGGGCCCATGTTCACCAGCGCTACGCGCTGGCCGGCGACGGCTACGCCGACCACCGCCCAGTCGATCGCCCGCTTGGTGAACTTCTGGAAGTCCCAGCCCTGCGCGGGGTTCTTCGCCACCCGGATCTCCACCAGCAGCTCGTCCTCGCCGAGCGCGGTCTCGAAGAAGTCGGTGAAGAACTCCGTCGCCGGGATCTCCCGGGTGCCCGACGGGCCCTGCGCGACCAGCACCGCGTCCAGCGCGAGCGCCACCGCGGGCAGGTCGGAGGCCGGGTCGCCGTGCACCAGCGAGCCGCCGATGGTGCCGCGGTGGCGGACCTGCGGGTCGCCGATGGTGCCCGCGGCGTGCGCCAGCAGCGGCACCTCGCGGGTCAGCAGCTCGGAGTGCTCCAGGTCGTGGTGCCGGGTCAGCGCCCCGATCCGGATCTCCGAACCCTCCTCGCGGATGTAGGACAGGTCGCGCAGGCCGCCGAGGTCGATCAGCACCTCCGGCACCGCCAGCCGCAGCTTCATCAGCGGCAGCAGCGAGTGCCCGCCGGCGAGCAGCTTCGCGTCGTCGCCGTGCTCGGCGAGCAGGCTCAGCGCCTCCTCGACGGTGTTGGCCTTCTTGTAGGTGAACGCGGCAGGGATCATTCCGCGGCCCCCGACTTCTCCTTGGCCGCGGTCAGCACGGCTTCGACGATGTTGTGGTAGCCGGTGCACCGGCAGAGGTTGCCCTCCAGGCCGGACCGCACGTCGGCCTCGGTCGGATTCGGGTTCTCCTCGACCAGCGACACCGAGGCCATCACCATGCCCGGCGTGCAGAAACCGCACTGCAGCCCGTGCTTCTGCTGGAAGGCGCGCTGCATCGGGTGCAGCTCCTCGCCGTCGGCGAGGCCCTCGATGGTGGTGACGTCGTGGCCGTCGGCCTGGGCCGCGAGCACGGTGCAGGACTTCACCGACTCGCCGTCGAGCAGCACCGTGCAGGCCCCGCACGACGTGGTGTCGCAGCCGATGTTGGTGCCCGTCAGACCGCAGTCCTCCCGCAGGTACTGAACGAGCAGCGTGCGGTCCTCGACCTCGTGGCTGCGCTGCTCGCCGTTGACGTTGATCGAAACTTGCACGAAACGAACTCCTAAGCACTTGTCGGGTCAGCGTGATCCACTCACCCGAACCAACTCCGCGGGCTGTCTATGCCTCTTTATGTTGCCGTCTTTCAAGCGGCGCAGCCGCTTAGCCCACGCACGCAGGTGGACCACCCGCGGGTTCTCAGATGTCGTCTCCGGAGGACAGCCCCGACGTGGCGTACGTGATGTCGGGGATCCCGGACCGAGGCGGCGTCTGAGGTTCCGCTACGGGACCACCTCCGCACATTGAGTCATGAATGGGCTTGGATGGCCTTCCACACCCGTTCGGGGGTGGTCGGCATGTCGATGTGCCTGACACCGAGGTGGGCCACGGCGTCGACCACTGCGTTCTGGACCGCCGGGGTGGCGCCGATGGTGCCCGCCTCGCCGATCCCCTTGACCCCCAACGGGTTGAGCGTGGTCGGGGTTTCCATCGTCAGCAGCTCGAAGCTGGGCAGCTCGGCCGCCGTGATGAAGGCGTAGTCGGCGAGGTTGGCGTTCTGCGGGTTTCCGTCGGCGTCGTAGGAGACCTCCTCCAGCAGGGCTTGGGCGGCGCCCTGCGCGATGCCGCCGTGCCGCTGGCCCTCGGTGAGGATCGGGTTGATGATCACGCCCGCGTCGTCAACGGTCACGTGCCGAAGATAGTTCACCTTGCCGGTCTCGGTGTCGACTTCGACGACCGCCAGGTGCGATCCGAACGGGAAGGTCGGCCGGTCCTCGGTGAAGTGCACGTCGGCGGCCAGCCCCTCGTCGGCCCGCTGGGCCAGCTCCGCCCAGGACAGCGCGACGCTCGGCGTGCCGCGCACCTGCCACGTGCCGTCGGTGAGTTCGAGATCGGCCTCGTCGATCTCGATCAGCTCCGCGGCCAGCTTGCGGGCCTTCTCCTTGACGTCCACCGCGGCCCGGTGCACCGCGGACCCGCCCAGCTGCAGCGAGCGGGAACCCATGGTTCCCACGCCCTTCGGGATCAGGTCGGTGTCGCCGTGCACGACCTCGATCTTGTCCAGGTCGATGCCCAGCTGGTCGGACACCAGCATCGCGTAGGAGGTCCAGTGGCCCTGCCCGTGCGGGGAGCTGCCGGTGAGCACCAGAACGCTGCCGTCCGGGCGGATCTCGACGTGCCCGGTCTCGCCCTCGGTGTTGTTCGGCGCGGTGATCTCCACGTAGCTGGCCAGCCCGATGCCCAGCTGGAGCGTGGCGCCCTCGGCGCGCCGCTTGGCCTGCTCCTCGCGCAGCGCCTGGTAGTCGGCGGCCTCCAGGACCGCGTCCAGGCCCTTGATGTACTCGCCGGTGTCGTAGGTCATGCCACCCGGCGTGTCGAACGGGAACTGCTCGGGGCGCACCAGGTTGCGGCGGCGCACCTCGGCCGGGTCGACACCGGTCTCGGCCGCGAAGAGGTCCATCGCGCGCTCCACGGCGGCGGTCGCCTCCGGCCGCCCCGCGCCCCGGTAGGCGCCGATCGGCGTGGTGTTGGTGACGACGCAGCGGGCGGCGGAGTCGACCTTCGGGATGTCGTAGACGCCGCTGACCATGAACCGGGTGAACAGCGGCAGGAACGCGCCCATCCGCGGGTAGGCGCCGACGTCCTGGACGATCTCCAGCCGGTAGGCGAGCACGGTGCCGTCGCGGCGGCCGCCGATGGTCACCACCTGCCGCTGCGCGCGGCCGTGGGTCATCGCGACCAGGTTCTCGCTGCGGCTCTCCACCCACTTCACCGGGCGGCCGACGCGCTGGGCGAGGAAGGCCAGCAGCGCGGCCTCCTGCTCGACGCCGATCTTGGCGCCGAAGCCGCCGCCGACGTCGGGCGTGATCACCCGGATCCGCTCCTGCGGCAGCCCCAGGTTCGCCATCAGCTCGTCGCGGCAGCTCTGCGCGTTCTGGTTGGACAGCCACAGGGTGACCTTGTCGCCGTCCCAGGCGCAGGCGGCGGTGCGCACCTCCAGCGGCGCGGCGGCGAGGCGCTGGTTCTCGATCTGCTTGGTGACGACGACTTCGCAGCCGTCGAACAGCGAGTCGTCCAGCTCGCCGCTGGTGCCGGTGACGTTGGTGCCCGCCGCCGGGAACAGCAGGACCTCGTCGCGCAACGCGTCGGCGACGTCGACCACCGGGTCCAGCGGGTCGTAGTCGACGGAGACGAGTTCGGCGGCGTCCTCGCCCTGCGCGCGGGTCTCGGTGAGCACCACGGCCACCGGTTCGCCGACGTAGCGGACCGTGTCGCGGGCCAGGTGCGGCCGTTCCATCGCGGCAGGTGGGGGGCCGCTGACGCCCATCTGCGAAACGAACGGCGGGAGGTCGACGTCCGCGCCGGTGAACACGCCGGCCACGCCGGGCAGCTCGCGGGCCGCCGAGGTGTCGATCTCGGTGATCTTGGCGTGCGCCAGCGGGCTGCGCACGAAGGTGACGTGCAATGCCCCGGCGAGTGCGGGATCTCGCAGGTCGTCCACGTAGGTGCCGCCGGCGGTGAGTAGGCGCGGGTCCTCGCGGCGCTCGACCCGGGTGCCGAGAATGCTCAATGGTGCCTCGCAGTCAACGATCAGAATCGGAACCGACCAGTGAGTCTGGTGCGACGTCCCGCGCCGCACAAGACTTGCGGCCGTTTTCAGGCATAGTCACCGGCGCCTGCGGCTCGTCCCGCTCGTCCTGTCACCTGGCGGACCGCCGCGGTGGCCGCCTCGCGGAGCAGGACCGCGTCCGAGCTCAGCGACGCCAGGTCGAAGCCCAGGTCATGCCAGCGTTGCACGGTTTGGGCGCTGTCACAATGGATGCCCGCCAGCACGCCGTTGCGGCGGCAACTGTCCAAAATGGATCGGACGAGCTGCTCGTGCTCGGCCTCGCGGACCGCGAGCACGGGCGCCATCCCGTGGCCGAGGGCGAGATCGGACGGGCCGATGTAGGCCGCGTCGATGCCCGGCGTGGACAGGATCTCGTCCGCGTTCCGCACGCCCTCGGGGGTCTCGATCATCGCGGCGAGCACGGTGCGCCGGTTGCCGGCCTCCGGCGTGTAGTCGTCGAGCTCGAACGCCGCCCGGATCGGGCCCCAGCTGCGCGAACCCATCGGCGGGTACTTCGCCGCCTCGACCGCGCGGCGGGCCTCCTCGGCGTTGTTGACCATCGGCACGATGATGCCGTGCGCACCGGCGTCGAGGGCCTTCATGATCTGGTCCGGCTGGTTCCACGGCACCCGCACGAAGGTCGGCGTCCCGGTGATCGCGAGCGCCTGCAGCATGGGGACCATCTGGTCGTAGCCGACGAGCCCGTGCTGGGTGTCGATGCACACCCAGTCGTATTCGCAGCGGCCCATCAGCTCGGCGGCGAACGGGCTGGGGATCGAGCACCAGCCGCCGACCGTCGGGCGACCGGCCTCCAGGGTTTCACGCAGCGTTGCCATCATGCTCCTTCGAACTCGATCGCCGACCGCGGCTTGCCGGCGTTCGGCGGGGGTCGTGCCGGGCCGGCGCCGCCCCGGCGTTGCGGGCGAAAACGGTGCTGGTCGAAGGGATTCGACGGTGCGTCGGGACGTCCGCGACTCTAGGACACATCTGATGTTTCGAGCAATACGCCGCGCATGCTTCCGCGGCCGCTGACCGGCCAATACCTCGTCGAACAACCGATTTCACCGTAGTTCCCCGATCGAACGATCAACGTTGACGGCTCGGAACGTCTGATGTATCGGCTGCGGTGGCTCGTGAGTACTTTGGATCGCTATAGCCCGGATCCGCCGGTGGGTGCTTGCTAGCGGGGTTGTTGATCTTCGTTGTTGGTGGTGATCGGCAATCCCGTCGGTGGGCGTGTGGGGGCTGCC
>NZ_JBWKKU010000073.1:0-45862 GCF_056431445.1 Saccharopolyspora sp. NPDC045941
TACGGCAAAGCAAGCTTCACCTTGCTACGAAAGAGAATCCTACTCGACCAATAACTACCCACAGCGTCCTTGATCACGCAACCAGCGACAGAGCCCAAAACTGGACAGCCCCCCTCCCACTCGTGGTGGTGCGGTGAAACTGCTTGTGCGGCCGTGGGCGGACCCGGCATTTCGATGGAGTGGGAGATGACCTGGCAGTGGCGCAATGCAGCCCGGCTGAGGGCGCTTCAGCGACCGTCTGAGCTCGGGCCTCTGGTGTTGGAGGTGATCGTCTGGTCTGCGTGAGGAGCGGTGTCATCCTCGCTCGGGGTGTGGGATTCGCTGTCCTGGTTGTCGGGCGAGTCGACGTAGCGCTATCTCTGCGGGCGCTCGGAGCTTGTGCCTCTCGAGCAGGCAGGCCCCTGCCACGGTGAGCAGCCACACGCCGATCGCGTAGCCGGCTATGGAGGCGCTGTGCAGGTGCGCGCCGAGTCCGAGGCCCCACGCGGCGAGCACGGGGGCGCAGAGGATGGATTGGGCGAGGTAGGCCGACAGGGAGCGTTTGCCCACGGCGGTGATGGCGGTGACGAGCGGCCCGGGCCGTCGCCCGGAGACCCGGTGCCCGAGCAGGCCGAAGACTGCCGAAGAGGAACGCGAACAACGGGTAGACGCGGAAGTCCACCGTGACGATGCTCGCGACCTGGACGGCCTGATCAAGCGCGGAGCCGCCCGGCGGGTGGACGGTGCTGGGGCGCAGCTGCCTGCCCCACAGGTACCAGGGGGTGTTGGCGATGGCGATGAGCAGCAGCATGCCGCCCCGAGCGAGGTCGGGGGCCGGCACCCGCGCTGGGTGGGACACCGGTGCGGCGGGGAGGCGAGTGAGCGTCATCGGTGGCCGTCCTCCTGCTGGTCGTCGTGGTCGAGGTGGAGGTCGAACCCGGTGGTGGCCAGCTCGGTCAGGAAGTCGACCGGGTCCACCAGCTGCTCGATGTGCCGCGCACCGGAAGGCAGAGCGCGCAGGTCGCGGATGAGTAGCGCGGCGGCGCGGCCGGTGGCGCGGCTCTGCAGCCGTCCGCTGAAGGATGCTCGGGCCGATCCCGCGGTGACCGTGACGGCGAAGCTGTCACTTCCGAGGTGGACCTTCTCCAATGCGGTGAGCAGCAGCTCGCGAACGTTCCGGCGACGCAGCATCCCTGCGGCGGCGGGCCGCCCGGCTGCGGCCAGCAGACGGGTGAACAGGCGGGAGTCCAGGCACAATCCAGTGCGCACGGCGGGCACGCCGAGGGTGCGGGGCAGCGTGTATTGGTCGGAGAACGGGAAGCGGTGGACGGTTCGCGTGCCGTGCGGTGCGGGGAAGGTCATCGTCCACGAGCCCTCGAGCACGCCCAGTCCGTCGAGGGTCCAGGCGATCGCCGCGGGACCGTGTTGTTCTCCCGAGCCGAGCAACACGCCGATGCCCAGTTCGGTGGCCGGTGAGCGCTCGGTGCAGATGCGGGCCAGCAGGTTGGTGACGCCGGGGACGAGGCCGACGCTGAGGGCAGCGCTCGCGTCGCGTTCTCGGGCCAGGCCGTCGAGGTCGCCGATCTCGGCCAGCAGGTCGTGGGAGGCCGATACGTCCACATAGGGAGATACCGCGTTCCAGGCAGGCGCGGGCGACCCGGGCATTGTCGATCTCGACGCACATCAGGACGGTGTTGACACCCTCCAACGCCCTGGCCAGGTCATCGGGGTCGGCGGCGTCCACGCGCATCGCGGTGGTCGCGGCGACAGGCCGGGCCCGGCTCGGATTGCGCCCGGCCGCGATCACCCGGGTGCCGGGGTATCCGGTCAGAGCAGCGGCGGCCTCTCGGCCGACCGCGCCGTATCCGCCGAGGATGAGCACGGTGTTCATTGCTGATCTGCTCCTTGCTGCCGAACGGGGGAAGCCGCCTCTGGACGGCGGCCGGTAAACATGACCAGCGCGCAGACGATCCCCAGGACCGCGAGCCCAGCTGTGGCGGCGAATCCGACCCGCAGCCCATCGGCCAGCGCACCCACGGCACTCACACTGGAGGCGGTCCACGCCGCCGAGATCATGAGCACGCCGGTGACGCCGAGCGCGGCGCCCAGCCGCTGGGCGGTATTGATCAGGCCGGAGGCGGCACCCTTGTGTTCCTCAGGAGCGGCACGTACGGCCGAGGCGGTGGAGCCGACGAACACCGCAGGCAGCCCGACCGCGAAGAAGAGGCTGGGCAGCAGCACGGCGAGGAGGAATCCAGCACCGGGCTGCAGCAAAAGTGCGTATCCGGTCAGGCCGAGCGCGAGCAGGCCCATGCCCACCGTCAACAGGGCCCGGGAACCGAGCCGCTGGGCCGCCCACGGCACGACGGTCCGCGCGGTCACCATGTTGACCGCCGCGATAGGGAGAACAGCGAAACCCGCCTCGATCGCGGAATAGCCCAGGACCTCCTGCAGCATCAGCGACAGCAGCACGAACGCCGGCACGTGGGCTGCTCCCACCACAGCGTTGGCCACCGTGCCCGCGCATACCTCCCGGTGCCGAAGCAGTGCCGGCGGCAGGATCGGCCACGGGTGGCGGCGCTGGCGACGCCAGAAGGCCACCGCGAGCACCACGGTGACCACGCTCGCCCCGGCAGTGAGCCAATCCCAGCCCCGGACAGGCAGTTCCGAGGCGAGGAGCACCAGCGCCAGCAGACTGCCGGTACCGGTGAGCGCACCGGCCACATCCAGACGCGAGTTACGCGTGCCGGCAAGTTTCTGGTGCGGCCGCCGGGAGCTCGTGGGCGGGTCCGTGGGCAGCAGACGCGGGGCCGCGATGAGCGCCATGAGCCCGATGGGCACGTTGATCAGGAAGATCCACGGCCAGCCGACCGTCTCGGTGAGGATCCCGCCGAGCGCCACGCCCGAGCCGGCACCGGCGGCCGCCATCGCGCTCCACACCCCGAACGCCCGCCGGTAGGCAGCGGGTTCGGTGAAGATCGACGCCAGCAGCGCCAGCTCGGCCGGGACGACGAGTGCCGCCCCGAGGCCTTGCACCGCCCGCCCCGTGAGCAGCATCCCGGCGTCCGGTGCCACGCCGCACAGCAGTGACCCGATAGTGAACAGCACGAGGCCTGCCTGGAACATCCGGCGCCTGCCGAGCACATCGGCGGCCCGCCCGCCTACCAGCTGAAACCCACCGAACGTCAGTTGGTAGGCGTTGACAACCCAGGCCAGGCTCACATCGGCCAGGGCCAGCGCACAATGGCGGGACTGGGCCGTCGACTCCCTCGTCGCCATGCTCACCGCACTGCCCCGCCCCGTCCCCGATGATGACGATGACGGCCAATAGCCGTGGCCGTCGGGAAGGCACGGGACTTGACCGCGCGCTTTCAGAGTGGATGTCGCGCACGCGCGCAAGCGCCCGGTAGTCAGCGGCCATCTCGGATGGGCCAGTTCGACGTTCGACTGCGGCATCAGCGCTGCTCCATAGCGAGCGGCATTTCCCCATTCATGAACAAGCGGCGCCACAATCGCCGACAGAACCACAGGTCGCTGGCCACACGCACGGAGCAGGCCGACTGGCTTGTCCAGAACATGCCGCCAGCGGTCTTTCACGGAGCCGCTTTCCAGCACCGTGCGGCTGATAGCGGCAGTGTTGGGCTGACGGCCATCAGCGCCGTGGCCGAGCTGCTGTGTTCGTACACCGACCTCGACGAGGAACTCACCCCGCTGACCTGGTGGCCCAGGTCAGCGCCATCGCCTGCGAACGTCTCGACGCGGTCCTCGAAGGCCAGAGCTTGCCAAGCTGGAGCCGATGGCGCGGGCCGGCTCGCCCACGAGCGTGTCCGGCAAGGGCGTTGTCGGGGGCGCCTGCCGAACGTTGCGAGCTTGGCAGGACCGCCGCTTTCGGTAGCCCTCCGCGCATCGCGGGCACCTCGCCCCAGGCTTACGCTGAATGGCGTGCGGGAAGCTTTTCACAATGAGCTAACACAGCTGGGAAATCAGCTGTCCGGCATGTGCGAGCTCGCCGCCGACACCATGCGGCGGGCCACCGCGGCCCTGCTCAACGGCGATGTGGGACTCGCCGAGCAGGTGATCGAGGAGGATGCCACGCTGGACCAAGCGGGCAAGGCCTGCGAAGAGCTCGCCCAGTCGCTGCTGGCCCTGCAGACACCAGTGGCCAGCGACCTGCGCACCGTTCTGGCCGCCCTCTACTGCGCGGTGAAGGTCGAGCGAATGGGTGGTCTCGCCGTCAACGTCGCGAAACTCGTTCGCCGCAACCACCCGGCCAGGGTCGTGCCACCGGACTTGGAAGATCAGTTCAGGGAAATGGGAGAACTCGACGTGCGCATGTGCGAGCACCTCTGCGACCTCGTCACCGGCAGTGCGGAAGGCCGGTTCGCCGAGCTCAACCGCACCGACGACGCCGTCGACGCCCTGCACGCGGGAATTCTCGAGACCGTTACCGATGGGGACTGGCCGCACGGGATCCCCGCGGCGGTGAACGTGGCGTTGCTGGCCCGGTTCTACGAGCGCTTTGCCGATCAGGCGGTTTCCGTGGCCCGACGCCTGGAGTTCGCCGCCACCGGCACTCTCCCTACCCGGCCCAGTTTCCCTGGCTCCCTTGGCTTTCCCCGGTAGGTGCTGATCGTCGACATGGCTCAGCGGACTAGCGGGGACATGTCCCGGCGGTAGGGGGCGGGTTCCACGGCAAGATCATGCGGTGGGTTCGGTGGGACACGGACGCGGCCCGCACGCTGGGCTGCAATGCTGGGGTTCGTCTGTGGTCACTCCAGCTGACAAGTCCACACGGCCCAACCAGGTTGCGCCCTACGGGGCGAGGCAGCCGGTGGTTTCAGCCAGGTCGATTGCCGTTACGGACTCGGAAGCGCATGTGACGAGCGCGAGCGGGTCCACGACCGCGTTTGCTGGCGCCGCGGCAGCGGTGATCACCGAGCCACTCATCAGGAACGCGGCTATGGCACGACGCAACATGAATTCTCCTTTGCTACAAGCCTGAATCCGGCTGATATCGAAGTAAGCCACGGGGTTCGGGCACTCGCCATTCGGGTGCCCGAAATGAGCGTCACCCACCGCTGCTTGAATGTTCAAGAGGAGAGGTGATCTGATCTCGTGGCTCTGTCGAAGTCATGCGTTGGCCGTCCTAAAATCCCGGGAGCGCCTCCGCGGGGCCCACCTGCGGCTGCCCGCGCCGTCCGCGCTACTGACTCTGCCGACTGCCAACGGAACTAACTCGGGTCGAAAGGCCCAGGTGAACCTGTGCGAGACTTCGGATACTGGCTAGTAGGTTCCCATCCCGAGACGCCGCAGGTGATCAATGGCCCAAGTGCTGAGCCGTTGGAGAGCGGGACACTCCGACTGGTCTCCCATCGCTCCGTACGAGATCGTCCTCGAACGGATCTCTTCCAAGTGGCATGTGACCTACCTGGTTCACGGAGAGCGTCACGCCCGCATCGGGTTCGATACTGAGGACGAGGCATTGCGGAACGTTGCCTGGCTGAAAGCCCAGTACCCGGAGGGAGCCGGCGCGTGGATCGCCGTCCACAACGATGTAGCGGCGCTGCCACGAGGTCACGAATCGTTGCCGCCAGGTGAGGCGAGCGCCAACTGAGCGTCTCGTGCTTGACGCCGGTCGCCGCCTCCAAGGAGGCCAGCAACACGAAACACCGCGAGCTGCGGACGGCATCGCCAAGCGAGTCCCGAAGCTGTTGGGTGGCCGCCAGGTTTTTCTGATCCCAGAACACTTTTGGTTCGAGCGCGGATACGGCTCGGGTCGGCCCGCCCGCCGACCTGCACCCCGCCGGGCTCCGCGACCGAACCCCATGGGCGGTGCCGCTCCGCCTGAACCAACGAGCCCCGAGCCTTCACCGGGTACGGGGTTTGGCTTCGTCCGGCGGCTCGGACGGCGTACTCCCGGCGCGCCCCCGCACCCTTCAATCGGGACGCTGTTGGCGAATTGATCAACACGGGATGCCCCTGCATGATCCCGAAGGGCTGCATGGCGATGCGGATGCGGGATGCGCTTGGGCAGATCTTCGCGAGTTCCGGTCGCGGCTGGTCGAAGGCGGGCTGGAGCTGCGCGTACTGGACGCGGTGTTGGAGGCGGCTCGCGCTGCTGGTTTGCTGGCCGCCGGTAAACGGCAGCGCAGCGATTCGACTCACGTGTTGGGGGCAACGCGGGAGCTCAACAGGCTGGAGTTCGTTGTCGAGACGCTGCGTGCCGCGCTGAACGTGGTCGCGGCGGTGGCCGGGAACTGGCTCGTCGATCACGTCGAGCCGGAGTGGTTTGATCGCTACACGGCCCGTCCCGAGGACAGGAGATCTCCGTCGCGGTGGGCGGCGCGGGTCGAGCATGGTCACCAGGTCGGCGCGGATGGGATGGTGCTGCTTCAGGCAGTGTGTTCGCCGCCGGCGCGCCGGAATTGTTACGGCACCTGCCCGCAGTGGAGTTCCTGCGACAGGCGTGGATCCACGCAATATCAGCTCGAAGACGGACGGGTGCGCTGGCGCGAGTCGGAAAACGTGCCCCCGGCGACGATACGGTTGACCAGTCCCTACGACGCGGAGGTGCGCACCGGCGCCAAACGCGAGACCGCGTGGGACGGATACAAGGTCCATGTGATCGAGACATGCTGGCCTGCGGCGCTATCACGCCCTGTTCGGGATCACGCGATCGGGGTGCACCGAGCGCGACGGATCCGTCCAGCGGCCGCACCTTGACTCAGAGCAGAACATCTCTCATTTCAAGCGAGGTCATTTCAGAAATGAAATACTGAAGAATGATCGCAGTGGGGTGAGGGTGTGAAGATCAGCCTGAACCCCCCGCGCCTGGTGGCAACCCGCCCTCACGTTCCCAACGAGGAACCACCGAACTCACGGGATGTCGCCCAGCAGGTGGCGCTGCCAGACATTCAGTCCGTTGCTCGGCCCAGGTGACGAGCAGGGGCCGAGCAGGACCTCTGACCAGTAGGCGGTAGACACTCACCTCTCGATCTCCCCGGGGGACCCGGGTTCAGGGGTCATGGGGAACCTTGGGTGCGGACGGGGAGGGGCCTCACCCACATGTGAGGATGCTGACCGTGCTGTCATCGCATCCCGCGAGCAGGCTCAGACCCGAGTCGTCCGGTGCGTCCCCCACCCCGGCCTCGGGCTCGGGCGCGCCGGACTTGAGTTTGCCGTGGCAGGCACGCACGAGTCCGGGCAGGTTCGCGACGGGTTCGGCGTCCGGTCGGTGGATTGCCAGTTCGGCGAGTGCGAGGGCGATTCCGGCGGAGCCGATCGCGAGGTATGGCAGTGTCCGGTTACCGTCGCGTACCTGGGTCGTCCCGTCAGCAGCGGTCCCGCACTCGGCGAAGTCGCGGGCGATGGCGTGCTCAGCGAGGTCGAGCCAGGCGTGGTCACCGGTGTGGGCGAACATCCGGGTGAACAGCATCGCGGGGCCCGACCATCCGCGGGTCAGTCCCGCGCGGGCTTTGCCCCTGGGTTGTGGTGCGGGGACGGCTGGGAACATGTCCGCAAGTCGTTCAGCGACGGCAGCAGCGTGGCCACGCTCGCCCTCGTGGAGGGCCAGGCCGAAGTGCAGCAGGTTCAATCCGATTCCCGACAAGCCGCATGCGAGGCCGTGGTCGGCGACAGCGGGTGTGGTGTGTTGCTCGATGAGATCCAGTGCCAGCTGCGAGTGCCCGAGTTCGGCGAGGACGTAGGCGATGCCGTGTGCGCCGTCGTGGAAACCGGGCCGGGTCGGCGGGGCCCGCCGCACGGTGTCGAGTAGCCACTGCTCGTGCTCGGGATGCGGGTCGCGGCCGGTGGCCAGGAGCGCGTGCAGCACGCCGGCGGCCCCGTGGGCGAAAGTTGTGCCGCCGGTGTCGAACTGCTCGATGTCGCCCGGGAACAGCCGGTCCCGCCGATGCGGTGTGGCGCTGGCCAGGATGGCCGCGGCGATGCTGTCCTGCGCGGCCCGCCAGTCGCGCTGGTCGAACACCGTCGGTGGTGGTGGACTGGTCTGCCGCCGCAGCGTCTGCAGGACGGCCTCGCCGTAGCCGTCGGATAGAGCGAACCTGCGCGTGACCCGCCAAGCGTGGTCGCAGGCCACCGAGGGGTCCAGTTCGAGCAACGGGGCGAGCGGGGCGAACAGCCAGATCTTCAACACCGCCAGCGCGTGCTCATCGATCTCGGCCCCGTGACAACCGGGCGGTGCTCGGAATCCGGGTGCACCCAACGCAGGTTGGATCTGATCGCTGACCGGGAAGGTCAGCTCGAAGTCGATCAAGCAGACGATGTCGTCCTCGTCGACCAGCAAGTTGGATGGGTCCAGATCACCGAAGACCAGTCCGCGTCGGTGTATCTCCCGCAGCAGCCATTCGACCTGTTCCAGGATGCGCAAGGCGCGGTCCCGGTACGCGATCAGGGCATCGGCGGTGACGTCGGCGCGGGTGCTCGGGAAGTGCCGAGCCAGCCACCGGCCGAGCTTGGTGCCGGGCATGTGCTGCAACGCGAGGTAGTGGTGCTCCCACACCGAGAACCGATCGTGCACCCGTGGGATCCCGGGCATGTCCGCGAGCACGGTCAGCGCGCGGTGTTCGCGGTCGAGTCGGGTGACTGCGTCGTTGCCGTCACGGTCCAGACCGGCGTAGGGGCGGGCTTCCTTGAGCACGACCTCGAGACCGTCGCGCCTGCGGGTGGCCACGTAGACACCACCGCCGTTGGAGAAGTGCAGCGGATGCTCGACGGTGTACGGGGAAGGCGGACGGGGCACCGGCACGCCGGGCCCGCACGTGCGGCGCCAGGCAAGCGGGCACCTCGACCCAGTCGGGCACGTGGAACCCGGGTCTGCGCTCGTCGGGCACCGGGACACCGTCCGGCCGCCGGATCGCGGGCGACCGCCTGCCGTCGCGCTCGACCCACCGCACAGCGAAGCCGCCATAACGCACATACAGCGGTCCTTCGCCGAAGCGGAGATCGCTGAGGATGTACGGGCCGCGCACCCCGTGCAGTTCCACCGACAGATGCTCCAGTGCGTGCTCGAGCCGCTGGACGTCGGGCGGGTAGATCGTGATCAGCTTCCCGCTCGCCTCGCGCGGGGCCGTCTTGGAGTTCCTGATCAGCAGCAACGACGGGCCGCGCAAGTGTTTGAACGCCACCCTGTGCCGCCGGCAATACTGCGCGACGGCGTCGAGCGCCCGCTGCGCATCGGCCATGGTGGTCGACACATGGATCTTCCAGCCCTGCTCCGGCAGCACCACGCCATCCGGGTGCATGCCCCGCCACCCATTCCACTCCGCCGCAGACCAGCCCTCGGGTACTGGACAGGTGAATTCGTCCGCCGGTTCCACCGCACGTGGCACGTCGTAGAAATACCGGTCGGTGAAGCAGTACGCGTCATACCGCGGATCCACCTGCCCACCCTTCCGGATCGACCACTGTGGCACCGCCCCCAATGATTTCGACCACTGCATCAGATCGTCGGCGCCATCGCTGCACCGCTGCCAGCCGAGACGACGAAGATGGCTCGAAAAGGGACCGTCAGCCAGGTGACCGCAACTGCCGCCTCACGCTGGGTTCACCGGTTCGGAACCCGGAGCACTGCACGCTCACCGGTTGCGTCGGGACGCTCGTGTCGGCCAGCGGCACGACTTGGCTGTCGGAAAGTGGGGACGCTGTTCTTGGGGTTTACCAGGTCGATGTGCAGAAGTCGCAGGCGATGATGTCGTTGGCCTGTGCGGTCAGAAACTCGAGCCACGTTGGCCCGGCTCGACGGGGAGTCGGGCCGACGCCGGTGGCTGTCAAGATCTCCCAAACCGTGGAAGAGTCGATCCGATGCCCAAGCGCGAGCTCACCTTGGATCCCGCGGCAGCCCCAGTGCGGACTTTCGGGATCGTGCGGTCGCTGTTGGAGCCCGTTGTCCAGGCTCGCTCAGGACTTGGTGGTGGCGGTGGTCGGTGTCGCTCACTTCCGGAAGTCTGGAGGTGCCGAGCCGTTGCTGATGATTTCCGGGTCCGCGGAGTTCGGGCAGGTGGTGCGATCTGCGGTGGGGTTCGCCCGTGACCCTGATGCGGAAGACGGGTCGTGTGTGATGTCGGCGATCAAATCGAACGTCGCGTCGCTGAGGACTCCGTCGCTGCGGTACGTCGTCGCTCCGGCTTCGGGTACGCGCCGAGGATGGGCTGCCGACCGAGGTGGGTCGGTTCGAGCTCGTTGGTGAATCGGACCAGGATGTTTCGGCGTTGCTCGATCACGGGCCGGTGTCGGCGGATGAGCAGTTGGAGCGGTCGGAGTCTCGAGAGTGGTTGATGGCGTCTCTGCGGGACTGCGGTGGTCGTGCTGAGGCTGGTCCGGGCTGCCGAGGCGGCTGGCCTGTCGAAGGACAAGGTCAAGAAGGCGCGGGTGAAGTCGGCGCCAAGACGGAGAAGGTGGGCTTCGCAGGGCGGTGGGAAGGGTTCTCCCTGAAGGTGCCGAAGTTGCCAGGGATATGGCGCAGGCACCTCCGGCATCTTCCCGACACCATGCGTGGGTGCTTGCGGTCTGCCTCCTACCGGACACTGGCCGCGGAGTCGACTGTGCCGGATGTGCTCGGAGAGGTCGCGTGAACCTGCGCGGCCGGCGGGGCGTCGAGCCCAGCCTTTCCAAGGCAAGCGATCAACGTGCAGTACCGCGCCGGGTGGTGCGCTACGCCGGCCCCAACAACCACGAATTCGAGGTGACGTTCTAGCGTTCCGCGTACTCGCGCACTCGGGGGATCAACGACCCGACCAACGCTTTCCGCCGCGTGCGCGGGTAGCGCGGCCGTCAGATCAGGTGGGCGCGGCAGGCGAGTTGGACTTTGAGCCGCTGCTGCGGGTCGTCGAGGTCGACGCCCATCAGCTCGCTCGCCCGGCGTACCCGCCGCCCGACGACGTTGCGGTGCACGTGCAGTTCCTCGGCCGCGCGGGCCGGTGAGCCCTGGTGGTCCAAATAGGACTGGAGAGTGCGCAGCAGCGGCTCGGCGCGGTGCTTTCCCAGGGACAGCACCGGGCGGAGCAGTTCGTCCACCGCTTCGCGTGCGGCGTCGGAGGAGTACCACTCCAGCAGCATCCGGTCGAGCCCGGCGGCGTCGAAGGCCGCGGGCGATCTCGGGTCGTGGCGGCGGAGCAGGGCGCTGCGCGCCTCGCGAGCCGAGGTACGCGCGCCCAGCGGGCCTCGGTGCGGAGTTCCCACGCCGCAACGCATTTCCACCGCGGGGAAGCGTGCGCGCAGCGCCTCGAGCAGTTGCCCGGCTTCGGCGAGCACGGTTCGCATGCCGTCGCGGCGCGGGTCGGTGGGCTGCGACCGAAGCAGGATCAGGGATTCGTCGACCCGGGCGGTGTTCCACTGCGCGGTCGCGGTTTCGCGCAGCACGCGCAGCGCTTCCGGGGTGGCGGCTTCCAGCGCGCGGTACCGGTCGGTCCCGGTCAACGCGGTGGGTTCGGCTCGAAGCACCACGTGCCAGGCGTCGACGGGCAGGCCCAGCGCGCGCCCGCGCGGGGCCAGCTGCAACGCGGTGTCCTCCGGTGCCACCAGCAGTTCGGCCAGGAGCTGGCTGCGGGAGCGCACCGGGATGTCGGCCGTGTTCCCGCCTGCTGAGACCAGCGCCGCGATCGTCAGCACCGACCGCACCGCCGCGCCCAGATGGCCGCTGCGGCGCGGGGCCGACAGCCGGACCTCGCCGTCGGTTCCGACCGCGACGGCGCTGTCCTCGCCCGCGACGGCCGCGCGTGTCTCCACGTCGACGCCCAGCACCTGCCCGGCCAGCGCCGCCGCCCGCCGCGGATCACCGGCCGCGGTCGGCAGTTCCCGTGCAGCGGAGTCGACCCGGGCGAGCGCGTCAGCGGCATCGCCGTCGATCGCGCGTGCCACGGCGACGATGAGGGCGGCGAGATCGCCGGTCGCCCGTAGGACGCAGAGGTGCCGTTTGCGGGCCAACACCTCGACGGTCGGTGGTGCCTCGTCCACGCCGTCGGTCAGCACCAATGCCGCGACGCCCGCAGCCGCGGCGTCCCGCACCGCGATGTCCAGCCGGTAGCCGGACACCGGTGCGAGCAACACGGCCACGCAGCCCGCGGGCAGCGCAGCCAACCCGTCGAGGCGGCGCTCCAGACGCACGCCGGTGACCGGGCCTGCGGTGACCGGGCCGCAGAGCACCTGGACGTCGTCCAGATATGGGGCGGCGAGCACGTTCTCGACCGATGTCATGCCGGAAGTGTGCCACCAGCACCGTCCTATGCCGAACGAGGTGCTTCGGGCACCCTTCCGTGGTGAATGCGGTCCCTAGGGTGGGCGCATGGAAATCGACGCCGGTCTGATCCCGGACTTCGCACGCGGCTGCGCCGTCCTGGGATCCGGCGGCGGTGGCGAGACCGAAGTGCCCAGCCTCGCGGCGGCGCAGGCGATCGAGGAGCACGGCCCGGTGCCGGTTCTCGCGCCCGGTGAGCTGGCCGCGGACGCGCTGGTGATGCCGGTCAGCACGTTCGGGACGTCGTCGGTCAGCGCCGAACGCGTCGGCAGTACCCGCGAACCCGCGCACCTGCGCGACCGGGTCGAGCGGATCCACGGCCGGCCGGTGGCGGCGGTGCTGGCCACCGAGATCGGAGGCATGAACGGCCTGGTCGCGCTGACCTACGCCGCCCGGCTCGGCGTCCCGCTGCTCGACGCCGACGCGCTGGGCCGCGCCTTCCCCCGGCTGGACCAGAACGTGCTGCACCTGGCCGGTCTGCCGCCGGTGCCCGCGGTGCTGGCCGACGAGCACGGCCGGACCGTGGTGATCGACGACGTCGACGCGCCGTGGCTGGAACGGTTCGTGCGCTCGGTCCTCGACGCCTTCGGCGGTCATGTCACGGTCAGCGACCACCCTCTGACAGCGGAGGAAGCGGCGGCGCATGCGGTCGCCGGATCGGTCAGCCGCGCCCTCGCTCTCGGCGCCGCACTGGCCGATGGCGTGCCCGGCTCCGGGCTGGAACAGGCCCGGGTGCTGGCGCGGACGAAGGCGCGGGAGGTCCGGCACCCTAGCGACGCGGCCACCGAGGTGCTGCTGGAAGGACTCGGCGACGACGACGGGCGGCTGTTGCGGATCGAGGCGCGCACCGAGTACCTCGCGGTGTTCGAGGACGGCCTGCCGACGGCCGTCGTGCCCGAGCTGATCGCCGTGGTCGATACCCGCACGGGCGAGTCGATCCCGGTCGACGGTCTTCGCTACGGGCTGCGGGTCAGCGTCCTGGTGCTCGACTGCGCACCCGTGTGGCGCACCCCGCAAGGGCTGCGATTGGGCGGGCCGGCCGCGTTCGGACTGGAGGGCCTGTCGTGATCATCGGCGTGGACGTGGGCCCCGACCGGACCGACGCGGTGCTGCTCACCGAAGGCACGGTCGTCTCGACCAGCGTGCAGTCTGTCGACGACGCCGTCGTCAGCGTCGGGACCGCAGTGCGCGCACTGCCGTCCCGACGTACCAACGCGCACCAGGTCGTGATCGGTTTCCCCGTCGCCGAACGCGCCGTGGTGCGGCGCGAAGGTCTCGCCCGCGTGGGTGTCGTCCGCATCGGCGCGAGATCCGATGCGGTGCGGCCGCTGTTCGGCTGGCCGCCCGACCTGCACGCCGCGGTGTGCGCGGGAGTCGCGGTCGTCGGCGGCGGCTCCGGGCTCGTCCGGGAGGAGGAGACGCCGCTGGACCGGGACGCGGTGGCGCGGTTCGCCGCCCGGATGGCGGGCGAGGCCGAGGCGTTCGCGGTCTGCGGCGTGTTCTCGCCCGCACACGGCGAGCAGGAGCACGAGGTCGCCGAGCTGCTGCGCCGCGAGGTCGGCGACGCGCCACACATCGCGCTGTCCGGGGAGATCGGGCCGTTCGGGCTCATCGAGCGGGAGAACACCGCCGTGCTCGACGCCGCACTCAGCCGGTTGACCACCGATCTGGCCGACCGGCTCGAACACGCGCTCTCCGGACTGGGGCTGCACTCCACCAGCGTGCTGGTGACCAGGGGCGACGGCACCCTGATGAGCCTGGAGTACCTGCGCGCCCACCCCGGGCTGAGCCTCGGCAGCGGTCCGGCGAGCGCCCTGCGCGGCGCGGGCGTGCTGACCGGGTTCGGCGACGCGATCGTCGCCGACGTCGGCAACGGCCGCATCGGCGCGCTCACTGCGGGCTACCCGCAGGAATCCGGGCACGGCGAGCGGATCGGCGGGGTGCCGGTCTGCTTCCGCACGCCCGATCTGGTCCAGGTCGACGGCACCGCCCCGCACCGGTGGGCGGAGGCAATCGACCGGATGCGACCGGCCGCCGGACGACTGCCGATCGTGGTCGTCGGCACCGAGGCCGAGCTCCCCGGCGACATGGAGACCGTACGGCCCGAGCACGGCGCGGTCGCCGGGGCCATCGGCGCCGCCGCCAGCCCGGTGGGCGGCCGGTTCGAGCGGATCGTCCGGCTCGACCCGCACATCGACGCCGCCATCGACGACATCCGCGAGGGCGCCCGCGCCAGCGCGGTGCGCGCCGGGGCCGATCCGCGCCACGTGCGCGTCATCGGCGTCGAGCGCACGGCGGTGCCCTACCTGCAAGGCACGGTGATCCGGCTGCGCGCTCGCGCCGCCGGGCCACCGGTGACCCCCGAGACGTGAGGATCTCCCATGTCGCAGTCCGATGCGGACTACCCGCTGGAGCGGGTGCCCAGATCCGCCCGCTACTCCTGGTTCAACGTGGCCGTGCAGCGATTCGGCCAGCTCTCCGACCTCACCCAGTTCCTGCTCGGCGCCACGCTCGGCGCCGGACTGTCGTTCTGGGGCGCGTTCTGGGCGTTCACGCTGGGATCGGTGATCCTGGAGATCGTCTGCATCTTCGTCGGCATCGCCGGGATGCGCGAAGGCCTGTCGACGTCGGTGCTGACCCGCTGGGCCGGATTCGGCCGCTACGGCTCAGTGCTGATCGGGCTGGTGATCGCAGTGAGCCTGTTCGGCTGGTTCGGCGTGCAGACCGCGGTGTTCGCCAGTGGACTGCACTCCTTGGTCGGCGCGATCCCGCTGTGGGGCTGGTGCCTGATCACCGGGCTGGCGGTGACGACCCTGGTGCTGCGCGGATTCCGGGCGATGGGCTGGACCGCGTTCGTCACCGTGCCGGCGTTCCTGGGCCTTGCGGGCTGGGCGATGTCGGTGGAGATCTCCCGGCACAGCATCGGCGACCTGGTCGCCTCGCCGCCCTTCGGCACCGGGATGTCGATCGCCACCGGCGCGACGATCGTCGCCGGTTCCTACATCGTCGGCGCGGTGACCACCCCGGACATGACGCGGTTCAACCGCAACGCCGCGGACGTGGTCAAGCAGACCGTGGTGGGCATCTCACTCGGCGAGTACGTGCTGGGGCTGGCCGGGGTGCTGCTGGCCTACGCGGTGAAGACCTCCGACGTGATCGCGATCATCACCGCGTCCTCCGGCGTCGCCGGAGTGATCATCCTGGTCTCGGCGACCGTCAAGATCAACAACTGGAACCTGTACTCGGCCACGCTGGGCCTGATCAACGCGGTCGAGTCGCTGACCGGGATCCGGCTGAGCCGGGTGCGGGTGACCATCGTGGTCGGCGTGCTGGGCAGCCTCGCCGCGGCGGCCGGAATCCTCGACGCCTTCGAGGGTTTCCTGACCTTCCTCGGCGTGCTCACCCCGCCGATCGCCGGGATCGTGGTCGCCGAGTACTTCGGGGTCCGGCACTGGCGCCCGCAGCTGGACGCCTCCCGCGCGCTCGGCAGGCTGCCAGAGACCGAACCAGCCTGGGTGCCCGCGACGATCGTGCTGTGGCCGGCCGCCTCCGTCGTCGGCTGGCTCTCCGACCACTACCAGTGGTGGGGCATCCCCGCCCTCAACTCGCTGCTACTGGCCGGGCTCGGCTACCTCGCCGCGGGCGCGCTCGGTCTGGTCCGGGGACGCGGCGAGATCCCCGTTGAGCAACCGGCGCGACCCGCCGCAGCACTGGAATCCACCCACTGAGAGGTCCCTCGATGCGAATCGGAATCGACGTCGGCGGCACCAACACCGACGCGGCGCTGCTGGGCGACGACGACCGGGTGCTGGCTACCGCCAAGTCGCCCACCACCGCCGACGTCACCACAGGTGTCGCCGACGCCGTCCGCCGGATGCTGGCGGGCTGCGACACCGGCCGGATCAGCGCGGTCATGATCGGCACCACGCACTTCCTCAACGCGCTGGTCGAAGGAGCGCGGCTGGCGCCGGTGGCGGCGGTGCGGCTGGGCCTGCCCGCCACCGCGGCGCTGCCGCCGATGGTCGACTGGCCGGAGCGGCTGCGCGCCGCCGTCGGCGGGCGCGCCTACCTCTGCCACGGCGGCCGGGAGTTCGACGGCCGTCCGCTGTCGGCGCTGGACCCTGCCGAACTCCGCCGGGTCGCGGCCGATATCGCCGCGCACGGGGTGCGCTCGGTGGCGGTGTCGTCGGTGTTCTCGCCGGCGGCGGCCGAGGACGAGCAGCGCGCCGCGGAGATCCTCGCCGCCGAACTCGGCGACGTGCACCTGTCGCTGTCGCACGAGATCGGCCGGGTCGGGCTGCTGGCGCGGGAGAACGCCACGATCATCAACGCTGCCCTGCGCGAACTCGCGGTGACCATCGTGGACTCCTTCGGCGCGGCGCTGGCCGACGTCGGCATCACTGCGCCGTTCCTGCTGTCGCAGAACGACGGCACGCTGATGGACCTGGACTTCGCCCGCCGCTATCCGGTGGCGACCTTCGCCTCCGGACCCACGAACTCCATGCGCGGCGCGGCATTCCTGTCCGGACTCGCCGACTGCGCGGTGGTCGACGTCGGCGGCACGACCTCCGACATCGGCATTCTCACCGCCGGATTCCCCCGCGAGGCGGCGGGGGAGAGCGAGGCCGCCGGGGTGCGCACCAATTTCCGGATCCCCGACGTGCTGTCGCTGGGCATCGGCGGCGGATCGCTGATCGGCGACGACGGCGAGGTCGGCCCGCGCAGCGTCGGCTATCGGCTCACTGACGAGGCGCTGGTGTTCGGCGGCTCGACACTGACCGCCACCGACCTGGCGGTCGCCTGCGGCTTCGCCGAGATCGGCGACCCGGCGCTGGTCGCGCACTTGGACCGGCCGTTCGCGACCGCCGCACTGCGGCGGGTGGCTGAACGGCTTGCCGACGCGGTCGACCGCATCCGGACCTCGGCGGCGCCGCTGCCGGTGGTGGCCGTCGGCGGCGGCAGCGTCCTGGTCCCCGGACAGCTGCCCGGATTCCCGGACGTGCACCGCCCCGGTCACTTCGACGTGGCCAATGCGGTGGGCGCGGCCATCGCCCAGGTCGGCGGCGAAGTCGACCGCGTTTTCCGGATTCCGGACGGGAAGCGGACGGTGGTGCTCGACCATGCCAGGGAGGAAGCCGTGGCGCGCGCCGAGGACGCGGGCGCCCGGCCCGGCACGGTCCGCGTCGCCGACATCGAGGAAGTGCCGCTGGCCTACCTGCCCGGCGGCGCCACCCGCATCCGGGTCAGAGCCGTCGGCGACCTGGACCTGTCCCGGATCGGTGCGAAGGAGACCGCGAATGCGTGAGATCGGTATCGACGACCTCGACGACATCGCCCGCGGCGCGGGCATCCTCGGCACCGGTGGCGGCGGTGATCCCTACGTCGGCAAGCTGCTGGCCCGGGAGGCGATCCGCCGCAACGGTCCGGTGGCCGTCGTCGACATCGACGAGGTCCCCGCCGACGCCACCGTGGTGCCGATCTCCGGGCTCGGCGCACCGACGGTGCTGCTGGAGAAGCTGCCCAACGGCAGCGAGGAGATCACCGCGCTGCGGGCGCTGGAGGAGGTGCTCGGCCGCCGCGCGACCCACATCGTGCCGATCGAGATCGGCGGGGTGAACTCGATGCTCCCGCTGGCCGCCGCGGCCGAGGCCGGGCTGCCGGTGATCGACGGCGACGCGATGGGCCGTGCGTTCCCGGAGGCACAGATGGTGTTGCCGGGTCTGATCGGGGTCGCGAACACCCCGATGGCCATCGCCGACGACAAGGGCAACACGATGGTCGTCCGCGCGGTCGACAACCACACCGCCGAACGCATCGCCCGCACCGTCTGCGTGCAGCTGGGCTGCCAGATCAGTTGCGCGGACACGGTTATGCGTGGCGACCAGCTCGCCGATGGACTGGTGCCGGCCACGCTGACGCTGGCCCAGCGGCTCGGCGAGGAGGTCCGCCGAGCGCGAGCGGGCCATGCCGACCCGGTCGACGCGGCGCGTGAGCTGCTCGGCGGCAGGCACCTGCTGGCGGGCAAGGTGGTCGACGTCCAGCGCCGCACCGAGGGCGGCTTCGCCCGGGGCAGGGCCGTTCTGGAAGGGGCGGGCCAGGTGCTGGAGCTGGACTTCCAGAACGAACATCTGCTGGCCACAGTGGACGGTTCTGTCGTGGCGACGACGCCCGACCTGATCTGCGTGCTGGACACCGAGACCGGTGAACCGGTCACCACCGAAGGCATGCGGTACGGACTGCGCGTCAGCGTGCTGGCCACGCCGTGCGACCCGAGGTGGACCAGTCCCGCCGGTCTGGAGCTGGCCGGTCCGAGGTATTTCGGTTACGACACCGACTATCGGCCCTTCTAGCTCACAGTGGACGGAGGCAGCAGGGCAGCCAGTCCGTCGAGGTGGCGTTGCAATCCGAACTCGAAGATCTCGTCCAGATCGATCGGCCCAGTATCGCGTTCCAGGGCGGTGGTCAGGGTGCGTCGAACAGCGGCCGGTGCTGTTCTTGGTACTGGGCCACCGTCACGGTGTGGCGGCTCACGATGTCCTCGGTGGCAGGTGGCTTTTCGCCGTACTTCTCGATGTAGAACCTCTTGACCTGCTTGCCCATGATGGGCGCGAGCTTCCGGCACCCGGGTGGTGGTGTAGTCTTCCGCGAATCCGCCGAGACAGCGGAGGCGTTGAGGCGTTGCCACTGCTGGCCGGGGGCCTTCAGCATCCCGCCGAGGTGCTGCGGGCGCCGCCCAACGGGTCAGCGGAACAGCGGAAGCGCTCCGACCATCTTGTTGACGGGCTTGCGCGGGCCGTGCAGCCCGACGCCCACGCTGTTGAGGTCGGCGGTCGGGGTGGCGGACATCTTGTCGATGTACTCCTCGTAGGTCCGGCACCCCTGGGCCAGCGAGCTGAAGCTGACGAAGAACACGTCGTCGTGCGCCGCGGCGGCCTGCACGATGGCGTCGACCTGGCCCTGCGTGCCCTTCAGGATCGGCACGGGCACGTAGGCGATGCCGGGGTGGATCACCCCGGTGGCGTCCTTGACGTCCTGGCCGACCAGGCCGTCCACGCGGTGGCCCAGGGGCAGCGACAGCACGGCGGCGGCGTTGGCCCCCAGCCCGGTCGGCAGCTGGTCGCTGACCACGATCGCGCACTTGTAATCGGCTTTCTCAGTCATCTATCGCCCTTCCACCGGAGCTTCTTCCCGTTCCGTCCCGGCCTCCGCGCCGTCGCGCGAGTCGCGGTACAGCCCCAGCACGACACCGAGGATGACCACCGCGCCGCCGACGACCTGGGTGCCGGACAAGGTCTCGTCGGCCAGCAGCACCGCCCACCCCAGGCCTGCGACCGGGACGATGTTGAGCAGGTTGACCGCCACGCTGGGCACCAGCCCGCGCAGGCCGTAGTTGTACAGCAGGAACGCCACCACCGAGCACAAGATCGCCAGGAACGCGATGCGCAGGGCGCCTCCGGGCGAGGGCACGGACCACCGGTCGATCTCGAACAGCGACAACACGACGAAGCCACCCGCGCCCGCCACCGTCTGGTAGTAGGTGACGACGATCGGCGAGGCCCCCGACTTGTTCCGCTGGGCGACCAGGTTGTACGCGGCCCACACCACACCGCCCAGGATCAGGATGGCGTCGCCGAGCAGATGATCGGCCCCGTGGTCGGTCGCGCCGTCGCGCACCACCAGCCACACGCCGCCGATGGCGACCAGCATGCCGACCAGTCGCACGACGGAGAAGCTCGCCCGACCGAACAGCAGTTCCAGTACCAGCGTGATGATCGGGTAGGACGCCACGATCAGCGTGGCGTCGGACGCGGAGGCCAAGTCGACACCGACGTTCTCCAGGGCGAAGTAGAGCGAAATGCCCAACAGCCCGGCGATCCCGATCGTGATCCGCTGGCGCACGGTGGGCAGGCGCTTGTCCTGCTTGGCGTGCACCAGTACACCGAGTACCACGGCCGCGAGGACGAACCGAAGCGCGCCGATGGTCATCGGCGGGATCTCGGCGAGGGCCACCTTGGTGACCGCGAACGAGCTGCTCCAGATCAGCGCCGCCGCGAGCACCGCCGCCACGGACAGGCCGAGGGCGCGCGACGGAACACGGCGCACGCCCGCGGAGGTAGCGGTGATGGCTTCCACGGCAGTGTCGTCACGGAGAGTCATGGCCGCGACGGTAGCAGCATCTACGGCTTAGATGTCTAGCATACGTGTTAGATTCAGAGATCGAGACGATCTACCGAATTTGGCTCGACTTATGGCTTTGAATGGTGACCATGGACGAACTTGATACGGCCTTGCTCACGCTCCTGCAGGAGGATGCGGGCCTGACGAACAAGGAGCTGGCCGCGCGGCTGAACACCGCGCAGTCCACCTGCCTGGAACGGGTCCGCCGGCTGACCCGGCTGGGAGTCCTGCGCGGCAGGCGCGCGGAGGTCGACCTGCGCCGGATCGGTCGTCCGGTGCAGGCGATGGTCGCGGTGCGGCTGCGACCCCCGAACCGCTCGGTGATCGAGTCGTTCACCAAGTTCGTGGAGACCTTGCCGGAGGTGTTGTCGGTGTTCGTCATGTCCGGTGACGACGACTTCCTGCTGCACATCGCCGTCACGGACAACGACCACCTCAACTCCTTCGTGCTCGACCGCCTCACCGAGCGGCGGGAGATCGTCAACGTGCGGACGTCCATCATCTTCAGCCACACCCGGCGCGCCGTGGTCCTGCCGTTCCCGCAAGACCCAACATGAGAGGCCTGCAACCGGCTGCTCAGCGAGGTAATCGACCAGATCGACCGGGACGTCCAGCGGGACCAGCTGCCAGCTGAGGCCGAGTGAAAATCCAGCCTCTTGTCTCCCGCGGGGACCGGTCGGGGGTGTCCTGGCGAAGCCGGCGGCGTTCGTGGGCGTTGAGCTCGCCCCACACGCCGTAGGGCTCGATGCAGGCCAGGGCGTGATCAAGGCATTCGGTACGCACGGGCCAGACCGCGCAGAACTGCTTGGCCTGGTTCTCGCGCTTTTCCTTGGCTTGTGGACGTTCGTAATCCGGCGGAAAACACCGCATCACCAGTATCTCGACAGGCCGCATGGATCTGCCAGAGGCGGACCCGCTCGGGGTGCGCGACCTCGCGATGCACCGGCTGCCGTTGGACGAGGCCCCGCACGGCTACGACATCTTCCAGCGGGTGGATCAGGAGTCCTCGTCGAGGGTGAACGGAAGCAATTCCTTGCAGCGGTTGAACTTCTCGGTGAGTTCGGCCTCGTCGCCGGCTCCGAGGTAGCAGGTGGCGAGCTCGTAGCTGTAGCTGTCCTGGGCGGACAACCGGGACAGCCGGTGCCCGCGGGTGACGGGGATATCGACGATCGCATCCGGCATTTCCCGCTTGACCAGCTCGATGTCCTCCGCGGCCGGGCACTCGCGGACGGTCGCGTCGGCGAAGGTGCGCAGGAACCACTTCGCGGCGACGGCGTGCTCGCCGCGCCGGTGCGGCATTTCCGGCTCTTCGCCCAGTGCGAGCTGCACCATGCACTGGTGGTTCGGGAGGCCGTCGACGAGTTTGAACAGCGGGGCGTGCGACTGGGAAAGCCTGGGGTTGATCTCCACGATGTTGAGCTTGTCGGTCTCCCGGTCCCAGAAGAACTCGATGTTGAACGGCGAGTCCTCCAGGCCGATCTGGATGATCACCTTCGCGGCGATGGCGGTGATCCGCTTCTGGACCTCGGTTGCCAGGTGCGAGGGGTACTGGTAGCGGAGGAAGCTGGACGTGCCGGGGTAGCTGACCGAGTCGACGATGCCGTAGACGTGCGGCCGGTCGCGGTAGCAGTACCCCTCGGCGGTGGCCTGCTGTCCGCTGATCTCCTCTTCGGCAAGGCAGGCCTGTCCGCCCGCGGCGGCGATTTCCGGTGGCAGTTCGAGCATGCCGAGGAGGAAGTCGAAGGCTTGCCCGATGTGGTGGACGCCCTCGCGGATCTCGGTCAGCGCGTGTTCGAGTTCGTCGTCCGCCGTGACCCGGAAGGCGAGCGCGGAGGAGTAGGACTTAACCGGCTTGATCCACATCGGGTAGCGCAGCCCGGGCGGTGGCTGTGGATTACCGCCCAGGTCGATCAGGTCGAACGCCGGGTGCGCGTTGGTCACCTTGCGCTGCTCCAGGCGGCTCCAGTACTTGTGCTCGCACTTGACGACCGATTCCAAGCTCGCCCCGGGCAGGCCGTAATGGGTGCACAGGATCGGGACCATGGAGCTGGTGGGGAAGTCCCAGTAGCCGATGATCGCATCGATGGTGCCGTCGAACGCCTGCAGCCGCCGGTGCGCTTCGTCCAGGAGCTCAGCGAGGGATAGCCTGTCCTCGTACATGAGCTCGGCCTTTTCGAGCAGTGCGTGGAAGCGGTACGGGCGCAGGCGAGCCAAGTCTTGCAGGAGCACGAGGTTGCGTTCATCGAGTCCCAGCGCGAAGACGTTGACCGGGCGAACCACCGAGCTCCACCGCCCTCTCGCCCACGGGAACACTCGTCGCGAACTCCTGCAACAGTGCGTCGACAACTACGCATTACCCGGGGGCGAAGCGTAGAAACGCGGACCGGACCGACCGAGTTCTACTATGGACACCGGAGTCGGGGAGCGCTGATCATCATGTGTGGTCGCGTGTGATGGAGCGCTGCCAGTTGCGCGAGTGAACCCGGTTGCATCCTTCGAACGCGTCGAGCTCGGCGTGCAGGTGATATTCGCCCGAAGTGGACGCGAGCACCGTGCGGGTGTGCGTGCGCACCGACCAGTCGCCGCGCTCGAACGCCATCGTCCACTCGACTTCGCCCCGCACCGACCCGAAATCGTCGGCGGTCCAGCTGTAGCGCTCGTAGGCGCGACGGGTCACGGTGAGATCGATGTCCTCGAAGTGCACCACCCCGAGATCTTTCACGACTTCCAGCGCCGACTCGTAGCCGACGAGATCACGCGACACGGTCCACCGCTCTTCGCCGGGCTGCAGTTGGGCGCTCATAAGCGGCGGTGCGCCCTCCGGCTCCTCGAAGGCCGGGAAGGGTGCTTCGTCGGGTTCCCGGATCGGGCGGATCGGCAAGATCAGCGCGCTGTCCTGCGGGTGCACGGTGAGCCGCACGGGATCGGGCGGCGGCCAGGCGAGCGGCCAGTAAGAGGTCGACAGCGCCATGCGGATCTGGTGCCCAGGGGGGAAGGCCTGCGCGACGCCGTTGAGCTGGACCCGCACCTGGTAGCGCTTGCCGGGCTCCAGCGGGCTGGGTTCCGCATGGCCGTCGCGGTGGGTGAGGTTGAGCAGCCCGTAGGTCACGCGGGTCGCGCGGCCGTCGGCGGCGACGTCGGAGAGGCGCACGGCGACCATCGCGACCGGCTGGTCGACCTCCAGGCTGAGTTCGGCCACCGGGCCGCCCAGGATCTCGCAGCGCTCGGTGAGCGGATCGGTGTCGAAGACGAGCGCGCCGCCGTCTTCCTCGCGCTGGTCGTAGGGCAGATCCGGCGGTGCGTTGTACGAGCACCACTTCCCGGCGAACTGGCCGAGGGACAGCGGCGATTCGATCGACAGGGGCCGGGATTCGGGTTCCGCGCCGGGCCGGGCTATCAGGTTCTGCCCCAGCGGACAGCGCACGCGCTCGACGTGCGGGGACGGCCATGACGGTTCCCCGACCCAGCGGCCGGGCCGTTGGTCGTAGGCGGTGGAGGGCGGCATGCTCTCCTGCAGCCACGCGCGGAGCATCGGGCCGTCCATCACGCCGTTGTCGGCGTCCTTGAGCCAGTGATCCCACCAGCGGACGAGTTCCTGCAGGAACCCGATCGCGGGCCCCGGCTCGCCGAGGTGCGGGTACTTGTGCGACCAGGGGCCGAGGAGCCCGCGGCGGGGCACCCGCAGGTGCTCCATGAGGCGGAAGACGGCATTGGAATAGCCATCGGCCCAGCCGCTGACCGCCAGGACCGGGCAGTCGACGTCGCGGTAGTCCTCGCACACCGAGCCGTGCCGCCAATAGGCGTCGCGGCGTTGGTGGCGCAACCATTCCTCCATCCACAGGCCGCTACCGGAAAGCCTCTCGAGCCACTGATCACGCCACCGGTGCCCTGCGCTGGCCGGGTCGGGCGGGCAGGAGTTGTAGGCGAACATCGTCGAAGCCCACGACAGGTTGTCGCTGAGCAGGCAGCCGCCCATGTAGTGCACGTCGTCGGCGTATCGGTCATCGCTGCAGCTGAGCACCGCGACCGCGGCCAGGCTCGGCGGGCGTCGGGCGGCGAGCTGCAAGGCGTTGAAACCGCCCCAGGAGATGCCCATCATGCCGGTGCGCCCGCTGCACCACGGCTGCTCGGCCAACCACGCGAGGACTTCCTCGCCGTCGCTGAGCTCCTGCTCCAGGTACTCGTCGGTGAGCACGCCTTCGGAATCGCCGCTGCCGCGCAGGTCGAACCGCGCGCATGCGTAACCGTGTCCGGCCAGGTAGGGATGATTGATGGAGTCGCGGCGCGCGGTGAGGTCCCGCTGCCGGTACGGGATGAACTCCAGGATGGCCGGCACCGGTGTGGCGTCGGAGGCGGCTGGCCGCCAGATGCGGCCCGCCAGCCGGATGCCATCGGACATCGGGATCCAGAGACGTTCCTCCACCTTGATGGCCTCTGGAGGTTCCGTCGCTACCCGCATAGGCACCTCGCCCCGATCACCGGCTCGCACGCCCGGGCCTGCTGCAATGCATCCACTCCATATCTCCTCGGACCTACCCGGTTGCCGGCCCGGGCAATCGCGGTGCGGCTATCGGCGGTCAGTTCTCGCCGTTACGAAGCAAAAGACGCCGAAGGCGACGAATCCGAAGGCGATCAACCCGAGCACCACCTTGCCGACGAAATAGCCGGCCAACAGGTGCAGAGCCAGGTCCAGGCTCCCCTGTCGAGATGCGCGAAAGAAAAGTGTTCTTCCCGCGTCTGCGGGTAGCCCACAGACTGTCGGAGCCCTTCGAGAGGGGTGTGAACGATGCCGCAGCAGAGCTGGAACAAGAAGCAAGAGCGGCAGTACGAGCACATTAAGGAGCAGGCGCAGGAGCGCGGGTCGAGCACTGGACGTGCGCAGGAGATCGCTGCGCGGACGGTGAACAAGGATCGGGCGCAGCAGGGACAAGCGCGTCAGCAGAGCAAAACGTCGACCCAGGACATGTCGCCGCATCGGCGAGGCGGGAAGAGGTCGGGCAAGCGGCAAGGCCCCGGCGGCCGGACCAAGCAGCAGCTGTACGACGACGCCCGTCGCCAGAACATCAAGGGCCGCTCGAAGATGACCAAGGACCAGCTGGAACGGGCGCTCAGCCGCAGTTGATTTAGGATTCGCTGCGTGACACGCGCGAGATCGCACTCGTCGACCTGCTGGACCGACTGCTGACCGGCGGCGGCGTCGTCGTCACCGGTGACGTGACCATTTCCCTGGCGGGCGTCGACTTGATGCGCGTATTGCTGCGAGCCGTCATCAGCGAACTGCGCAACCGCGATCCACCGGGACCTCGGCGAGGTGGCTGCGGCAGGAGGGCGCGCCGATGACCGGCGGCAGGTGTCCGGCCATCGAGATGTGCAACGTGGTTGCGACGGGGTTGTTTCGAGGGCGTAGGCGCGCAGGGCGCTGCGCAGCCGGCGCATGGTGATCGCCGCCGCCAGGCCGCTGCCGACCACGTCCCCGATCACGATGCCGATGCGCCCGGACGGCAGCACGAAGACGTCGTACCACGCAGCGGCCATGGGAGTCGTGCTCGCGAGTCTCCGGGCGCGTTGACCGAATCCTGGGCGGGTACCTCTAGCGGTGTGCACCGGCGATTACGTCGGAGCCGGCGCGGTGAAGATCGATCCTTGCGAGGCGGATGAACATGGCGGAGACGTCCACTCCCGGCGAACGAGCCCGGGAAGAAGCGGAGACCTACCGCGGCGACCTACCACGCCCGTTGGGTGGATATGTCCTGGTGATGGCCGCTTTCGCCGGTCTGGTCGCCGGGGCAGCGGGAGTGGTCGCGGCGAGCGGGAACCGGTTGCCCTCCGGGGTGCGGGTGCTTGACGTGCTGTTCTTCACGGCCGGGACGCACAAGCTGTCCCGCCTGATTTCCAAGGACGCCGTCACGAGTCCACTGCGCGTGCCGTTCGCCCGCTACAAGGAGTCGGGCGGACCTTCGGAAGTCGAGGAGGAGGTGCGGCGGGGCAGCGAAACCCGGCACGCCATCGGTGAGCTGATCACGTGCCCGTTCTGCATGGACCTGTGGATCGCTACCGGCTTCACCCTCGGCGTGATCTTCGCGCCGCGCTTCACCCGGCTCATCGCCATGACGCTGTCCGTCCTGGCCGGAGCCGACTTCCTCCAGCTCGCCTATTCGAGGCTGCAGCGGTGAACCAGGGTGGCGGCAGCGCGTGGGGGTCCGGCAAGGGAGTGACCATGGAGGAACGACGCGCCACCTGGTTCAGCAGCCGGGCCTACGAACGCATGCGGCAGGAACTGGATTCCTTGGTCGCCCGGCGACCCGCTGTGGCCGCGGAGATCGATTTGGCCCGCCGAGAGGGAGATCCGCGGGAGAACAGCGGCTACCAGGTAGCGATCGAAGAGCAGGAGAAGCAGGAGGCCCGCATCCGGGAACTGCAAGCGCTGCTGCGCGATGCGCACACCGCGCCCCCGCCGCGGGACGCGGGGACGGCAGTACCGGGGACGCTGATCACCCTGCGCTTCGAGGACGGCGAGGTCGAGACCTTCCTGCTAGCCACGAGCGAGGAAGCCGCGCCGGGAACGGCGGAGGTCGTCTCGCCACGTTCCCCGCTGGGGAAGGCCGTGCTCGGCGCCGCGGAGGGGGAGGACCGAGAGTACGTGCTGCCGAACGGCCGCACGATGCAGGTCCGGGTTGTCAAGATCGAGGCATATCGAGGTTGACGGGCCTTCGAGCAGAAGGCATCGCCCTTTACCCCAACGCTTCCCGGTCGGCCGCGAGCAAGCGGCTGTCACGGAGATGGCGTGACAACAGCTGGAGCAGCGGAGAGCCGGCGCCGGCGGCGGCCCGGCATTGCTCGGCTTGTTCCTTCGCCGCGGCGGACCGGCACCACGTCCACCAGCGATCGAGCTCCTCTCGCGGACGGCCGACGCCCAGGCGGTCGGCTCCGATGACGGCTGGCCATTCCCACACGCTGGCTTGCGCCGAAACCTTCCCGCCGCCTGCCACGGGGTCGACGGCGAGGGCCGGAATGCCCGCGCACAAGGCGAAGACGAGGCCGTGCAACCGCGTCGTCACGACGAGATCGGTCCTGGCGACCAGCGCGGCGAACTGCTCCGCCGTGGCGCAGAGGCGCCAGTCGGTGGTGTCGAGCCGGGTGTCCATCGGCAGCCGTGCGCAGTCCAGCCCGAGCAGCCACCCCTCCAGTGCATTGTGGACGGACTGGTGGCGTCGGCGCTGCCCGTACTCGGGTTGCCCAGGGGCCAACACCACCCCGACGACCGGCGTCGCCGCGTCCACGGCACGGGTAGCCAGGTCGGTGGAAGCGGTCGTCCCGACGCCATCGCGGGGCAGGACCAGGTCGAACCTGGCAGCGGCCGGATCCGATGCGTCGATCACCGTCACACCGACCGCGATCCGCCGGCTGCGCGGGTAGCGGTCGTGGAGCTGCTCGATCTGCCATCCCGAGAGGGGGCCGCAGGCGAAGACGACGTGCGTGTAGTCCGCCGGATCCGCGTCTTCCATCTGCAGGCTGTCGGGGGCGAACCGGGGGCTCCACACGACGTCGTGGGCGATGCCGTCGCAAGCGAGCCGGTCCGCAACCGCGCACATGCTGCGCACGTCGCCTGCGGTCGCTTCGCCGTGCAGGAAGCTCGGCCATCCAGTGATGAGAACGCGCACGGTTCATCCCGCCACTGCCCGGCGCCGCCGGCACCGGGCCCGAGCACGGGGGAATCCGGTGCGCGCCTTCATCACTGGCCGCCTTTCTGGACGTAGGAGCGGACGAAGTCCTGTGGGTTCTCCTCGAGGATGTCGTCGATCTCGTCCAGGACGTCGTCGGTCCGTTCGTCCAGTTCTTCTCGCCGCTGCTGTCCCGTAGCGGTGGTCTCGGCCACCTCTTCGTCATCCGGCTTGGCCGGATGACTGGTCCTCTCCTGGTGCATCGCGTCTCCTCGGTAGTGGTCCGTCCGCTACGCGTTACCCCGCCCACTTCTCGGGTAACCGGCGCCGAGGACGTTGCCCGCTGTCGGTTTCTGACACTTCGTGACCAGTCATTCGGCACTCCGTCGCCATTCCTCCGGTACATCGGCACTTTCAGGAGAGCCCGCGCACAAAGCGTTGTCACTGCGCGGAAATCGGTGGAAGTGTGGCGCCGAGCGCCTCGCTGGCGGGCGCGTACCCGGCTTTCCGCTTCCCCGATATCGATCGCCGGGCGTCTGATCGAGAAGGGACCTCCCCTCGTGCGCGCAGCCCCGGCGTCGATGTTCCGCGCGCTGAAGCACCCGAACTACCGGCGGTGGGCGATCGCGGACTTCGTGTCCGTCACCGGTGCGTGGATGCAGAACCTCGCGCTGAACTGGTTCGTCCTGGTCAAGACGGGGTCGCCCGGGCTGCTCGGGCTTTCGCTGCTGTTTCAGACCCTCCCGGGGGTGGTGCTGGCGTCGTGGGCCGGGGCGGTCGCAGACCGCTGGCCCACTCGCCGGGTGCTGTTCGCGACGCAGGCGATGCACGGCCTGCTCGCCCTCGCTTTGGCCGTGACGGCCTGGCGCGACGGGTCGCTGGCGGTCGTGTACGCGATCGCCCTGCTGGGCGGTGTGGTCAGCGTGTTCGATGGTCCGGCGCTCGGCCGCTTCGGTTCCCAGCTGGTTCCCCGAGAAGATCTGGGCAACGCCCTCGGGCTCGGGTCGATCCTCAGCTCCGGCGGCCGGATCCTGGGCATGGGCCTGGCCGGTGCGCTGGTGGTGGTGACGGGAGTGCCGCTGCTCTTCCTGATCAACGCGGTCAGCTTCGCGGCGGTGCTGGTGGCGATCGCCCGGATCAGGCCGGACCGGATGTTCGCCTTGGCCACCAGCGAGCCCGGACGCCGTGGGATCCGGGCCGGGATGCGCTACGTGCTGGGGCATCGTCCGCTGATCCAGCTGTTCCTGCTCAGCTTCGTGCTCTCCTGCTTGGGCCGCAACTACCAGGTCACGATGGCCGCCATGAGCAACGGGCCGCTCGCCGCCGGACCCGCGGGGTACAGCACGCTTTCGGTGGTCTTCGCCGCAGGCACGATCGTCGGTGGTTTCGCCGCGGCGGCGTGCAAGGAACTGACATTGCGCTTGGTGCTGACGATGGCTCTGGCAACCAGCGTGCTGCAATTGGTCAGCGGTGCCACGTCGACCATGTGGGGTTTCGCGCTGCTGCTGTTCCCGATCGCGGCCGGTGCCGTGGTGCTCGACACCGCGACGGGCACGCGGGTGCAGTTGGACACCGATGAGGACATGCGTGGCCGGGTTCTCGCGGTGAAGGGGATGTTCGCGGCGGCGGCCGGTGCAGTCGGCGGCCCGCTGCTCGGGTGGCTGTCGGAGTTCGCGGGCCCCGGCCGTGCGCTGGAGGTGGCGGGGGCGGTCACGGTGATCGCCACGATGTGCGCGTGGGCGGTGTTCTCGCGCTCGCCGGAACGCCGTGCGATGCCGGCGAACCGCAGGTGGGTGAGGCTGGCCGGTGCACATCCGGCATCGTCCCCAGTCGGCCAGCCACCGTCGCCCGAGCCGGCGTCCGCCCGCCCGGCCCGGGGGCCGCAGTGGACCCGCCCGGGCAAGCGGCTGACGGGACGGCGGGCGCGCCGCGGTCGCGGGGCCGCCAACCGGCGTAAAGACGGGGCGTCCGGAGCGGGTCAGCCGACGTAGCGGCGGGCGGGCGAGTGCCGCTGCGGCTCCTCCAGGAGGCGGAGCTGTCGTTCCAGCCAATCCGGCACAACGCGGCGTTCCCGGAGGACTACCGGCAAGCGGTGCAGGGCTTCGGCGACCGCGCCGGCAGTGCAGCGGTCCTTCGGCGCCTCGGCGATCACCGCGGCGGTGCGGCGGAGCGCGCTGGTCACCGGCCGACGCAGCCACGCAGTCCAGATGGTGTTGCGGATGCCGAGCTGGCGCCGTCGGCTCGCATCCCGGGAACGCGACGGCGCGTGGTGGATGACGACCGCCTCGTCCCAGCACAGCCACCATCCGCGGGTGATGAGGTCCAGCGCCAGCAGCTCTTCCTCCCCGCCGAGCCACAGCAGCGGCGAGAACCCGCCGACCCGGCGGAACGCCCTCGTCCGGATCATGGTGAGCCCGGCCATGATGCTGAGGAGCGCGGGCCCAGGGAGCCACGACGGCGCCGGCACCGGCGATGCCCGGAGCTCCGGGGTCAGCGGATCCTCGGTGAGATCGGGTTCGACGAGGCACCGGCCCATGACCGCACCCACACTGGGATGCCGGTCGAGAACGTCGGCGGCTCGGCCCAGCGCGCCGGGCTGCCACCGGGTGTCATCGTCGCAGAACGCGATGTACGGCGTCGTCACATGTTCCGCGGCGCGGTTCCTCGCCACCGCACCGAGGTTGCGCCCGAGGCGCAGCACCTGCACATCGGGATGGTTCGCTTCGACGTGCGCGGCGGTTCCGTCGGTGGAGCCGTTGTCCGCCACGATGATCGGGGCGATGTCGGGCAGGGACGCCATGTGGTCGAGCGTCCGCAGCACCTCTGCGCGCCGCTGGTGAGTCATGATCACCACGGTCGCTCTGGGTTCTTCCGCGCGGTGGGCCACGAAGCCCGGGTACCCGCCGCGATGATGCGCCACTCCTGGTTTGTGCGGAGCTGGTGCCGGGTAGAGCGGTTGGCGCGAGACTGCGGGGGTGGTGGAGTGCACAGGGACTTTCGGCGTGCGGTGATCACCGGTGGTGCCGGTTTCCTCGGATCCCATCTCTGCGAAGGCCTGCTGCGGCGGGGAATGTCGGTGCTGTGCCTGGACAACCTCAGCACCGGGTCGGCGGAGAACGTCGAGCCGCTGCGGGAGGATCCGCGATTCGAGCTCGCCGAGCACGACATCGCGCAGCAGCCGGTGGTGGACGAGGACGTCGACCTGGTCGTTCACATGGCCTCGCCGGCGTCGCCGGAGGACTACCTCCGCATGCCCCTGGAAACGCTCCAGGCCGGAAGTACCGGAACGGTGCACGCGCTGGAGCTCGCGGACCGCAACCGGGCGAGGTTCCTCCTGGTGTCGACCAGCGAGGTCTACGGCGACCCGTTGCGGCATCCGCAGAGCGAGGACTACTGGGGGAACGTCAATCCGGTCGGGCCGCGCGCGGTGTACGACGAGGCGAAGCGGTTCGCCGAAGCGGTGACGACCGCCTACCACGCCAGCCGCGGAACCGAGACCCGGATCGCCCGGGTGTTCAACTCGTACGGCCCGCGGATGCGGCCCGACGACGGCCGGGTGGTCTCGACGTTCGTCCGGCAGGCCCTCCGCGACGAGCCGATCACCGTCAACGGCGACGGCTCCCAGACCAGGTCGCTGTGCTATGTGGACGATACCGTCCGGGGATTGCTCGCCGTCGCGGGCGCAACGCGCTCGGCGCCGGTGAACATCGGCCGTCCAGGCGAGGTGTCGGTGCGCGTGCTGGCGGAGCTCATCCGCGACCTGGTCGGTTCGCGATCCGCGATCAAGCACGTCGCGGCGAAGGTCGACGAGCCGCGACGGCGGTGCCCGGACATCGCGGTCGCGACCGCGGAGTTGGGCTGGTGGCCGTCGGTCGGCATCACCGAGGGCCTGCGGAGGACGATCGGCTGGTTCGCGGACCGCGTTGCGGAAGCGGGATGAGCTCAGGGGCGGAGCGGGTGCTCGCCGGTACCAGCGATTTCGGCTCGCAGCGCGGCACAGGCGAGGTCCAGCACTGGCGCGCCGAGCACGAGCGCTTCGTCGCCTTCCGCGAAGGCGTGCGAATGGTGCCCGTAAAGGCTGAGCGTGCCGAGAAGTCGGCTGTCCTGCGCCAGCGGCAGGACGAGGAAGCTGTGGATGCGGGCCTCCCGGGCCCGTCTCGCGAAACTCGGCCAGTGCACGCGTACTTCCGTCACGTCGGCCCGCACCACGAGCCCGCTGCGGGCGGCTTCGACGCACGGTCCGGCGCCGTCCCGGAACTGGCCGGCATCGAGGTCCCGGGCCCGTTCGTCGGTGTGCAGCGACGCGAGTGCGCAGCTGCCGTGGATCCCGGCCATGTCGGCACCCGGAACCGTCGCCAGGAGATGCAGCAACAGTTCCCCGAGCGGCACCGTGCCCGCCGACGGGGCCGATCGCTTCCGCCTTGGCACACGCACGGTCAACGCCGCAGAACCCGACCGGGGAGCATGAGCGATTACCTCCTATCGGCTCGGCTCGTCCAGCATCTCGAACTCGCGTTGCAGGCTTGCGGGAATCCGCTTGCGTTGCGGCAGGACCATGGGCAACCGGCGCAGCACCCCTAGAGCGGCTTGCCGACTCGGGACGTCTGCGATCGACCACCTCAGCAGCTCGGCGGTCGCTGTCAGCGCCGCGCGCGGCGCATACCGCAGCCAGGCGATGAGCACGTTGTTGCGCAATTCGAGTGCACGTCTCGCATTGCTGGGCAACCTGGCCGACGACGGATGGTGATGTGCGACGACGTCTTCGGCGTACACGAGGTCCCAGTCCGCGGCGGCGAGGTCACAAGCGAGCAGCTTCTCCTCCGCCCCGAAGAACAACGCCGGGTTGAACCCGCCGACCGACAGGAACGCATCCCGGCGCACGATGGCGGCGCACGCGGTGAAACCGAGGATCCGCGGGCCGGGCATCCCCGACGGGCACACCAGCGGTGAGCGGGCCATCAGCGCGTTCACCGGGTCCGGACGCTGTTCGCGGCCGACCAGCGTCCGGCCTGCGATCAGCGCGATGTTCTGGTGCACGGCGAAGACGTCCTCGGCACGGCGAAAAGCGCCGTCCTCCCACCACGAATCATCGTCGCAGAACGCCACGTACGGCGTCGACGCCGATGAGACGCCGATGTTGCGTGCGGCCGCGCCGATGTTGCGTGGCAAGCAGAACAGCCGCACCTCCGGGTGGTATCGGGAGACAGCCCGCCTGGTGTCGTCCGAAGACCCGTTGTCGACCACGATGGTCGGAGGCCGCGGCGAGAATCGTGCTAGCTGGTCCAAGGTGCGCAGCAGTTCGTCGCACCGGTTGCGGGTGGCTATCACCACGCTCGTGCTCGGTCGTTCGTCCATGGGCGCTCCCAAGCGGGCGAGATCGTCTCCTGCAGGACGAGCCCGTACCGCGCATACCCGGTCCGGCCGGAAGTAACCTCGCCGGCGGCTGCGGACGGTGAATGACTGGCAGGAGTGGATCTGGCCGCGCCGCGCGGAGCACGCAGAATGCACGCCGGTGTGTGGAGAGTCGCTTCAGCGGGTAGCGATGTAGTCGGGAAACTCCCGCCCAGTCGAAGAACCGTTGCCTGCCAAGGAGATGTTGCCGTGCGTGTGCTTGGTGTCAACGCGGTCTTCCACGACCCGGCCGCCGCGCTTGTGGCGGATGGCGAGGTCGTGGCCGCTGCCGAGGAGGAGCGATTCTCCCGGCGGAAGCACGGGAAGTGCCCGGTCCCGTTCTCCGCGTGGGAACAGCCGGAGCTGTCCGCGGCGTGGTGTTTGCGCCGAGCGGAGATCACGGCAGCGGAGCTCGACGCCGTCGCGTTTTCCTACGACCCGCGGCTGGTGGACCACACGCTTCCGGGCATGGATGAGAATTGGGAACACCTCCGAACCACGTTCACGTTGCGCGCGCCGGGATTCCTCAAGACGGCCCTGCCCGGACTCGATCCGGACATCGTGCGATTCGTCCCGCACCACGTTGCACATGCCGCCTCCGCGGGCCTCGCTGCTCCGTTCGAGGAATGTGCCGTGATCACTGTGGACGGTCGCGGCGAGAGCACCTCGGCGCTGCTCGGGGAGTACCGCGACGGACGACTGGAGATCCTTGCCGAGCAACGGCTTCCGCACTCCCTCGGACTGATGTACGAGGACCTCACCGATCACTTGGGCTTCCGGCGCTCCAGCGACGAGTACAAGGTGATGGCGCTCGCGTCCTACGCGGAGCCGGTCTTCCGGGCCGACTTCGCCGAGCTGATCCGCAGCACCGGAGACGGCCATTTCGCGACCGATGAGATCGACTGGCAGCGGTGGGTACCGCGCCGCGGGCCGGACGAGGAGATCGGCGAGAAGCACGCGCAGCTGGCCGCGAGCGTGCAAGCGAGGCTGGAAGACGTGCTGCTGGAACTGGCCGAGTGGCTGCACGCCAGAACCGGCCAGGAATGCCTTGCGATGGCCGGTGGGGTCGCGCTGAACTGCGTGGCCAACACCCGGATCGCCGATGCGGGACCGTTCCGCGAGGTGTGGGTGCAACCGGCCGCCGGAGACGCCGGGACGGCGCTGGGCGCGGCCCTGCACGTGGCGGCCGAGCACAGAGCACCCGCCGCGGCGGTGCGAGGGGCGGATCTTGGACCCGAATGGAGCGACGAGGAGATCGAATCCCTGCTGCGCCGGGCCCAGATCGACTACCAGCGCTGCGACGACGTGGCCGACGTGGCTGCCGAAGCGATCGCCCGCGATCAGACGGTGGGCTGGTTCCAGGGGCGCAGCGAATTCGGGCCCCGAGCGCTGGGGCATCGTTCGCTGTTCGCCCACCCCGGCAACGCGGGCAACGTTGAGCGGCTCAACGAGATCAAGGGACGAGAGCAGTTCCGGCCGGTGGCACCGATGGTGCTGCTCGAACGCGCCGCCGAGGTGTTCTCGCGCGGTCCGCTACCGAGTCCGTACATGCTGTTCGTGCACGATGTCGCCGAGGACTGGCGCGACCGCATCCCGGCGGCGGTCCACGTGGACGGCACGGCACGACCGCAAACCGTCGACCGCGATCGCGAACCGCGGCTGGCCCGGCTGCTCGACTCCTTCACGGCCAGGACGGGATTGCCTGCGGTCATCAACACCAGCTTCAACACCGCGGGCCGTCCGATGGTCGACAGCCCGGTCGACGCCCTGGAGTGCTTCGGCGCGTCGGCGATCGACGTGCTCGCGCTGGGTTCGTTCGTGGTGCGCCGGAAAGGCGGTCGCTCGTGACGACGCCCGAAGCCCGCTACTCCGTCGTGATCCCGACGACGGGCCGGCCGAGCCTGGCCACCCTCCTGCAGGCGCTCGACCACGCCGCCGGCCCGGAACCGGAGGAGGTCGTCGTCGTCGACGACCGGCCGCATCCGGCGCCGCCGCTGGCCTTGCCCGCCACCGGGCTGCCCGTGCACGTGGTGCAGTCCGGTGGCAGGGGGCCGGCCGCCGCCCGGAACGTGGGCTGGCGTTCCGCCGGGGCCGAGTGGGTGGTCTTCCTCGACGACGACGTGATTCCCGACCCGCTGTGGCGCCGGTACCTGCAACGCGATCTCGACGTCGCCGAGAACGTCGCCGGCTGTCAGGGCGAGATCACCGTGCCGCTGCCGGACTGGCGCAGGCACACCGACTCCGAGCGTGGTGTCGCCGGGCTGTCCACCGCGTGGTGGATCACCGCCGACATGGCCTACCGCCGCCGAGCCCTGGCCGCGACGGGCGGCTTCGACGAGCGGTTCGCGCGGGCGTTCCGGGAGGACGCCGATCTCGCCCTGCGTATGCAGTCGAGGGGCTGGCGGCTGGTCGACGGGAGTAGGCGGACCGATCACCCGGCGCGCCGGTCGGGGTTCTTCGCCAGCGTCAGGGCGCAGGCGGGCAATGCCGACAACGCGCTGATGCGGCGGAAGTACGGCCGGAATTGGCGGAAGCGCATCGGCGAAGGCAGCGGCCGGATCCGGCAGCACGGGGTGACGACCGCCGCGGCGGCGACGGCCCTCGTCGCGGCGTGCGGTCGGGGGCGGGCTTGGCGCGCCACGGCGCGGCTGGGCGCCGCGGTCTGGCTCGCGATGACCGCCGAATTCGCCCTGCGCAGAATCCTGCCCGGACCGCGGAACGCGCACGAGGTCACGAGGATGCTCGTCACGAGCGTCCTGATCCCGCCGGTCGCGTGCTGGTTCCGGCTCCGCGGCGAGCTGGCCCACCGCTCGGCCCGCCGCAGGAAGCCCGCCGCCGTGCTGTTCGACCGCGACGGGACGCTGATCGACGACGTGCCGTACAACGGCGACCCGGCTCGCGTCAGTCCGGTGCCCGGAGCCCGGCAGGCACTCGACCGGTTGCGCGTCGAGGGCGTGCGGATCGGGGTGGTGAGCAACCAGTCCGGGGTGGCGCGCGGTGTCCTGAGCGTCGACGACGTCGCGGTGGTCAACGCCGAGGTGGAGCGCCAGGTCGGCCCGATGGACACCTGGCAGATGTGCATGCACGGCCCCGACGAGGGCTGTGGTTGCCGCAAACCGGCGCCGGGGTTGATCGAACGCGCCGCAGCGCAGCTCGGCGTGGCGAGCGGGGATTGCGTGGTGATCGGCGACATCGGTGCCGATGTCGAGGCGGCGAAGGCCGCCGGGGCCCGCGCGGTGCTGGTTCCCACGGACCGCACCAGGCCGGAGGAGATCACGCGCGCGGTCGTCGAGGCGGAAGTGGCCCCCACCCTGCAGGCCGCCGTCGACCAGGTGCTCCGGGGCGCGCCATGACGGGCCGGGTCCTCGTCGCGCGCCTGGACAACATCGGCGACGTGCTGCTCGCCGGCCCTGCTGTGCGCGCCGTGGCCGCGCACGCCGACTCCGTGGTCATGGTGGCGGGCCCGCGCGGCGAGTCGGCCGCGCACCTGCTGCCGGGCGTCGACGAGGTGGTGCGGTGGTGCGCTCCGTGGATCGACCCGGAGCCACCGCCGGTCGGATCCGCCGACGTGTGCGGATTCATCGACCGGATGAGGGAGATCGCCCCCACGTCCGCGCTGGTCTTCACCTCGTTCCACCAGTCGGCGCTGCCGTTCGCCTTGATGCTGCGGATGGCCGGCGTGGACTGGATCGGGGCGATCAGCGACGACTACCCGGGCTCGTTGCTCGACCTCCGGCACCGCGTCGACGGCGATCCGCCGGAGCCCGAGCGCGCGCTGTCCCTGGCCCGTGCGGCGGGCTTTGACCTGCCTCCCGGCGATGACGGCAGGCTTATGGTGCGCGGCCCGCTGCCCGATGTTTCCGGCCTCGTCGGCGAGCCCGGCTACGTGGTCGTGCACCCCGCGGCGTCGGCGCCGGCCCGGGAGTGGCCGGATTTCCGCTGCGCGGCGGCTGTGGAGGCGTTGGCACGCGCGGGGCGGCGCGTGGTCGTCACCGGGGCGTTCGCGGATCGTGAGCTGACCAGGCGCGTCGCCGGTGATTCGGCGCTGGACCTCGGCGGTGCGACCGATCTGCCCGAGCTCGCCGCCGTGCTGGCCGGCGCGGGCGTCGCCGTGGTGCCCAACAGCGGTCCGGCGCACCTGGCGGCGGCCGTGGGAACCCCGGTGGTCTCGCTGTTCGCGCCGGTGGTGCGCGCGGCGCGGTGGGCACCGTACGGCGTGCCCGCGATCCTGCTCGGTGATCAGAGCGCCCCGTGCCGCGATTCGCGTGCTCGGGTGTGCCCGATCGCCGGGCACCCGTGCCTCACCGAGGTGACCCCGGGCGATGTGCTGGCCGCCGTGGAGAAGGTCGGGGAGGTCGCCGCATGAAGATCCTCGTCTGGCACGTGCACGGATCGTGGATGACGTCGTTCGTGCACGGATCGCACACCTACCTGGTCCCGGTCACGCCGGACCGGGGCCCCGACGGCCGCGGCAGGGCGCGCACCTTCGACTGGCCGGACAACGCCGTCGAGGTCGAGCCGGACCAGCTGCGGGACGAGCACGTCGACGTGGTCGTCCTGCAGCGCCGGCGCGAATTCGAGTTGACGGAGAAGTGGCTGGGACGGCGCCCCGGGGTGGATGTCGCCGCGGTGTACGTGGAACACGACACGCCGCGCGGGCCTGCAGTGGAGAGCCGGCACCCGCTCGCCGGCCGCGGCGACGTCCCGATCGTGCACGTCACGCACTTCAACCGGCTCTGCTGGAACAACGGCCGAGCGCCGACGTCGGTGATCGAGCACGGCATCGTCGATCCCGGGCACCGCTACACCGGTTCGATCCCCAACGCGGGACTCGTGATCAATGAGCCGGTCCGTCGGGCCCGGGTGGCGGGCACGGACCTGCTGCCGCGCTTCGCCGAGGCCGCCCCGCTCGACGTCTTCGGGATGCAGGTGCACGACCTGCCGGGGCGGCTTGCGGCGGGGCGGATCACCCCGCATGAAGACCTGCCTCAGCGTGCGATGCACAGCGCCCTCGCGCGGCGCCGCGTCTACGTGCACCCGTACCGCTGGACGTCGCTGGGGCTGTCGTTGCTGGAGGCGATGCAGTTGGGCATGCCGGTGGTCGCCGTCGCGGCGACCGAGGCCGTGGAGGCAGTGCCCCCCGAGGCCGGGGTGCTGTCCACCAACCCGGATGTGCTCGCCGACGCGATCGCCGCGTTCATCGCTGACCCCGATCGGGCCAGACAGGCCGGCGCGGCGGCGCGGGCGGGCGCGCTCAGCCGGTACTCGCTCGGTCGCTTCCTGACCGACTGGGACCGCCTGTTGGAGGAGGTGACGAGATGAGGATCGCGATGATCTCCGAGCACGCGAGCCCGCTCGCGGCGCTCGGCGGTGTCGATGCCGGCGGGCAGAACGTGCACGTCGCGGAGCTGGCGACCGGCTTGGCCGGTCTCGGGCACGACGTCGTGGTGCACACCCGCAGGGACGATCCGCGACTTCCGGCGACGGTGCGCACCGATGCGGGATTCACCGTCGAGCACGTCCCGGCCGGCCCGCCCGAACCGCTGCCGAAGGACGAGCTGCTGCCGCACATGGGCGATTTCGGGGAGCACCTCGCGGATGCGTGGGCTGACGAGCCGCCGGATCTCGTGCACGCGCACTTCTGGATGAGCGGCCTGGCGGCGCTGCGCGGTGCGAGGGCTCTGGAAGTGCCGGTGCTGCAGACCTTCCACGCGCTCGGCGTCGTCAAGCGACGGCACCAGGGCGACAAGGACACGAGCCCACCGCAGCGGGTGCGGCTGGAAGCCGGCCTGGCGAACAGCGTCGACATGGTGATCGCGACCTGTTCCGACGAGGTCCGCGAGCTCGCCGAGCTGGGCCTGCCACCGGCGCGCACGGCTGTCGTGCCGTGCGGGATCGACCTGGACGCGTTCTTCCCCGCCAGCGGGGACGACGAGAGCCGGCCACCGCGGATCCTCTGCATCGGCCGCATGGTCGAGCGCAAGGGGATCGGCACGGTGATTGAGGCGCTCGCGGAGATCCCGGATGCGGAGCTGCTCGTCGCCGGTGGTCCGGGGCCGGACGAGTGGAACACCGATCCCGAAGTCGCCCGGCTGGCGGGGATCGCGCGGCGCTTCGGCGTCGCGGGCCGGGTGCGCTTCCTCGGCCGGATCGACCACGAGAAGGTCCCCGAGCTGTACCGGTCGGTCGACGTCGTGGTGAGCGCTCCGTGGTACGAGCCGTTCGGCATCGTGCCGCTGGAAGCCATGGCCTGCGGGGTCCCGCCCGTGGTCACGGCCGTCGGCGGGCACCTGGACACCGTGATCGACCGGGCCACGGGATTGCACGTGCCACCGCGGGATCCGAGGGCGGTCGCGCGCGCGATCCGAGAGCTGCTGGCACATCCCGATTGGCGGGCCGAACTGGGGGAGACCGGGGTCGAACTGGTGCGGGGTCGCTACGGCTGGAACCGGCTCGCCCGCGAAACGGCGGCGGTGTACGAGCAGGCGCGGGCGCGTCGGGCGACGCCCGTGACCGCGACGAGGAGAGCGGCATCATGATCGAGGAACACTTCGCGTCGTTGGGGCTGACGGCGCTGCGCACCGTCGACGCCGCGCCCACGATCCGCTCATGGGCTCGCACGCTGGCTGAGGTGCTGACGGCCGGCGGGCGGCTTCTCACCTGCGGCAACGGTGGCAGCGCGGCAGAGGCGCAACACCTCAGCGGCGAGTTCACCGGGCGGTTCTCGCAGGACCGCCGGCCGTACTCCGCGATCCCGCTGCACGCCGACGGATCGGCGTTCACCGCGATCCTCAACGACTACGGGGAGCAAGAGGTCTTCGCGCGGGGCGTGCGAGCGCACGGCCGTCGAGGAGACATCCTGATAGCCCTGTCGACCAGCGGGCGCAGCCACAACGTCATCGCGGCGGCGAAGACCGCTCGCGAGATCGGAATGCTCGCCTGGGCCCTGACCGGGCCGATGCCGAACAGCCTCGCCGCGATGTGTGACGACGCCGTCGCCGTCGAGTCGTCGAGCGTGGCAACGGTGCAGGAGATGCACCTGGCCCTGGTGCACGCCCTGTGCGCAGAGTTCGACGCGTTGACCATCGATTCCGGGGAAGTGCTGCGGTGAACCTCGTGATCGTCGGGGATGCGCTGCTGGACGTGGACCTCTCCGGCCGCGCGGATCGCTTGTGCCCGGACGCACCCGTGCCAGTGGTGGACATCGGTTCCCGCAAGCGCCGCCCCGGCGGGGCGGGGTTGGCGGCATCGCTGGCCGCCGCCCGCGGATCCGGCGTCACCCTGATCGCCGGCCGGGGTTCCGATCCGGCCGGACGGGAGCTCGGCCGCCTGCTCTCCGCGCGAACGACGCTGCTGGACATGCCGTTCACCGGCGGTACCCCGAGCAAGACCAGGGTGCGTGCGGGCGGCCAGTCCCTGGTGCGGCTGGACACCGGCGACGGGGCGGTGCCCGACCTGCCGCCGGAGGCGGGCGTCGTCGAGGCGCTGCGCCAGGCCGACGCCGTCCTCGTGGCGGACTACGGGCGGGGGATCACGAGCAATTCGTGTCTGCGCCACGAGCTTTCCAGGTTGCCGTCGGACGTCCCGCTGGTGTGGGACCCCCATCCCAGGGGCGCGGAGCCGGTGTCCCGCTGCGATCTCGTCGTGCCGAACCAGGCCGAAGCGGCCGTCTTCGGGGCGCCGGCCGCCGACGGCGCGATGGAACTCCGGCGCCGCTGGGGCTGTGCGGCGGTGGCGGTGACCCTGGGTTCCCACGGCGCGGTCGTGGCTCCGTCGGGAGTTCTCGTCGCGGCCCCAGAGGTAGGCGCTGCCGTCGACGCGTGCGGCGCCGGCGACAGCTTCGCCGTGGCCGCGACGCTGGCGCTGAGCGGCGGTATGTCCACAGTGGAAGCCGTACGGCAGGCGGTCGAGCACGCCAGCCTCTTCGTCGCGGAAGGCGGCGCCGGGGCGTGGGCGACGGAGGAGGACGAAGCACCGCGACGTGCGGTGTCCCCGGTCGAGGTCGTGAACCAGGTCCGTGCTTGGGGCGGCCGGGTCGTGGCCGCCGGCGGATGTTTCGACCTGCTGCATCCGGGGCACGTGAACCTGCTCAACCGGGCCAGGGCTCTCGGGGACGCGCTGGTCGTGTGCATCAACTCGGACGAGTCGGTGCGGCGCCTGAAGGGCCCGCTGCGGCCGGTGGTGCGCGCCGACGACCGCCGGTGCCTGTTGGAAGCGTTGGAGTGCGTCGACGCCGTCGCGGTGTTCGACGAAAACTCCCCGTGCGCGCTGCTGGAGCGGATCCGACCCGACGTGTGGGTCAAGGGCGGTGACTACGAGGCCTCGCTGCTGCCCGAAGCGCGGGTGGTGGAGCGCTTCGGAGGCCGGACCGTGCTGATCCCGTTGACCGACGGCTATTCGACCACCCGGATGCTGCGCGACCTGGAGGAGGCGTACGCGGCGAGGAAGGAGATCCATGAACGAGCTGGGTAACGTGCTCATCACCGGCGGAGCGTCCGGACTCGGCGCCGCAACGGTCGAAGCGGTGGCGGAGCACGGTGGCACGCCGCTGGTGCTGGACCGCGCGGTCCCGTCGGGGCCGGTGAAGTTCGCCTGCGTCGACCTGTCCGATCGCCGTGCGGCCGAACACGCGGTGCAGGAGCTGGCCGACGCTGTGGGCGGGCTGGACTCGGTGTTCACCGCTGCCGGGATCGATTGCTGCGGCGCGCTCGACTCGGTCCCCCCGGCGGACTGGGAACGCGTCGTGGAGATCAACCTGCTCGGCACCGCCGCGGTGGTGCGCGCCGCGCTGCCGTACCTGGAACGCAGCAGAGGCATGGTGATCACCTGCTCGTCGACCCTCGGCATGAAGGCCGTGCCCGATGCCACCGCGTACTGCGCGTCGAAGTTCGGCATCGTCGGCTTCTCCCGCGCGCTGGCCGCCGAGATGAGCGGGCGCGTCGGCGTCACCATGCTGGTGCCCGGCGGCATGCGCACGGCGTTCTTCGACGGCCGGGACGAGCAGTACAAGCCTCCTCCCGACGCGAAGCTCAACCGGCCCGAAGACGTCGCCCGGGCCGTCGTGTTCGCGATGCGGCAGCCGCCCGGCTGCGAGGTCCGGGAGCTGGTGGTCTGCCACTCCGAGGAGTCCTCGTGGCCGTGAACCGAGGAGTGGTCCTCGTGCTGCGCGCACTGGGACTCGGTGACCTGCTGACCGCGGTCCCGGCGCTGCGCGGCCTGCGCCGGGCGTTCCCCGAGCACCGCTTGCTGCTGGCGGCGCCGCATGCCTTGAACGGGATGCTCCCGTTGATCCCGGAAGTGGACCGGCTCCACCCGGTGGCCGGGCTGGACGCCTTCTCCTGGCGCGAACCGCCGCCGGAGGTGGCGGTCAACCTGCACGGGCGAGGGCCTCAGAGCGTGGCGGCGCTCCGGTCCAGCGGCGCGCGGACGGTGCTGACCCATGCGCACCCCGCCTGGCCGGACCTCGGCGGGCCATCGTGGCGGGAAGACCAGCACGAGGTGCATCGCTGGTGCCGGATGCTCGACCACTACGGCATCCCTGCGGATCCGGCCGATCTGGCGCTCCCCGCCCCGGTAGACCCGCTCCTGCCGGGTTCCGTGATCTTGCACCCGGGAGCGAGCCGGGCAGCGCGGCGCTGGCCGGCGGAGCGGTTCGCGAAGGTCGCCAGGTGGGCCGCCGATCGCGGAGAGGAAGTGGTGATCACCGGCAGCGGCGCGGAGCGCCTGCTGGCGGGGAGGGTAGCCGAACTCGCCGGGCTTCCGCCGGATTCCGTGTGGGCGGGCGCCACCGACCCGTGCCGGCTGGCCCGGCTGGTGCACGCCGCGAAACTCGTCGTCTGCGGCGACACCGGGATGGCGCACCTCGCCACCGCGTGCCGCACGCCGTCGGTCGTCCTCTTCGGACCGGTGGCACCGAAGCACTGGGGACCACCGGACGAACCGCGTCATGTGCCGCTGTGGCGTGGCGAGATGGGCGACACCTTCGCCGATCGTCCCGGCCTGGGCTTGTTGCGGCTCTCGCCCGACGAGGTCGTGGACGCGGCGGAAGCGTTGCTCACCGGCGTGAGGTAGGTCGCGCAACGGAGGAGGTCGGATGGCTGCCACTCATCGGCAAAGCACCCGGGTCGAGGTGCTGGGCCACGACCGCACCGCAGCGGTCGTGGCCGCAGGGCTGGCTTGGCTCGGTCACCGCGTCCAGTGCCGGCAGCCGGATTCCGCGCTGCTGCACATCGAGGCCGGTCTGCTGAAGACCATCCTGCAGACGACGCGTTCGGGCAAGTTGAGCTTCGCGCCCGACGCCGGAGCGGACCTGGTGGTGGTGTGCGGAGCCGGCGAAGAAGAGCTCGTCGTGGTGGAACCCGAGCTCCGCCCGGGCTGCGTGGTGGTGAACACCGGCCTCAGCCCGTGGGAATCGACGCCGGATCTCGCCGAGTTCCTCGGCGGCACCGGTGTCGCGGTGGTGAGCAACCCGCAGTGCTTGCGGGATGGCGCCGCGCTGGGCGATTTCCTGACGCCTGGCTGCATCGTAGTGGGGTCCAGCTCCGCCGCCCCTGCCCGGAAAGTGGAAGCGCTCTACGCCGATGTCGACGCCCCCGTGCTGCACGTGGACGTGCGCAGCGCGGACCTGATCGCCCCGGCCAGCAACGGTTTCTGCGCGGTGGAGCAGTGCTTCGTCGCCGAGTTGACCAGGTTGTGCCGCAGGGTCGGGGCCGATCCGTGCAGCGTCCTCGAGTGCCTGCGCGCCGACCAGCGGGTCGGCCATGCGGGGACGGCGCGCATGAGCGCTGAACAACGCCGCAGCCTGGAGCGCTTGCTGGAGCTCGCCCGGCCGGACCCACCGGCCATGCTCCGCGCGCTCGCGGAGCAGTTCTGACCGTTTCGGAGCATCGATGGAGCAACGTCCTGCCGGAGCGCGCATGCGCCGGATCGCCGTCATCGGAACCGGGTACGTCGGTTTGACGACCGGCGCCTGCCTGGCGTCGCTCGGGCATCGGGTGGTGTGCTGCGACGTCGACGCAGCCAAGATCGGGCAGTTGTCCCGGGGAGAGGTCCGCATCCGCGAACCCGGGCTCCAGGAACTCGTCCACGGGGGAACGGCGTCGGGCCGGCTGGCGTTCGAGGTGGACGCGGCGCCGGTGGCCGCCCGCTCCGACTTCGTCTTCCTGTGTGTGCCCACGCCGATGGCCACCGACGGCGGCGCGGACCTCGCCGCCGTGGAGTCGGTGGTCCGGGAGGTCCGCGGGAGCCTTTGCCCTGGTTGCGTGCTGGTGACGAAGTCGACGGTCCCGGTGGGGACCGCGGCGCGGTTGGTGGCGCTGATGGGTCGCCGGGACGTCGCGGTGGTGAGCAACCCGGAGTTCCTGCGGGAAGGCTGCGCGGTTGAGGACTTCCTGCACCCGGACCGGATCGTGGTGGGATCCGAATCCGGGGCCGCAGCCGCCGCGGTCGCCGGTCTGTACGCGCCGCTGGCGGTACCGGCGATCCGGACGGATGCGGCGAGCGCGGAGCTGGTCAAGTACGCGGCGAACTGCTTCCTGGCCGCCAAGCTCTCGTACGTCAACGACATCTCGGAGCTCTGCGAGCGCCTGGCGGTCGATGTCCTGGACATCACCCAAGCGATGCGGCGGGACCGCCGGATCGCGCCATCCTTCCTCAGTCCAGGCCCGGGATGGGGCGGCTCGTGCCTGCCCAAGGATGCCGCCGCGCTGCTACGGGCCGCCGAGGTCGCGGGCCTCGACCTCCCGATGGTGCGAGCGGCGATCGACGCCAACGAAGGGCATCGGGAGCGGGTGGTGTCGAAGGTCATCGACGCGTGTGGCGGCTCCGTTTCGGGGGTTCGACTGGCATTGCTTGGGTTGACGTTCAAAGCGGGCACCAACGACCTGCGCGACTCACCGGCGCTGGAGATCGCACGCCTGCTGGCCGAACGCGGGGCGGACCTCGTCGCCTACGATCCGGCTGTTCGCGGCGATGAGCTCGCCTTGGTGGGGCGGCTGACCTGCGTCGACGACCCGTACCAGGCGGCGAAGGGGGCCCGGGTGATGGTGCTGCTGACGGACTGGCCGGAGTTCGGCGACCTCGACTGGTCGCGGCTGGCGGAACTCGCCGAGCAGCCGGAGCTGATCGACACCCGCAACCAGCTCACCTCTGGCGTTCTCCGCCGGGCAGGCCTGCGATGGCGCGGCACCGGCCGCGCGGGACGGGCATAGCAACGCGCTCTCGCGCACCGACCGGTCCGGCGGATCGGACTCCGTTTAGGGACCGGCAGCGGGGGAAGGACGAGAGGAGGACAACGACCGATTTCTCTGGGAAGGACTGCACGATGACGCGCGCAACGAGGCATTCCGGGGGCATGGTCGACGTTTTGGTGACGGATCATCGCGAGGTGGAGCAGGCGTTCGCC
>NZ_JBWKKU010000074.1:0-44981 GCF_056431445.1 Saccharopolyspora sp. NPDC045941
TCTGGGCCCTGCTGCGCGACAGACGAACCTTCAGCCCAGCTGGACCACAGAAAGCTACTGCTGCAGCTTGACATGATCATTCAGATTCTTTCAGCACTGCTTTGGACTTGGTCTTGCCTTCAGGCGGCGCAGCCGCTTGGCCCACCTGTTCGACTTGCACCGCCGCGGGTTCTCAGGAGGCTTCTCGCGAGGACAGCCCCGATGCCGCGTGGGTCAACGCAAGTCGGGGATCCCGGAGTCGAGAAGGCTGCCGTGGTTCCCGCAGGGGGGCCGCTACCTGCACCGCTGCGCAAGCCGGGTCCGGAGACCGTCAAGCGGGGAGGCGCTTGGTGTAGTCGAGGGTGAGGACCGCGGCGGTCATGATCAACCCGGCGCCGACGAAGTAGAGCAGTGCCCAGGTGTAGCTGCCGGTGGCGCCGACGATGAAGCCCACCAGCATCGGGGTGAGGATGCCCGCGATGTTGCCGCTGAGGTTCATCGCGCCGCCGAGCGCACCGGCGTTCTCCCGGCCGCCGAGCAGCGACGGGACGCTCCACATGAGGCCCACCCAGCGCAGGAAGAACAGCACGATGGACAGCAGCGTCACGGCCGCGATCGGGCCGGGCACCAGGGTCACGCCGAGCAGTCCGAGCACGACCGCCACGCCGGCGACGCCGAGCAGCGTGCGCATCACGACGTTGCCGTTGCGGCCGCGGGCCCGCCAGGCGTCGGCGAGCCAGCCGCCGATCAGCTCGCCCACGAAACCGGCGCCGAAGATGACGAAGGTGGACCAGCCGATCGTCTTGATGTCGAAGCCCTTGGACTCCGACAGGTACAGCGGACCCCAGGTCAGCAGGCCGTAGAACACGCCGTTGAAGCCCAGCCACGCGGCGCACATCGCCCAGAACGACCGGAACTTCAGGTAGCGGCGCAGGGGGCGCCGACCGCTGACGGCGCCCGCGGCGCGGTCCTCGGCGGCGTGCGAGGTCTCGATGTCAGTGGCCTCGGCGTCGTTCACGCCCGGGTGGCTGCGCGGGTGGTCCCGGAGGTACCACCAGGCCCACAGGCCCATCAGCACGGTGACCGCGCCCGCGACGATGAACGCGGGCCGCCAGCCGCCGGTCGTCGCGATCAGCCAGGAGATCGCGATGCCGCCGACGCCCGCGCCCAGCGGCGCACCGGCGTCGAGGATGACCGCGCCGCGGCCGCGTTCCCGCAGCGGCATCCAGATGGCGTTGAGCTTGCCGCCGGCCGGCATCACCGGCGCTTCGGTGGCGCCGAGCAGGGCCCGCATCCCGAGCAGCGCGCCCGGGCCGGGGGCGGTCGCGGTGAGCGCGGTGGCCGCACCCCAGGCGATGCACGAGCTGCCGACCATCCGGCGCGGGCCGAAGCGGTCGATCAGCCAGCCGCTGGGCAGCTGCATCAGGGCGTAGGTCCAGAAGAAGGCGGCCAGCAGGATGCCGGTGAGCTCGTCGGAGAGCCCGAACTCCTTCTTGATCAGCGGCAGCGCCACCGAGATGGAGCCGCGGTCGACGTAGTTGATGGTCACGATCGCCAGGAGCAGCAGGAAGATCTTCCAGCGGACCCGGGTCGGCTTGGTCCCGGTGTCCGTGAGGGTTCCCGATGTCTGTGTCACGTCTGGTCTCCAAAGGGGCGAGGAGGAGCCGGGCGATTTGGGATGCGGTATACCAAACATCGTGCTGGGACCCATGTCAATACCTGGGAAAATACGAATCGGTGACCGGCGTGAAGAAAGCGTTTCGGGTCCGCCCAGGAAGATCGCGCTGAATCGATGCTCCGGCGTCGCCCCTTGACGGCCGCGCGGCGAGTACCGTTAACTTTCCAGAAAACGATAAGTATACTTCGCGATGCGGAAATCCATGGTCCAACGCGGCGAATGCTCGCGCTCAGCGGGCACCGTTCTTCTGGCCGATCGGCGTGCTTCTCGCGAACGGTGCCGCCGAACCGCCGGCGCGCCGCACCGGCCCGGTGCTCGCACCATGGGAACCGCGCGCGGCGTACTGCGGGTCAGGTCCGTGTCGGTGGCCCGTTCGCCCCGGTAGAAGTGGCGAACGGTTCGTTCGCTCCATCCCCTTGACCGGAACCGCACCATGGTTCAACACTTTGTTGAACCACTGCCAGGAGGAGGTAACCGCGTTGCCCGAACCAGCCAACGGAGCGTTCGACGTCGTGTTCCGCGCGCGACGGCTCATCGGCCCGAACGGTGAGACGTCCGGCAGCGTCGGCGTCCGCGACGGCCGCATCGCCGCCGTCGAGCCGCTGGACGCCCCGCTCGAAGCCGCCCGCACCATCGAGCTCGCCGCCGACGAGGTCCTGCTGCCCGGGCTGGTCGACACCCACGTGCACGTCAACGACCCGGGCCGCACCGAGTGGGAGGGCTTCGACACCGCCACCCGCGCCGCGGCGGCCGGCGGCGTCACGACCATCCTCGACATGCCGCTGAACAGCCTGCCGCCGACGATCGACACCGGCGCGCTGGAGGTCAAGCGCAAGACGGCGCGCGAGAAGGCCTACATCGACGTGGGCTTCTGGGGCGGCGCCGTGCACGGCAACCTCGCCGAGCTGCGCGGGCTGCACGAGGCTGGCGTGTTCGGCTTCAAGTGCTTCCTGCTGCACTCCGGGGTCGACGAGTTCCCGCCGCTGAACCCGACCGAGCTCGACGAGGCGCTGCGCGAGCTGACCCGCTACGACGGGCTGATGATCGTGCACGCCGAGGACTCCGACGCCATCGAGCACGCCCCCACGGCGCACGGCGAGACCTACGGCGACTTCCTGAACTCCCGCCCGCGCGGCGCCGAGAACGTCGCGATCGCGCAGGTCATCGAGCTGGCGCGGCGCATCGGCGCGCGGGTGCACATCCTGCACCTGTCGTCGTCGGACGCGCTGCCGATGATCGCCTCCGCGCGCGCCGACGGCGTCAGGGTCACGGTCGAGACCTGCCCGCACTACCTGAGCTTCAGCGCCGAGGAGGTCCCCGACGGCGCCACCCAGTTCAAGTGCTGCCCGCCGATCCGCGAGGCCCGCAACCGGGAACTGCTGTGGCAGGGGCTGGCCGACGGGATCATAGACTGCGTGGTCAGCGACCACTCGCCGTGCACGCCGGAGCTCAAGCGCTTCGACATCGGTGACTTCGGCGTGGCCTGGGGCGGGGTTTCCAGCCTCCAGCTGGGCCTTTCGGCGGTGTGGACGCAGGCGCGGGTGCGCGGCCACAGCCTCGCCGACGTCGTGCAGTGGATGTCCCGGAAGCCCGCCGACCTCGCCGGGGTGCGCGGCAAGGGGTCCATCGCGGTCGGCAACGACGCGGACCTCTGCGTGTTCGCGCCGGACGACGCGTTCGTCGTCGACGTGGGCAAGCTGCACCACCGCAACCCGGTCTCGCCGTACCACGGTCGCCCGCTGTCGGGCGTGGTGCGCGAAACCTGGCTGCGCGGCACGCAGATCGTCGGCCCGGGCGTGGAGATGACCGCGCCGCAAGGCAATCTGCTCACCCGCCAGGGCTCGTAGCAGAGCGGAACGGGGCCGTGAATCCGCTGCGGGTTCACGGCCCCGTTACGTCAGCCCTTGAGCCCGCGGACCAGGCCGGCGGCGCTGGCCAGGGACAGGCCCGGCAGCTTCCGGCGGACTTCCCGGACCGCCGCGATCTCGTGGGTGCTCGGGTCGATGCCCGCATCGGCCAGCACCTGACGGGTCCAGCGGACCTCCTGCGGCTCGCCGTCACCGGCCTCGTCCAGGATCCGCAGCGCCCGCTGCAGGCCGGGCAGTTCTTCGGGGCTAGCGTCGTGGACCGCGCGCCGCACCGCTTCCCGCGCCTCGTCGAGATCGTTGAGCACCAACAGGTGCGCTTCGCGTTTGCCGAACATCTCAGCCTTCCTGCACGGGGCTCGGGTATCTGGACCATTCTCCCGCACCCTGTCGGTGATCATGGTTACCCTTCGCCGCCATGAGCGATGCGGAGCACTCGCTGACCTACCGGCGGCCCTCGGTGCTCGACGGCGGCCGGCTCGGGTTGGAGACCGCGGGCGGGACCGCGCTGGCCGGCCCGGCGGGAAATCCCCGGTTCTTCACCGGGTTCCTCACCGATCCCGCGCCCGCCGCCGGCGGGCTCCAGGCGATCGCCCGGGTCGCGCGGTCCCGGTACCCGGAGCTCACCGGCCGCCCGGCCTTCCGCGATCCGGTCGTCACCTGCAACGGCGACCGGTTGCGCTTCGAGTCCTTCTCCCGGTGCTGCGGCGTCTACGCGCGGCTGGACGTCCTCTCCGGTGGCCTGGACGGCGAGGTGCACGACCGCGGAACGACCAATGTGGACATCAACGAGCCGCTGCGCCGCATGCTCGCGCGCGTCGGCGGCCGCGATCCGCTGCACCTGTCGGTCGGTCCGGACGACCTGACCGCCACCACCCTGGACGGCTCGGTGGTGGAGAAGAAGGTGCCGCTGCCGCAGCGGTGGCTCCGCGGGTTCGCCGAGGTCCAAGTGATCACCGCCGGGTTCGAGCCGCGCGCCGAGCTGTCCGCCGCCGAGGCCGCGCGCCTGCTCCGATCGCTGCCGTCCCGTTCGAGCGGCGCGCTCTGGGCCGTACCAGCCGGACGCTCGCTGCGCCTGACCGGCTCGCCGACGCCCGGCGCGGTCTGCGTGGCGAGCCCCGACCGGCTCGAATCGCTCGTGCCGTTGCTGCGCTTCGCCCGGGCGCTGCGCGTGCACGGCCCCCAGGTCCGCGCCGGAAGCCATCCCGTCGCGAGTGCCTGGGAACTGGATCTGCCGGGAATGCGGCTGGTTCTGGCGCTGTCGCCGGGGCTCAACCGCGGGTTCTCCGGTGAAGGGGCGGTGCTCGACGCGCTGGCCTCGGATGACAGCGAAACCGACGCCGAGTTGATCGGGGCGTTGCTCGCTTTCGAGCCGCGGGTGGAGGTCGACCTCCTCGCGGAGCGGTCCGGCCTGCCGCGATCGAGGGTTCGCAACGCCCTCATCCAGCTCGGGACCGCGGGCCGGGTCGGTTACGACCTCGCCGAGGCGGCCTACTTCCACCGCGAACTGCCCTACGACGCGACGGGCGCGGAGGCGATGAACCCCCGCCTCCGCAACGCGAGAGCGCTCGTCGAGGCGGGCGCGGTGCACATCGACGGCGACACCGCGACGGTGGTCGTCGGAGACCACGCGCACCGGGTGCGGGACGGCGGCTGCACCTGCCGGTGGTGGGCGGAATTCGGCGGTACCAGGGGAAAGTGCAAGCACGCGCTCGCCGTGGACGTGGCTCGGAACGGAGCACGGGGATGAACTGGGAAGATCTGAAGGAACTCATCGAGCAGGGCGACCTGGACGCCCTCGCGGCGGCGCTCGGCGAAATCGGCCCGGCGGACAGCCGCGCGCTCGCCAAGCCGCTGGCGGACTTCGAACGCTCAGTGCGGCAGGAGGGTTTCTACACGGCACAGCAGTTCTCGTCCATGCTCTCGATCGCGGGCGCAGCCGTGCTGCCGATGTCGGCGCTCGCGCCGTGGTTGTCCCGCAACAACCTCGACCGGCCGATGCGGCCGGACCACCACCGCGTGCTGAGGCCCTACGGCGCTCCGGCGTTCGACCACGTCCTGGCCCTGCTGCGCCGGCGGGACGTGCCGCAGCTCGCCGAGAAGCTCGCGCAGCGGCTCCGCCCGCGAGGACAGATATCGAACTACTACTGGCGGCTCATCGTCGCCATCGCCGGGGACGTCCTGCCCGACAGCGACGGATTCGTGTACCACTGGCCGGAGATGACCGGGCGCGAAGCCGCGGCGATCCTCGACGAGATACGCGGAGATCGCCGTTTCCTGACCCTGGTTCCTCGACTGTTCGAAGTGGACGGTGTGGCGCGGCGGCTCGCGGACTCGTGGGTGCAGGACGGCTGGCCGAGCGCGCTGGCGGAGCTCGCCGCCGCCGGTGAGGTCGATCGGCTGGTGCTGCTGGACGGGCTGCTGGCGCGCCTGCAGCGCGGCGGCAAGCAAGCGGATGTCGTGGCTCTGATCACCTTGCACGACAAGCTTTCCCCGGACCTCGACGAACTCGCGCCGCGCGGCGGCGACTACGCGGCCCTGGTGCCCGACAGCCACTCGACGGTCGCCGGGATGGCGCAACGGGAACTCCAGCGCCTGGACGAGGCGAACCGGCTGGACGTCGACGTCCTGCTCGACGTCAGCCGGGCGATGTTCTTCCGCCCTGAGAAGAAGCTCGTCCGGGCCCAGCTCTCGTGGCTGGACAAGGCGATCCGGCGCGGTCGGCCCGAGGCGCTGGCGGTGCTCGGCGGCGCGTTCGGCCACGAATCGGCCGACATCCAGGAACGCGCGCTCAAACTGGTGCTCAAGCACGCCGGCGAGCTCGATGCGGACGTGCGCGAAGAACTCGCCGAAGCCGCGGCGGCGCTCCCGCAGGACCTCCGGGCGCGTGCGGCCGAGGTGTTCGGTGAGTCGGAGGCCATGCCGGAACCCGCGCCGGTCCCGGTTGCCGCGCCGCGCCCCGAGATGCCGCCCCCTATCACATCGGTGGACGAACTGGTCACGGCCTTCGCGCAGCATGCGCATGGAGGAGATCCGCCCCAGGAGGAGCGGATCCTCGCCGCGATGGTCGAGTTCGCGTTCACCGACCGGGCTGCCCTGCGCCGCGCTTTCGCCCCGCTGCAGGAGCAAAGCCCGTGGTACGCGCCAGGGCTGCCGGACTGGAGCCGGCAGCGGAATTGGATCGGTTCCCCGTGGGTGAACGGCGAGTTCACCGCGGTCCTGCGAGCCGCGACGGGAGAGTGCCGGGGCGACGTCACCAGCCCCATCCCGAGCGGCGAGGAGATCCCTGGGGAGGCGGACTGGGAGGAACTCGTGACGCGCGGCGTGGACTACGGCACCGTGTCGCTGCGCCGCCTGCACGAGATCTCGCTAGGTCTCGCGTACGCGCCCCGGCCGTTCTTGATGTCCACGCCAACCGAGGCGTCCGGGCTGATCGCGCCTGAAGCGCTGGCCGAGCGGCTGGAGCGGGCGGCGGTGCAGGGTTTCGAGCCGTGGGAGCACGACTTGGTCGTGGCGATGCTCCGGTTGCCCCGGGACGCCGCGATCGCCGACCGGGTGCGGGGGCTCGGCGACGCGGGCGCGCAGGTCGCGCGGTGGATCGACGGCGGTGGGCTCGGCAACCCGGAGATCCGCCGCGAGGTGGTGCCGGTCAAGAAGTACGACTGGCGCGGCATGCACTTCGAAGACCGCACCCGCGTCACAGTCGCGTTCCCGGACTCGGCGGGGCCCATTCGCAAGTCCTTCGACAGCACGGCGACCGGCCGGTATTCGGCGGTCCTCCGCGAGCAGAACGCCGCCCCGGATCTCGTGCCCGCCCATCGGGATCTCAGCGCAGCGCACCAAGTGGCGGCTTTCGCGGACGGGGCGCGGAGGAGCGCGACGGTGCTGGGCCGCCTGGTCGACGCCCACGGCCCGATCGGCGACGGGATGACCACGGTGCTGGCCTTCGCGCTCGGAGCCCGGGAGCCGGCGGACCGCGCGGGCGTGGTCGACGCGCTGATCACCCTGACCGCAAGGGAAGGGCTGCGCGGCGCGGACGTCGGGCATGCCGTGGTGGAGCTGGTGGCGCGCGACGAGGTGGTGCTGAAACGCGTGGTGCAGGCGGGGCACGATGCGGCGCGAGCCGGTCTCGTGCAGCTGGCGTGGGAGGTGGTCGCGGTGCTGGTCGAGGGCCTGCTGCCGGCCGAAGGGGAACGTCCCCGAACGGCGCTCGCGGACCTGCTCGCCCTGGGCGTGGAGCTGGCCGATCGGCTCCGCCCGACCACTTCGGTGCCAGGACTGGCGGAGGTCGCGGCCCGCAGCGGCTCCAGCCGCTTCGTCAAGGAGGCCCGCAGGCTGCATCAGGCGCTGAGCAGCGCCTGATGGCACTGTTTCGCCTGGCCAATGCTCGTGAGTGCTTTGGTCTGCCTTAGCACTCCAAAACACGCACGACCCATGAACAGCCGAAACGGTCCGCCCGGCGAGCTCGGCCGGGGCCGCTCCGATGCTCCCCGCGTAACCCCGGTGACCAGGGCTGACGTACGCTGAGTAATCGTGCTCGTCATTGCGCTGGACACCTCGACCCCCGCGGTCACGGCGGGGCTTGTCGCCCTGGACGACGGTCCGCCGCGCGTCCTCGCCGAGCGCGTCACGGTCAACCCGCGTGCGCACGGCGAACTCCTCATGCCGCAGCTGCTGGACGTCATGACAGAGGCCGGACGCCAACTCGGCGACGCCGACGCGATCGTCGTCGGCGCCGGACCGGGCCCGTTCACCGGCCTCCGCGTCGGCATGGCCACCGCTGCGGCGCTCGGCCAGGCCTGCGGCCGCCCCGTGCACCCGGTCTGCAGCCTCGACGCGATCGCCGCGCAGGCCACCGCCGAAGGTCCCCTGCTGGTCGCCACCGACGCGCGCCGCAAGGAGGTCTACTGGGCCGCCTACGACGCCGCCCGGACCCGGATCGACGGGCCACACGTCCAGCGCCCGGCGGACGTCCCGACCGAGGGCTTCGCCGCGGCGGCCGGGGAAATGGCCGAGGCGCTGGGCATCGACGCCGTCGAGCCGCGCTACCCGACGCCGGTCGGGCTGGTCGCGGCGGCGCGCGCCGCGCTGCAAGGCGAACCGGCGCCGCTGGTGCCGCTCTACCTGCGGCGGCCGGACGCCGCAGAGCCGGGCAAGCGGAAGTCCGTGTTGACCAGGGGTGGGAAGTGACCGACCGCGCCACCACCGCGCCGCAGGTGCTGAAGCTGCGCCGCAGCGACCTGAAGCGCTGCGCGGAGCTGGAGCAGGTGCTCTTCCCCGGCGACGACCCGTGGTCCCGGCCCGCCTTCGCCGCGGAGCTCGACCAGGGCCACTACTACGTCGGCGCCTACCTCGACGAACGACTGATCGGCTACGCCGGGCTCGCCGTCGTCGGCCGCGCCCCGCACGCCGAGGCCGAGGTGCACACCATCGGCGTCGACCCGGCGCACCAGGGCCGCGGCGTGGGCAAGGCGCTGCTGCGCGCGCTGCTGGACAGGGCCGACGAGAAGCAGGCGGCGACGTTCCTGGAAGTGCGCACCGACAACGACGCCGCGATCGCGATGTACGAGAACCACGGCTTCGAGATCGTCGGGCTGCGCAAGCGCTACTACCAGCCGTCCGGGGCGGACGCGCACACCATGCGGCGGCCCCCGGCGGAAACTGCGGAGGCTGGGTAATGACTGCGGATCGAGTGGTGCTCGGCATCGAGAGCTCCTGCGACGAGACCGGCGTGGGCCTGGTCCGGCTCGCGGCCGACGGCCGCGTCGAGCTGCTGGCCGACGCGGTGGCGTCCAGCGTCGACGAGCACGCCCGCTTCGGCGGCGTGGTGCCGGAGATCGCCAGCCGCGCGCACCTGGCGGCGATGGCCCCGACGATGCGCCGCGCGCTCGACGAATCCGGCCTCGAACTGTCCGATGTGGACGCGATCGCGGTGACGGCCGGGCCGGGCCTGGCCGGCGCGCTGATGGTCGGCGTCGCGGCGGCCAAGGCCTACGCGGCCGCGCTGGACGTGCCGCTGTTCGGCGTCAACCACCTCGGCGGGCACGTCGCCGTCGACACCCTCGAACACGGGCCGCTGCCGGAGCGCTGCCTGGCGCTGCTCGTCTCCGGCGGGCACACGCAGCTGCTGCTGGTGGAGGGCATCGGGGAGCAGATCACCGAGATCGGCTCCACGATCGACGACGCCGCGGGCGAGGCATACGACAAGGTGGCGCGCATCCTCGACCTGCCGTACCCGGGCGGCCCGCCCATCGACAAGCAGGCCAAGCTGGGCAACCCGAAGGCCATCGCGTTCCCGCGCGGGCTGACCGGGCCCCGCGACGCCAAGTACGACTTCTCCTTCTCCGGGCTGAAGACGGCGGTCGCGCGCTGGGTGGAGACCGAGCAGCGCGAGGGCCGGGAGATCCCGGTGGCGGACGTGTGCGCGTCGTTCCAGGAGGCCGTGGCGGACGTGCTGACGGCGAAGGCCGTGCGAGCGGCGCGGGACCTGGACGTGGACACGCTGGTGATCTCCGGAGGCGTGGCGGCGAACTCCCGCCTGTCGGAGCTGGCGGCCCAGCGCTGCGCGGAAGCGGGCATCACGCTCCGGGTGCCGCGCCCCCGCCTGTGCACCGACAACGGCGCGATGATCGCGGCCCTCGGCGCCCACGTCCTCGCGGCGGGCGCCAAGCCGTCGCCCCTGGACATGCCTGCGAACCCGGGCCTCCCGGTCGGCACCATCGTCGTCCAGTAACCCGATGGTGTAGTTCTTCCCGCAATTTCAATGGAAATCAGAGCTCTGATTTCCATTGAAATTGCGGACTCCCGGACTCCCGGACTCCCGGACTCCCGGACTCCCGGACCCCCGGACCTGGTGCCCGGTCGGCATTGTCGTCGTCCGGGGGTCACAGTTTCAAATTGAAAGTGCCACCCCCTGAGATGGCGTGCGTCGTCCGGTCTGGCCGCAGTTTCAATTGAAATTGCGGCCAGACCAACGGTTCAGTACCTCCGGTCGATCGTCGTGCCGGTGGCCGCTCGCCACTCGACGTAGCCGTGCTCGAAGTCGTTGCGGCGACCGCCGGAGACCGCGAACTCGCCGGTCTTCGGGTAGCCCAGGTACGAGCGTTCCCAGCCGAGAGGGGACCAGCGTTCGCGGATCCGGCCGTACACCTCGTGCGCTCCGGTGCCCGGCGTCCAGTAGATCGAGCCGGCCTTGGAGAAGTGGTTGTACCGCCCCACTCCGTCCGGCGTGGTGAGCTCGTCGGTCGTCGGGTAGCCGAGCGGCCCGAGTTCCCAGCCCAGCTGCGACCAGGTCACCCGGATCGCGCCCCAGATCGCATGCGCCCCGGAGCCGGGCGTCCAGTAGATCGAGCCGGCCTTGGAGAAGTGGTTGTACCGCCCCACTCCGTCCGGCGTGGTCACCTCGTCGGTCGTCGGGTAGCCGAGCGGGCCCTGCTCCCAGCCGTTCGCCGCCCAGTTCTGCCGGATCGCGCCCCACACCGCGTGCGACCCGGTGTCCGGGCTCCAGTAGACCGAGGCCGGGAAGCCCGCGGTCACCCCGACGAAGTGGTTGTACCGGCCGACACCATCCGATGTGGACAGTTCATCCGTGGTCGGCGGGCCGAACCTGCCGTGCCCGCCGAGTTGCAGGTACTTCGCGAGGTTCCCGCCGTAGACGTAGTGCACGCCGGTCTGCGCGGTCCAGTACAGCCGCCCGCGCTCGTAGCCGCGGTAGCGGATGCCGTCCTCGGCGATCTCCGGACCGGTGGGCTGCCCGAGCAGGTTCCGCAGCTGCGGTTCGGCTTCGTAGCGCCGGTCGATCGGCGTGGCGTACCGCGCCGCGAGCGTCAGGTCGCCGGCGCCCATGGTCAGCACCCGCGACCGGGCACCGACGCCGTCGGTCCAGCCGGCGAAGGTCGCCACGCCGTCGGTCGCGGTCGCCGCCGCGATCACGTCGAAGGAGGCGCCTTCGGTGACCATCGCCGAGCTCCGCCCGCCCTCCGCGGGGATCTGCAGCACGGCGGGCACGTTGCTGGTCAGCGTGAGCAGGTGTTCGCGCGGCATGGCCGCGTAGGTCTCGCTGCTGCGCACCCCGGCGCCGTCGGTCGTGCTGGCGGTGATCTCCATCCGCGAGTCCGGGTGATCGGTGAACGCGACCTGGAACGACTCGCCGGTGCCGCCGGCCCCCGGATGGCGGTGGCAGGTCGCCTCCTCCGGGCAGTGCACCTCGGCGCTGGTCCAGGTGATCGGCGTCGTGCCGTCCTCGGCGTCGGTGGCCCGCGCGGTGAGGGACGCGGTCTCGCCGACGGCGAAGGTCCGCCCGCCGGGCGTCGTCAGCGCCAGCTGGGGGGAGTGGTTCGCCGGCGCGACCAGCAGGTCGACGCTGCCGGACGCGCCGAGCGGGTCGGTCACGGTCAGCCGTGCGGTGAACCGGTCGCCGTCCGGGTAGGTGTGGCTGGTGCGCGCGCCGGAGCCGGTCGCGCCGTCGCCGAAGTCCCAGCGGTAGATCAGCGGATCGCCGTCGAAGTCCTGCGATCTCGACCCGTCGAAGGTGACGGTGCGGGTCGCCGGATCGGTGCTGATCTCGGCCTCGGCCACCGGCGCGGAGTTGCCCTGCGGGTAGCTGAGCCGCCGCAGCGTGCCGGAGTAGATGTCGGCGAAGACGACGTCGCCGTTGGGCGCGGCCGCGAACTTCACCGGCCCGCCGATGTCGCCGCCGAACGGCGGGTTCTCCGGCGCCCGCACCAGCTTCCCCTGCGCGTCGAAGCGCAGCGTCCACAGCTTCTTCGTGGTGTAGTCGCCGAAGAAGTACGCGCCGCGGTAGGCCTCCGGGTAGCTCTCGCCCCGGTAGATGATGCCGCCGGTGACGCTGTTGCCCTGGTCGGCGCCGCCGCCGTGGTGGTACTCCCACAGCGGCGGGGTGTTCACCACGGACGCGCATTCGGGCAGGTCGTCGTAGCCCGGGGTTCGGTGGTTCCCCTCCCAGCAGGGCCACTTGTAGTTCTGGCCGGGCCGGACGAGGTCGATCTCCTCCCAGGTGTTGTAGCCGACGTCGCCGACGATCGGCGTGCCGGTGCCGGGGTCCAGCGACAGCCGGAACGGGCTGCGGAATCCGCCGGCGTACACCCGGCTGCGCCACGACGAGGGGTTCGACGCCTGGTAGTACGGGTTGCCGGGCACGCCGTCGCCGGTGGCGGTGACGTGCAGGACCTTGCCGTTGGGCGAGTCGACGTCCATGGTCCGCAACGCGTTCCGGTCGGTGCGGGTGAAGTCGGAGAGGTCACCGACGGACACCCACAGGGTGCCGTCGTCGGCCGCGACGACCCCGGTCATGCCGTGCACCGCATAGGGGCTGCGGAACTCGAAGAGCACCTGTTCGTCGGCGAGGCCGGTCGGTTCCGGCGCGCCGGTGACGGTCCAGCGCGCGAGCCGCAGCAGGTAGCCGCCGGTGCCGCCGGGGACCGAGCGGGCCAGGTAGACGTGCCGCGAGGTGGCGTAGTCGGCGGCCACCGCGAGCCCGGTCAGTCCCAGGTCCTGCGCCGGTTCGACGGGCAGGGCGGCGATGGTCCTGGTGCGGCCGTCGGCGGCCACCCACGCCACGGTGCCCTTCTTCCCGGTGGTGAGGACGCTGCCGTCGGGCAGGTACGCGAAGTCGGTCAGATCGAAGGCGGCCTGCCCGCTGGGTTGGCTGCGGAGGACGAAACCGGATGGCACGGCGGCTTCCGCGCGGCGGGCCGGTAACGCCGCCAGCAACCCGATGGATAACAGCGCCACGCAGCACGCGCTCAACCAGCTGCGAAGTCTTCGAGCGAGCACGGTGATCACACCCCTCTTCGGCAAGGATGTGCTGATATCGCCCGAAGTTCCGCCCGGGTTGCCCACCGCCCGGAATCTTGCCCACCGTCACGACCGATCACCGATGGTGATCAGCGGCGCCACCAGAACGCCTTGGTGGTGGCGAGGAACTCGCGGCGGGCGCCGCGGGCGGAGACCCGGCGCAGGCCGTCGGCCGCCGCGTCGTGGCCGACGCCGTGTGCGTCGATGCCCGCGCGCCGGCACAGCGCGACCGCGCGGCGCAGGTGGAACCGGGTGGTCACGACGGTGATCTCGCGCAGCCCGAAGTCCTCGGCAGCCCGCCGGCAGGACGACCAGGTGTCCACACCGGACTCGTCCAGCACCACCGCGGAGGCGGGAATCCCGTGCGACACGAGGTGGTGCCGCATCACGACGGGTTCGCTGTGCCCGCGGGATTCCGGGCTGCCGCTGACGATGATGCGCCGGACCCGGCCCGCCTCGAACAGCTCACGCGCCACGTTCAGCCGCCCCTGCAGGATCCGGCTCGGCAGGCCGTCCCAGCGCACTCCCGCGCCGAGGACCAGCGCGTACTCGGTCGCGGGCGCGTCCTGGACCGTGCTGATGCGGCGGGCGCTGCGCGCCAGTGCCCATGCCGAGGGCAGCGCCGCCGCGACCCCGAGCCCGGCCAGCGCAGCGAGTCCCTTCCGAAGTCCACGCACCGGACAAGTGTGCCATCGAGGACAACGGCCTCGTGAGTGTTTTGGAGCGCCGCAGCACTCCAAAACACTCACGAGCGATCGGAAACCGTCCCCAGTGGACGGTCCGGGGTCAGGCCGGGTTGAGCACCGGGTTGCCGTCCTCGACCACGAACGACTTCGCGGTCTCCGCCGGGGCGTCCTTCTTCGACACGTACGGCAGCACCCGGTAGTCGGCGCGCAGCTCCGCCTCGGTGAACTTGGTGCGCACGTAGCCACGCCGGTTGGCGTAGAACTTCACGTGCGGGTTCTCCTTGAGCACGTCGCCGTTGCCGTCGTCGTTGCCGTCCCCGCCGCTGGTGACGGAGGTGGTGATGAACTCGGTCCCGACGGCGCGCGACTCGGGGTCGTCGTGGGTCCGCTTGATCTCCGCGGCCCAGTGCCGGTGCACGTCGCCGGTGAGCACGACGCCGTTGCGGACCGCGCTGTCGGCCATCGCGCCGGCGATCCGGTCGCGGTTGGCCACGTAGCCGTCCCAGGCGTCCATGTTGTAGCCCTCTTCGGCGCCGGGCGTCAGGTCGATCTTGGAGAAGAACACCTGCTGGCCCAGCACGTCCCAGCGGGCGGTGGTGTCGCGGAACCCGTCGGTGATCCACTTCTCCTGCTCGGCGCCGGTGATCGACCGGTCCGGGTCCTCGCGGTCGGTGCAGCCGGCCTGCACGCCGTCGCCGCAGGCCTGGTCGTCGCGGTACTGGCGGGTGTCGAGCAGGTGGAAGTTGACCAGCGATCCCCAGCCGTACCGCCGGTAGAGCTGCATGTCGATGCCGCTGGGCTTCGAGCCCGCGCGCAGCGGCATGTTCTCGTAGTACGCCTGGAGGGCGACCTCGCGCCGGTCCAGGAAGCCGTCGTCGGGCTTCTCCGGGGTCTCGTCGGCCCAGTTGTTCTCGACCTCGTGATCGTCGAACACCACCAGCCACGGCGCGGTCGCGTGCGCGAGCTGCAGGTCCGGGTCGGTCTTGTACTGCGCGTGGCGCTGCCGGTAGTTGGCCAGCGTGCGGGTCTCCGGGCCGAGCACCTTCCGCACGTCGCCGTCCTTGGCGGCGTACTCGTACTGGTAGTCGCCGAGGTGCAGGATCAGCCCCGGCTCGTCCTCGGCCATCCGCCGGTACGCGGTGAAGTACCCCTGCCCGAAGTGCGCGCAGGAGGTGAAGCACATGGTCAGCTCGCCGAGCGCGTCCGGCGCGGGCGCGGTGCGGGTGCGGCCGACCGGCGAGATCGAGCCCTCGGCGCGGAACCGGTAGAAGTACTCCGCGCCGGGCTGCAGGCCCTCCAGCTCGACGTGCACGCTGTGCCCCAGCTCCGGCGCGGCCTGGGTCTCGCCGCTCTGCACGATCTTGCCGAACTGCTCGTCCGCGGCGACCTCCCACTGCACGGGCACGGCTTTGCCGGGCATGCCGCCCAGCCCGTCGTCGGCGGTCGGCTCCGGCGCCAGCCGGGTCCACAGCACGACCCCGTCCGGCAGCGGATCGCCCGAGGCGACGCCGAGGGTGAACGGGTCGGCGAGCCGGCGGGCACCGGCGCCGGGCAGCGACAGCGCGTTGGCCAGCGCGGAGCCGCCGAGGGCGGTCGCGCCGAGCGCGGCGGCGCCGCCGAGCAGCACGGCGCGGCGGCTGACCCGGCCGGGTAACGGGATATCGGGCATCGGTGTCCTCCAGGTGTCCTGCGGAAGTCGTCCGGGGCTCGACCGTGGCGCGATCGAGCGCACGAAAGTACCGACACCGGAAGAGGGTTTGGTGAATTCCCGGCGAAATGGGGCGGCCGAAGCAAGCCCCGGGATCCGTTCGGCCCAGCCGCCGCCGGACCGATCGGCTCAGCGCGTCACCCGGCGTCGAGGGCGCGGCGGGTCGCCGCGATCACCTTGCTCAGCGCCGCGTTGAGCTGCTCCAGCTCGGCGACCTCCATGCCGAGGAGTTCGACCACGCGGTACGGGATCTTCTCGGCCTCCGCCCGGAGTTCCCGGCCCTTCCCGGTCAGCTCCACGGCGAGCAGCCGCTCGTCCTCGGTGCTGCGGCGCCGTTCCAGGTAGCCGATCGATTCGAGGCGTTTGAGCAGCGGCGACAACGTCGCGGGGTCGGCGTGCAGGGCACCGCAGAGGTCCTTCACCGATCTCGGCGACTGCTCCCACAGCGCGAGCATCACGAGGTACTGCGGGTGCGTCAGGCCGAGCGGCGCGAGCAGCGGCCGGTAGACGGAGATGACGTTGCGCGAGGCGACGGACAGCGCGAAGCACACCTGGCGATCGAGGGTGAGCGGGTCCTCACCGAGGTCGATCTGGTTCATCGGGGTCTCCTTCCGGCCGGGGTGCCCGCTATCACGCTAATCATTAGCGTGCTAATGATTAGCATATAGGTTGTTCGTAGACGCTCGGCGAAGGAGGGGACGTGGCCGCTGACGGACGAATCCGGCCCAACCCGGTGCAGTGGATCTGGTACGCCTTCGGCGGCCGGCTGCCTGCCAGGTGCCGGGAGTGGGTCCTGCACGACATCACGTGCCGGACCTGGGTGCTGCGGCACATCGGCCGCAGCCTGGTCCAGATCTCCCCGGGACTGCTCTTCCTGCTGCTGCCCGGTCCGTTCTGGATCCGGGCGATGTCCGTGCTCGGCGGGGTCATCCTGGCGCTCTGGTACTCGCTGTCGTACCTGGAGCACACCAGCGAGTACCGGCTGACCAAGCACGGTTACCCGATGGGTACGGGAAGGGCGGTGCGCGAAGAGGCGCAGGCCGCGATCCGCGCCCAGCGGGCGCAGCGGTACGCCGAGCTCTACCGCAACCAGCCGGAGCGGTGAGCTCGCGAGGTCATTTCGGCCGCCACCCGGCTCGGGTCGGCGGGCCGGGCGGGCCGGGTGGGCGCGCGGGTCGGGGGCGGCGCTCCCAGGGGCGGTTCGCGGGCTTGGAGAGGGCGGGCATGCCTGGCAACCTAGGGCACCGAACCGCCTTGGTGTGAACCACCTCGTGGCATTGGTGACATTTCCCGCATGGCGATCTACCAGCGAAGATCACGCACAGCTGATCGTCTGTGACAACTTCCCAGGTGGTGGCCCCACGGCCCCGGTTCGCTACGGTCCGAACCGAATCGAATCCGCCGGGTAGCCGGAGCGGGCCGAGTGCGCGGATGCCGGGATCCCGCGTCGCTGGGTGGTCGAGCCCGGGGCGCCGCCGACTCTGCTTGACTGTCGTCCGGCGGAGACTTCCGGCTATCGGGACGGCGGCTGCGCCGCTGGTCGGTTCGTTGCGGCTGAGCCCTTCCCGGTCTCGCTCCGGCTCGGCGATCCGGGGCGATCGACACGCCGGGAGGCCGGAGGAGAGGGTTGTTGTTGAGCGTTGGCACTCTCATGGGTAGAGTGCTAGCAGAACGGCGCCGCAGCGCCCCGGCACCCGCGACGGCGGGGAGCCACGGAGCCGTCTTAACCCAGACAACGCTTCGAAGGCCCCAGAAGGTGGAGGTCACACCGTGGCGAGCATTAAGCCGCTTGAGGACAAGATCGTGGTCCAGGCGAGCGAGGCCGAGACGACGACTGCGTCCGGCATCGTGATCCCGGACACCGCCAAGGAAAAGCCCCAGGAGGGCAAGGTTCTGGCCGTCGGCCCGGGTCGCGTCGACGACAAGGGCAACCGCATCCCGGTGGATGTCAAGGAAGGCGACGTCGTCATCTACTCGAAGTACGGCGGCACCGAGGTCAAGTACAACGGCGAGGAGTACCTGATCCTCTCCGCCCGCGACGTGCTGGCCGTCGTCAACTGACGCTGCACCACGCGAGCAATGCCGCCCCGGCGGTCCCGACCGGGACCCCGGGGCGGTCGCATGTCCGGGACCGGAGCGTCCCGAGTCGTACGGAATGGGAAGTCCTGGGCGCGTGATCGCACCTCGGACGTCGGGCCAGCGGCGCCATCCGCGCCGCCACGCAAGGCGACCCCGTGCACAGCAAAAGGCATCCATGAAGGGCTGTTGTAACCATGGCTAAGCAGATCACCTTCGACGAGCAGGCGCGGCGCGCGCTGGAGAGCGGCGTCAACCAGCTCGCCGACGCGGTGAAGGTCACCCTCGGGCCGCGTGGTCGGCACGTCGTGCTGGACAAGCAGTTCGGCGGGCCGCAGATCACCAACGACGGCGTGACCATCGCCCGCGAGATCGAGCTGAGCGACCCGTTCGAGAACCTGGGCGCCCAGCTCGCCAAGAACGTCGCGACGAAGACCAACGACGTCGCCGGCGACGGCACCACCACCGCCACCGTGCTCGCCCAGTCGCTGGTTCGCGAGGGCCTGCGCAACCTGGCCGCGGGCGCCAACCCGGCGTCGCTGAACAAGGGCGTCCAGGCGGCCACCGACGCCGTCGTCGAGGCGCTCAAGGCCAAGGCCACGCCGGTCAAGGGCCGCGACAACATCGCCCAGATCGCGACCGTGTCCTCCCGGGACGAGTCCATCGGCGCCCTGATCGGCGAGGCGATGGAGAAGGTCGGCGAGGACGGCGTGATCAGCATCGAGGAGTCCTCGACGCTGGCCACCGAGCTGGAGATCACCGAGGGCCTCCAGTTCGACAAGGGCTTCATCTCCCCGCACTTCGTCACCGACGCCGAGCGTCAGGAAGCGGTGCTGGAGGAAGCGCAGATCCTGCTGCACCGCGACAAGATCTCCGGCCTGCAGGACCTGCTGCCGCTGCTGGAGAAGATCGCGCAGGGCGGCAAGCCGCTGCTGATCATCGCCGAGGACGTCGAGGGCGAGGCGCTGTCCACCCTGGCCGTCAACGCGATCCGCAAGACCCTGAAGGTCGTCGCGGTCAAGGCCCCGTTCTTCGGCGACCGCCGCAAGGCGTTCCTGGACGACCTGGCGATCGCCACCGGCGCCCAGGTCATCGCGCCGGAGGTCGGCCTGAAGCTGTCCGAGGCCGGTCCGGAGGTGCTCGGCGCGGCCCGCCGGGTCACCGTGACCAAGGACACCACGACCATTGTGGACGGCCGCGGCAGCGCCGAGGGCGTCAAGGACCGCGTGGACCAGATCCGCAAGGAGATCGAGGCCACCGACTCCGACTGGGACCGCGAGAAGCTGCAGGAGCGGCTGGCCAAGCTGTCCGGCGGCGTCGCGGTGATCAAGGTCGGCGCGGCCACCGAGACGGAGCTCAAGGAGCGCAAGTCCCGCATCGAGGACGCCGTCGCCGCCGCCAAGGCCGCGGCCGAGGAGGGCAGCGTCCCCGGTGGTGGGTCGAGCCTGATCCACGCCGCCAAGGCGCTGGCCGACAACCTCGGCCTCACCGGTGACGAGGCCACCGGCGTGCAGCTGGTGCGCCGCGCGCTGGACGCCCCGCTGTACTGGATCGCCGCCAACGCCGGCCAGGAAGGCGCCGTCGTGGTGTCCAAGGTCCGCGACCTGGACTGGGGCGCCGGTTACAACGCGGCGACCGACGAGTACGGCGACCTGGTGCAGGCCGGCATCGTCGACCCGCTGAAGGTGACCCGCTCCGCGGTCGCCAACGCGGCCTCCATCGCCCGCATGGTGATCACCACCGAGAGCGCGGTCGTGGAGAAGCCGGAGGAGCAGCCGGAGGCCGCCGGGCACGGCCACGGCCACGGGCACGGCCACTGAGCCATTGCGCGTGAGCCGGGCCCTCGGCCCGGCTGAACGGCACGAAGATCGGGGCGGTACCCACGGCGTGGGTACCGCCCCGATCTTTTCGTCCTACCCGGAGCCGAATGACGCCCCTCGTAGTCATCCGACTCCGGCGGCCGTCCGCGATCCGCGACGCGGCGGCCGACACAAGCGCGTCAGCTGGCCGCGACCGCCAGCTGCTGGCGCTTGCGCGCCTTGATGATCACTTCCCGCTCCGACTCCGACAGCCCGCCCCAGATGCCGTACGGCTCCTGCACGGCTAGCGCGTGCGTCCGGCACTGCGCGATCACCGGGCAGTGCTGGCACACCTCTTTCGCCTTCGCCTCGCGCCGAGCTCGTGCCGGGCCGCGTTCGCCGTCCGGATGAAAGAAGTACGCGCTGTCCATGCCTCGACAGGAGCCCCGTATCTGCCAATCCCAGATATCGGCGTTCGGTCCTGGAAGACGTCGAGTGTCTGCCATTGCGCAAACCACCTCCTAGCGGTGGGTCCCCTCCCCGCTGCAGCCGGCGGCCGCAGCCTCGCATGATCCGACCGTAGAACCGCGCCAAAACTTGTTCAACCCTTATCGAGCCAAAAGCTGTTCATCGTTGGAGTGATCTTTGGCCGACCAAGATCGACGCCCGACGGCTTGCCCTCCACGGGCCGGAACCGGAACATGTCCCGCGTGACGACGCGGCCGGAACCTGTGCAGGGGCAGGACACCCCCATCCCGAGCGACGATCCGGAGCTGGTCGGAGGTCCGGATGGCGCCGCGTCGGGCGATCAGCCGCGGCTCAGCGTCGCCGCGGTGGCCCGCCGGCTCGGTGTGGCACCCGCCACGCTGCGCACCTGGGACCGCCGGTACGGACTTGGGCCCAGCGATCACACCAGCGGTCGGCACCGCCGCTACGGCCCGGACGACATCGCTCGCCTGGAGCAGATGCAACGCGCGCTGCTGCGCGGTGCCTCTCCGATGGAGGCAGCCCGCTACGCCCGCACCGTCGCCGCGCCGCTGCCGCAGCGATACCCCGACGCGACCGAGCGGCAAACGCAGCCGGACGGATCCGGCGCCGGGCCGATGATGCTGTCCGGCGTGCTCGGCGGCGCCGGCGACATCGAGTTGGCCGGCGCCTCGAACACCGGCGGGCGCGGGCTCAAGCTCACCGGGGCGGGGCCGCGCGCCCGCGGCCTGGGGCGGGCGGCGCTCGCGCTGGACTCCTGGTCCGTGCAGCGGCTGCTGATCGAGTCGATGGACAGCGACGGCGTCGTGGAGACCTGGCAGGGCATGCTGCAGCCGGTGCTGCGCGCGGTCAGCGAGCGGCGGCAGCGGTCTGGCTCCGGCATCGAGGTCCTGCAGCTGCTGGTCGACTGCGCGTCCACCGCGCTGCGTTCGGTGATCGCGACCGCACCGGCCCCGCTCAATCCGCGCCCGGTGGTGCTCGCCCCGGTCCCCGGCGAAGTGCAGGAGCTCGAACTCGTGGCGCTGGCCGCGGCGCTCGCCGCCAACCGCGTCGGCCACCGGCTGTTCGGCACCGCACTACCGCGCGAAGGGCTCGCCGCCGCGGTGCGCCGCTCCGCCCCGGCTGCCGTGGTGCTCTGGGCCGACCAGTCGCACTACGCCTCGGCGCGGGTGCTGGACGACATCCCGATCACCCGTCAGCGCGCCCGCGCGTTCGTTGCGGGCGCCGGGTGGGCGCAGCAGGCGCTGCCCGCGCACGTGGAGCTGCTCGATTCGCTGGAGACGGCTGCGGCGCGTGTTTCCGAGACCGTACTGGGCTGAGCGAGACCTTTTGTGGCATAAATCACACACCCACCGTGTGGGTGGGGTTACGGCGTTCGTGCGGACGGGCGAAACTGCAGTCACGACTGGGTGCGATCGGGTGAATACTGCAGGTACGGCGCGTGGTCGGCGGCTTCCCGGAGCAGTGGGCGGGTCGGTCCCGGCGGCCTGCTCCGTTCCAGTGAACCGGCACCCGATCGGGCTGACACAAAATTTCTTGACGGATTAAGCACCGGATCGTGTCAAGGTTTTGGCCCCTGCGTCCGATAGGGGAGTTGGAACGTCACTCGCCTGCAGGAAGGAGTTCCCGTGACGACGGTCCTGATCTGCGATGACCGACGTAGCGTCCGGGAAGGGCTCACTCGTGTGATGTCTGCTGTCCCCGGAGTGAGTCGAATTGATTGCGTTGCGCACGGTGATGAGCTGCTGGCCCGCTTCTCGCGGCAGGCCGTCGACGTCGTCCTGGTAGGTACCCAGCGCGCGGTACCGAACGGCGTCGAGGCCACTCGGAGGCTCGTCTCCGCCCATCCGCAAGCAAACGTGATCGTGTTCGGTGCCCCGGACGACGCGGCCAGCATCGCCGCCGCGATCGCCGGTGGCGCTCGCGGCTACCTCCGCTGGGATGCTTCCCGGCCGGAGTTGGTGGCGGCGCTGGCGCACACGCTGGCGAGCACCTCGGTGCCCGCGCCCCGGCAACCGTCCGACCCGGGCGTGCAGCTGACGGAGCGCGAGCTCCAGGTGCTGCGCGGCATGAGCCAGGGCAAGAGCAACGGCCAGATCGGCCGGGAGCTCTACCTCTCGGAGGACACGGTCAAGACCCATGCTCGCCGGCTTTTCCGGAAGCTCGGCGTGCGCGACCGCGCGCAGGCAGTTGCGCACGGTTTCCGCCGCGGCCTCGTCGCGTGATCGTGGCGCGCGGTGATCACCGCGCGCCTGCCGATCGGAGCGCACCGGCAGATCCAGTCCGGGCTGCCGGTGCTCGGCGAGGACGTTGGCTTGGAGCGAGCTGACGTTACGAGTGCGCCTGTGGCTCGCGTCACTTTCGGCACGACCCCGATCCGGGGTGCGACCGCCGGTGTGGCGCGAGCCACAGTTCTTCAAAGTGGGACGCTCCGGGACGAAACCGGCCTTTTCGGCAATCGGCGCAGATGCCTCGAACGGGTCGCGATAACCCGGTCGTGCGACCCCTGTGAAGATCCTCTCTGATCTTCTTTGGTGAACCTCCAAGATCCCGTGGCCAGGCTAAACGCCGCCGGGGTCGGCGTCTGGTATCTCTGAATGTGTGACGACGACGGCCCCCTCCTTCCACTCCCTGTTCAACGATCGCCCCCCGGCCGGTACGGTGAGCTCGGCGCGGCGTGCGGCGCACGCGATCTCCGCCGGACAAATCCGAATCGCTTGAACGCGTAACACCAGGGCTGCTGTCTGCGATGACCAACGTGGGGGACGGGCTGGACGCTCTTGTAGGCGCCGCCGTCGACGGCGATCGTCAGTCGATCGAGCGCTTGCTGGCCGAAATCCGTCCTTTGGTGGTGCGGTACTGCCGCGCCAGAGTCGGACGAAACGAGAGGTCGTTCGCTTCGGCGGACGACGTGGCCCAGGAAGTGTGCCTCGCGGTGCTGACCGCGCTGCCCACCTACAAGGACCAGGGTCGTCCGTTCCTGGCGTTCGTGTACGGCATCGCCGCGCACAAGGTTGCTGATGCGCACCGCGCGTTGGCCCGCAACCGCTCCGAACCGGTGGCAGATGTTCCGGACACCCCGGAATCCGAGGCCGGACCGGAGCAGCGGGCCATGCAGGGTGAGCTTTCGGGCAGGATGGCGCAGCTACTTCGCGTCCTCCCGGCCAAGCAGCGGGAAATCCTGCTGCTCCGGGTGGTCGTCGGGTTGTCGGCGGAGGAAACCGCCGAAGCGGTCGGTTCGACGCCGGGCGCGGTACGCGTGGCTCAACACCGCGCGTTGGCCCGGCTGCGAAAGACGCTGTCCGCGGAGGAGGTGGTCTGAATGGCGGAGCGGAAGGGGCCCGAGGGGGAGCAGGCGGGACACGACCCTGTCGAGTCCGGCCGGCACGAGGACCGTTCGCGCGGGGCAGACGAGCGGGACCAGCTTCCCGCAGAGGGGTCCGCAGACGAGGGAACGGAACTGAGCGACAACCAGCGGGATTCCGGCTCGGCCGAGTCTGAAACCACCGAACCCGACGCCGTGTCGGGCGACGCCGACGTGCTCTCCTTCCGGCCGCGACCGGCCGAGGAGTCCGACGAGCTGGTCGACTTCGACGACTTCGGCGAAGAACCGATCGACCTGGGCGCGCTGCAGGCCGACGACGCATTGCTCGACGCGCTCGGCGGGACCAATCCCGACGTGGTCGCGTCGGCCGACGACGAGCGCCCCAGCCTGGAAGCGTTGCTGATCGCGTGGCGGCAGGACATCGACGCCGCGCCGATCGGCGATCTGGTCGACGTGGAGACCGCGACCGCGGCCATCGCGGCGGGCAGCCGTCCGCGCCGCAGGCTCAAGCGCCGGCACCTGGTGCCGGTCGCCACCGCCGCCGCGGTCCTGATGATCACGTTCACCGGGGTTGGCGTGGCCGCCCGCGACGCGCAGCCCGGCGACATGCTGTGGGGCGTCGCGCAGGTCCTCTACTCCGACCGCACGCGCGCGATCGTCGCCGCGAGCTCGGCCCGTGAGGACCTGAACACCGCCGAGGGCGCGATCGAGCAGGGCAACCGCACCGCCGCCGAGGCCGCGCTGCGCTCCGCGCAGGAGCAGATGCGGGGCGTCGACGACGAGCACGGACTGTCCGACCTCAAGGCCGCGCACGCTTCGCTGACCGCGCGGATGGGCCAGGGCGAGGACCAGCAGACCCCGCAGCCCTCGACGCCGACCACGCCGTCGACGCCGACCACGTCGCCGTCGCAGCCGTTGCCGCCGGTGCCGCCGACGGACAGCTCGTCGGTGCCGCCGACGTCGTCCACGTCGCCGTCCGAGTCGTCCACCTCGCCGAGCGAGACCAGCGGCAGCTCCGAGCACCCGTCCAGCGGCTGGGGATCGGACCTGTTCCCGCAGAAGAGCACCAGCAACCCGTGATGACGAGGCCGGTCTGACACCTGCCAACGCGAAGAGGGGCTCCCAGCCGGGAGCCCCTCTTCGCGTTCTGCTTGGTGGGAGTTGTCAGTGCGTCGTTTCGGTCTCGGTCACGCCGTCCGCGTAGCCGCGGCAGTACTCCCAGGTGACGTAGTCGCTCGGGTTCGGGTCGAACGCCGGCTCGTGCGGGCGCATCCGGCCGTCCTGCAGCAGCTGCTCCAGGCTGGAGCGCAGCAGCTCCCAGTCGTGGTAGTGGCATTCGCCGCAGTCCGCGCAGTCCACCACGATGCCGCGGAGCCCGCGGGGCTCCAGCAGGGCCTGGTAGACGGCGAGATCGGTCAGGTCGGCGAGCAGTTCGGCCCGTTCCTCATCGCCGAGTGGTGGGCCGTCGTCGGCGTCGTGATCGCCGAGTGCCATGCTCGGATCTTCCGGGTCACCCGCGAACGGGTCTGGTGGCATCGGATCGTGCGGCACGGCCCGCACGGTACCGGCTGCGTCCACCTCGTGGGGTTGTCGGGGCGGGTTTGGCCGCCCGTCGTGGCGTGGCCCACCCCTCGGGCCACGGGGCAAACGCGCCTGACCTGTGGTCTCTATCATTGAGGGAATCCCCGATGCCGATGCCACGTTCCACACGTAATCGCCGAGGACATCCAACCGCACCCGCAGTCTGCGGACCATAGCGTGAAGGAAGGCACATCCCTCGCCATGAGCAGCGAACTCTCCGCACCCGGCCTCCCCTCGAAGTTCGCGACACTGGGTCTGACCTTCGATGACGTGCTCCTCCTGCCGGACGAGTCCGACGTCATCCCCAGCGGCGTCGACACGTCCACCCAGCTGTCCCGCAACATCCGCCTGCGGGTGCCGCTGCTGTCCGCCGCGATGGACACCGTCACCGAGGCGCGGATGGCGATCGCCATGGCCCGCCAGGGCGGCGTCGGCATCCTGCAGCGCAACCTGTCCGTCGAGGAGCAGGCCGCGCAGGTCGAGGTGGTCAAGCGCTCCGAGGCGGGCATGGTCACCGACCCGGTGACCTGCTCGCCGGACGACACCCTCGCCGAGGTGGACGCGCTGTGCGCCCGCTTCCGCATCTCCGGTGTGCCGGTGACCGACCCGGACGGCACCCTCGTCGGCATCATCACCAACCGCGACATGCGGTTCGAGGTGGACTTCACCCGGCGGGTGCGCGAGGTCATGACCGCGACCCCGTTGATCACCGCGCAGGTCGGCGTCACCGCCGAGGCCGCGCTCGGGCTGCTGCGGCGCAACAAGATCGAGAAGCTGCCGATCGTGGACAACGCCGGCAAGCTCCGCGGGCTGATCACCGTCAAGGACTTCGTCAAGACCGAGCAGTACCCGCGCGCCACCAAGGACCCGGACGGCCGGCTGCTGTGCGGCGCGGCGGTCGGCGTCGGCGCGGACTCGCACGAGCGCGCGATGGCGCTGGTGGACGCCGGCGTCGACGTGCTGATCGTGGACACCGCGCACGGGCACTCGCGCGCGGTGCTGGACACCGTGGCGACGCTGAAGAAGGAGCTCGGCAACTCCGTCGACGTCATCGGCGGCAACGTGGCGACCCGGGCCGGCGCGCAGGCGCTGGTCGACGCCGGGGCGGACGCGGTGAAGGTCGGCGTCGGGCCGGGCTCGATCTGCACCACCCGCGTCGTCGCCGGGGTCGGCGTGCCGCAGATCAGCGCGATCTACGAGGCGAGCATGGCCTGCCGTCCGGCGGGCGTGCCGCTGATCGGCGACGGCGGCATCCAGTACTCCGGGGACATCCCGAAGGCCATCGCGGCCGGCGCGAGCAGCGTCATGCTGGGCAGCCTGCTGGCCGGCACCGCCGAGTCGCCTGGCCAGCTGGTGCTGGTCAACGGCAAGCAGTTCAAGGTGTACCGGGGCATGGGCTCGCTGGGCGCCATGCAGTCGCGGGGCCAGGCCAAGTCGTACTCCAAGGACCGCTACTTCCAGGACGACGTGCTGTCCGAGGACAAGCTGGTGCCGGAGGGCATCGAGGGCCGGGTGCCGTTCCGCGGGCCGCTGGCGCAGGTGGTCGACCAGCTGATCGGCGGGCTGCGCTCGGGCATGGGCTACACGGGCTCCAACACGATTCCGGAGCTGCAGGACGCGAAGCTGGTGCGGATCACCGCGGCGGGGCTCAAGGAGAGCCACCCGCACGACATCCAGATGACCGTCGAGGCGCCGAACTACACCACGCGCTGATCACCACCGTCCCGGCCGCCGCATCCCAGCGATGCGGCGGCCGCGTCGTTCTCCGGGGGCGCCGGAACCGCCGGTTTCGCGCGGTCGCGGCGGGCTAAGGAGCCCCCGTTGCACGTCACACGGGCAGCGAAGAGAGAATGCTTCGTCGGAAAGCGGTGCCGCGAGGAGGGACTTCAACGGTGCGGGATCAGGTTGAGATCGGCATGGGCCGCACGGCCATGCGCGGCTACGACTTGGACGACGTGGAGATCGTGCCCTCGCGGCGGACCCGGTCGTCGAAGGATGTTTCCCTGGCGTGGCAGATCGACGCCTACCGCTTCGACATCCCGCTGGTCACGCACCCGACGGACGCGGTCGTCTCGCCCGCCACCGCGGTGCGGATCGGCGAGCTCGGCGGCCTGGGCGTGCTGAACGCCGAGGGGCTGTGGGCGCGCCACGAGAACGTCGAGGAGAAGCTGTTCGAGGTGGTTCGCGCCGCCGAGGAGAACAGCGACCCCGAGGCGGCGATCCGGCTGCTGCAGGAGCTGCACGCCGCGCCGATCCGGGCGGATCTGCTGGCCGCCGCGCTGAAGCAGGTGAAGGACTCCGGTGTCACGGTGGCGGCGCGGGTCAGCCCGCAGCACGCCGAGGAGCTGACCCCGGACCTGCTCGCGGCCGGCGTCGAGCTGCTGGTCGTGCAGGGCACCATCATCTCCGCCGAGCACGTCGCCCGGGACGGCGAGCCGCTGAACCTGAAGCGGTTCATCGCCGAGCTCGACGTGCCGGTGATCGCCGGTGGGGTCGGCGACTACCGCACCGCGATGCACCTGATGCGCACCGGCGCGGCCGGCGTGATCGTCGGCTTCGGCCAGTCCCGCGCGGCGACCACCACCCAGGTGCTGGGCATCGGGGTGCCGATGGCCACCGCGATCGCCGACGCCGCCGCGGCCCGCCGCGACTACCTGGACGAGACCGGCGGCCGCTACGTGCACGTGCTCGCCGACGGCGGCCTGTCGTACTCCGGCGACATCGCGAAGGCGATCGCCTGCGGCGCCGACGCCGTGATGCTCGGCGAGGCGCTGACCGAGTCGGCGGAGACGCCGGCGCAGGGCTACTACTGGACTTCCGCGGCCGCGCACCCGAGCCTGCCGCGCAGCGAGATCGTCGGCTTCGCCGGTTCGGGCGCGGACCTGGAGCAGCTGCTGTTCGGGCCGAGCAGCGACCCGTACGGCACGCTGAACCTCTTCGGCGGTCTGCGTCGCGCGATGGCGAAGACCGGCTACCGGGACCTCAAGGAGTTCCAGAAGGTCGGCCTGTCGCTCCGCGGCTGACCGTCCGGTCCGCCTGCAGGTGTGGAGTGAACGGCCTGTTCGCCTCGATAGGTGAGGTGAACAGGCCGTTCACTGCATCCACTCCCCCAGCGGAGTCGGGTCGGTTGCCGTCCTAACTGGACGGGCAGAATCGGCGGCATGCTGGACACTTCGGCGCGCCTGCTCAAGCTGCTGTCGCTGCTGCAGACGCCGCGCGACTGGGCGGGGTCCGAGCTCGCCGAGCGGCTCGGCGTCAGCGCGCGGACCGTGCGTCGCGACATCGAGCGGCTGCGCGAGCTCGGGTATCCGGTGCACGCCACCCAGGGCACGGCCGGTTACCGGCTCGGCGCCGGGGCGGCGGTTCCGCCGCTGCTGCTGGACGACGACGAGGCGGTCGCGGTCGCCGTCGGGCTGCGCACGGCCGCCGGGGCCGCCGGGGTGGAGGAAACCTCGGCCCGGGCGCTGGCGAAGCTGGAGCAGGTCCTGCCGTCCCGGCTGCGGCACCGGGTGCAGACCCTGCAGAGCGCCATGATCGCGATGCCGGGGGACGGCCCGACGGTGGACGCGAGCGTGCTGACCGCGATCGCCGCCGCCTGCCGGGGCCGCGAGCGGCTCCGCTTCGACTACTCCGCCCACGACGGCACGACCAGCCGGCGGATCACCGAGCCGCACCGGCTGGTCGGCCGGGGCCGCCGCTGGTACCTCGTGGCGTGGGACGTGGAGCGCGACGACTGGCGGACGTTCCGGGCCGACCGGATCGAGCCCCGGACGCCGACCGGGCCGCGCTTCGCCCCGCGCGAGCTGCCGGGCGGCGATGTCGTCGCCTACCTCGGCGAACGGCTGAACGTCGCGCTGTGGCACTGCCAGGCGACGCTGCGGTTCCGGTTGTCCGCGGCCCGCGTCGCGGAGCTGATCACGCCGACCGGCGCGCTGATCGAGCCGGTGGACGACAACGCCTGCGACGTGACCATGGGCGCCGATTCGATGCACCTCCTGGCGGTCTTCGCGGGGCTGATCGAGGCGGACTTCGAGGTCGTCGATCCGCCCGAGCTCCGCGATCGCCTGGCCAGGCTCGGCACCCGGTACCTCCGCGCCGCCGGATCGTGAGCGCGGGTTCGGCTGGAGCGTCCTGGGCGGCGGTTTCGCGCGAAACCGCCGCTCCCCGGCGCGAGGTCCGCCACCCGGAGCCGCTGCGAAAAGCGGGTGCAGAACCTGTTCCGCCTCTAGCTACTGGCGAGTAATTACGTCTAGTCTGTCGCGCATGGCTGGACGTGACGAGAGCGAAACCGATTTCGACGTGGTCGTCATCGGTTCCGGGTTCGGCGGCAGCGTGGCCGCGCTGCGCCTGACGGAGAAGGGCTACCGCGTCGCGGTGCTCGAAGCCGGTCGCCGGTTCGCCGACGACGAACTGCCCAAAACGTCCTGGGACCTGCGGAAGTTCCTGTGGGCACCGCAGCTCGGGTGCTACGGCATCCAGCGCATCCACCTGCTGCGCAACGTGCTGATCCTCGCGGGCGCGGGCGTCGGCGGCGGCTCGCTGAACTACGCCAACACGCTCTACCGGCCGCTCGCGCCGTTCTACAACGACCCGCAGTGGGCGCACATCACCGACTGGGAAGCCGAACTCGCCCCGCACTACGACCAGGCCACCCGGATGCTCGGCGTCGTCCAGAACCCGACCGAGACCCCTTCCGACGTGGTGATCAAGCAGGTCGCCGGGGAGATGGGCGTCGGCGACACCTACCACCACACGCCGGTCGGCGTGTACTTCCGCAAGCCCGGGCAGACCGACTCCGATCCGTTCTTCGGCGGCGCCGGGCCCGCGCGCACCGGCTGCACCGAATGCGGCGCCTGCATGACCGGCTGCCGCGTCGGCGCGAAGAACACGCTGGTCAAGAACTACCTGTACCTGGCGGAAGCGGGCGGCGCCAAGGTCTTCCCGCTGACCACCGTGACCCGGCTCGGGCAGGGCGCCGACGGCCGGTGGCGGATCGCGACCGCGCGCACCGGGGCGAAGATGTCCCGGCGGCCCCGGATCTTCCGCGCCGACCAGGTCGTGGTCGCGGCGGGCACCTGGGGCACCCAGAACCTGCTGCACCGCTGCCGCGAGAACGGCGACCTGCCGCGGCTTTCGACGCGGCTCGGGCGGCTGACCCGGACCAACTCCGAGGCGATCATCGGCGCGCAGATGAACAAGCGCGACCCCGAGCGAGACTTCTCCACCGGTGTGGCCATCACCTCCTCGTTCCACCCGGACACCGACACGCACATCGAGCCGGTGCGCTACACCAAGGGCGCCAACGCGATGGGGCTGCTGCAGACCCTGGCGACCAAGGGCGGCGAGGGGTCGCGGTGGAAGCAGTGGGCGAAGTACGTGTGGAAGCACCCGAACCTGGCGCTGCGCATGCTGTCGGTCAAGAACTGGAGCGAGCGCACCGTGATCCTGCTGGTCATGCAGAGCCTCGACAACTCGCTGACCACGCGGCTCAAGCGGGTCTTCGGCAAGAAGCTGCTGACCTCGGAGCAGGGCCACGGCGCGCCCAACCCGACCTACATCCCGGCCGGTGAGCAGGCCAACGAACTGGTCGCCGAGCGCATCGGCGGCGTCGCGGGCGGCACCTGGGGCGAGCTGTTCGACATCCCGCTGACCGCGCACTTCCTCGGCGGCTGCGCGATCGGCGAGGACGCCGAGCACGGCGTGATCGACCCGTACCACCGGGCGCACGGCTACCCGACGATGTCCATCGTGGACGGTTCGGCGGTGTCGGCGAACCTGGGCGTGAACCCGTCGCTGACGATCACCGCCCAGGCGGAGCGGGCGTTCTCGATGTGGCCGAACAAGGGCGAGCAGGACGCCCGCCCGGACCAGGGGACCGGCTACCGCCAGGTGGAGCCGGTCGTCCCGAAGTCGCCGGCGGTCCCGGCCACCGCGCCCGCGGCGTTGCGCCTGCCCGTCGTCTGACCACCGCTGAACCGGCGGCGCACGGCGAGCACGCAGAGGAGACCGGCCATCGCCAGCCAGCCCGGCCACGCCGTCAGGCCCGCGGTCAGCGGGCTCGGTGGCTGGTCGGCGGAGCCCAACACCCACGGCAGCTGAACCGCGGCCGTGCTGGTGAAGGTGTGCGCGACGACCGCGGGCACCACCGAGGCGGACCGCATCCGCAGCCAGGTGAAGACCGGCACGATCAGCACGCAGGACACCAGGAACGAGCCGATCGAGACCGGCCACGAAGCGCCGGGGTACTGGCCGCCGAGCAGCAGCGTCGGCAGGTGCCAGAGCGCGAACACCACGCCGGTGCCGACCATCGCGAACACGGGGCCGCGCGGCAGCAACCGCGGCAGCAGGAAGCCCTGCCAGCCCAGTTCCTCGCCGAAGAACATCGGCAGGAAGATCAGCATGTTGAGCAGCAGCCCGGCCGCTCAGATCCCCAGCTCCGGCCACGGAACACCGGTCTGCCCAAGGGTTTCCGGGGCGAACTGGCTGCGGAACCCGGAGAAGTTACCGAGATCCGGGGGGTAGATCCCGGCCACCGCGCCCACCGACAGCGAAACCAGGCTGAGCATCAGCGGCACCGCGAAGGCGAGCGCGCATTCCACAGCCGTGCCCTTGGGCCAGGTCAGTGCCAGCGTGGCGCGAACGTTCCGGCGGCGTTCAACGCGGCGCAGGACGAACACGGCGGCCAGCGCCGGGGTGAGCATCGCGGCCGCGATGCAGAGCTGTTCGAGCAGGCCCATCGAAACGTCGTTGCCGGCCCGGCGGAAACCGGTCAGCCACAGCGGCGCCATCGCGAGCCACATGCCCGCGTAGGCGAGTCCGATGAATGCCAGGACCGAGCGGGTTTTCGGTTGGATCATGGCGGCGAAGCTATGGCGGCGACGGCGTGTCGCGACAGGCCGCGGGCACCCGGCCCGATGGTGTCGTGCACTCCACTGTTCCGCGGGGCCGGCTCCGGCAGACTCTTGCCTGAAATCCCCGATTGCCGGGGATTCGAGGGGAGAGGTGGACGATGCGGCTGCGCGAGGTGGTTCGCGATTCCGGGTTCCTGCTGCTCGGCCTGGCAACGGGAATCGCCGCGCTGGTCGCGATTCCGCTGATCCTCACCAGCGGGATCCTGGTCGCGCTCGGCGTCGGCGTGGTCCTGCTGCCCGCCGCCCTGGGGGTGCTGCACCGGTGGGCGGAATGGGAACGGCGGCGGGCCGGGCGGCTGCTCGGCGTCGCGGTCCACCCGACGCAGGTGGTGACCGGATTGGGCGCGGTGCTCCGGTCGCCGGGCACGTGGCGGGATCTGCGCTGGCTGCCGGTGCACGCGCTGACGGGCACGATCACCTCGCTCATCTGCCTCGTCGCGGCCGCCGGGCCGGTGGCCACCGTGGCGACGATGCTGATCTGGCCGGTGGTGCCGAACATGTCGTTGCTGGGCCTGCGGATCACGAGCTGGCCGCTCACGCTGACCGCCGGCCCGGTGCAGCTCGCGATACTGCTCGCACTGCTGCTGTGGGGAGTCCCGGCGCTGGCGAAGTGGCAGGCGAAGCTGAGCCTCGCGCTGCTTTCCCCGTCGGCCGCGCGGCTGAAGGCCGACGAACTGGCCGAACGGGTCGACGAACTGGCCGAAACCCGGACGGGCGCGCTGGAGGCGCACGGCGCCGAACTGCGGCGGATCGAGCGCGACCTGCACGACGGCACGCAGGCCCAGCTGGTCTCGCTCGCCATCCGGCTCGGGATCGCCGAGAAGGCGGCGCACCAAGACCCAGATATGGCGGTCCGCATGCTGCAGGAGGCCCGCGAAGGGGCGGAGGAAGCGATGGCCGGGCTGCGCAACGTCGTCCGCACCCTCTACCCGCCGATCCTCGCCGACCGCGGGCTCGCCGGGGCGGCCTCCGCGCTCGGCGCCCGGTGCGCCGTGCCGACCACGGTCACCGTCGCGGAGCTCGGCGAAGTTCCGGCCGCAGTCGAGGCCGCCGCGTACTTCGTCGTCGCCGAGGCGCTGAACAACGTGACCAAGCACGCCCGCGCGACGCGCGCCGCCGCGGCGATCGACCGGGTCGGCGACGAGCTCCGGATCGAGATCGGCGACGACGGGATCGGCGGAGTCGACGAGTCGAAGGGCACCGGCGTGGCCGGCATCCGGCACCGCGTCGCGGCCCTGGACGGGCGGACCGAGGTGGTCAGCCCGGTGGGCGGGCCGACCGGGATCCGGGTGGTGCTGCCTTGCGGGTCGTGATCGTCGAGGACAACGTGATCCTCGCCGAGGGGCTCAAGTTGCTGCTGAGCACCGTGGGCATCGAGGTCACCGCCGTGGTCGCCGAGGCGGAGCCGTTCCTCGACCTGATCGAAGCGGAAGCGCCGGACGCCGCCGTGGTGGACGTCCGGCTGCCGCCGTCGTTCCGCGACGAAGGCGTGCGGGCGGCCCTGCGGGCGCGTCGGATCCGGCCGGGCCTGCCGGTGCTGGTGTTCTCCCAGTACGTGGAGGAGACCTACGCGCGCGAGCTGCTCTCCGACGGCCGGGGCGCGGTGGGTTACCTGCTCAAGGACCGGGTTTCGCGGGTGGACGAGTTCGTCGACGCGCTGCGCCGGATCGCCGGCGGCGGCACCGTGATGGACCAGGAGGTCGTCGCGCAGCTGCTGACCCGGCGGCACGACCCGCTCGCCGCGCTCACGCCGCGCGAGCGGGAGGTGCTGGCGCTGATGGCGGCGGGCTACGCGAACGCCGAGATCGCCGCGCGGCTGTTCGTCACGGAGCGGGCCGTGCTCAAGCACGTCGGGAACATCTTCGCCAAGCTCGACCTGCCGGTCGGGGACTCGGGCCACCGCCGGGTTCTCGCGGTGCTCGCCTACCTCGGCGGCTGACGAGACGGGCATCACATCCAGGCCGGTCACATCGCGCCGAGTCAACTCGTCATAGGTGTGCAGGCACCGAAAACGGCAGAGGAGCCCACGATGGACGCGCGTTTGAACCTCTTCGGCAACCAGATCGCAGGCAAGTTCGTGAAGCACCTCGTCTCGGCGAACAAGGCGGTCTCGGAGTCGGAGCTGCCCGCCGCGACGCAGGAGCTCGTGAAGATCCGCGCGAGCCAGATCAACGGCTGCGGGTTCTGCACCGACATGCACACCAAGGATGCGGCCGCCGCCGGCGAATCGTCGCTGCGGCTCAACCTCGTCGCGGCGTGGCGGGAGGCCACGGTCTTCACCGAGGCCGAGCGCGCGGCGCTGGAGCTGGCGGAGCAGGGCACCCGCATCGCGGATGCGGCCGGCGGCGTCACGGACGAGGCATGGGAGAACGCGGCCAAGCACTACGACGAGGACCAGCTCGCCGCGCTGGCGTCCCTGATCGCGCTCATCAACGCCTTCAACCGGCTGAACGTGATCGTCCGGCAGCCCGCCGGCGACTACCAGCCCGGCCAGTTCTGATCTCCCGGTCCGGGGAGCCGGGTCCGGTGCCGTCGCGCACCGGTCCCGGCTCCCCGTCGTCCCGCCGGGCAAGGGCGGGGTCGGTGCCGCTGTGGCCTTGATTACCTGGGACAATGGGCGCCACCGCTCTCGCCAGGAGGTTTCGACGACGTGTCCGGTACCGCAAGCAGCAAGGGCGCCGATCGCCAGGGGCAGGGGCCTGTCCTCGTTGTCGATTACGGCGCCCAGTACGCGCAGCTGATCGCGCGACGGGTGCGGGAGGCGCAGGTCTACTCGGAGGTCGTCCCGCACGACACCTCGGTGGAAGACATCGCGCGCCGCGACCCGGCGGCCATCGTGCTCTCCGGCGGCCCTTCCAGCGTCTACGCCGACGGCGCGCCGCAGGTCGACCCGGAGCTGTTCAGCGCGGGTATCCCGGTGTTCGGCATCTGCTACGGCTTCCAGGCGATGACCTCCGCGCTCGGCGGCACGGTCGAGCACACCGGCACCCGCGAGTACGGCCGCACCGAGCTGGACATCACCGGCGACGGCGGCACGCTGCACGCGGAGCTGCCCGGCCACCACCCGGTGTGGATGAGCCACGGCGACTCGGTGAGCAAGGCCCCCGAGGGCTTCGCCGTCACCGCCGGCACCAAGGACACCCCGGTGGCCGCCTTCGAGAGCGTCGAGCGCCGGCTGGCCGGCGTGCAGTACCACCCCGAGGTGGTGCACTCGCCGCACGGCCAGGAGGTGCTGCGCCGCTTCCTGCACGAGATCGCCGGGGTCCGCCCGCAGTGGACCACCGCGTCCATCGTGGACGACACGGTGGCCGCGATCCGCGAGCAGATCGGCGACCGGCGGGCGATCTGCGCGCTGTCCGGCGGGGTCGACTCCGCGGTGGCCGCCGCGCTGGTGCACCGCGCCATCGGCGACCAGCTGACCTGCGTCTTCGTAGACCACGGCCTGCTGCGCTCCGGCGAGCGCGCCCAGGTGGAGCGCGACTTCGTCGCGGCGACCGGCGTCCGGCTGGTCACCATCGACGCGGTGGACCGGTTCCTCGGCGCGCTTTCCGGCGTCACCGACCCCGAGGAGAAGCGCAAGATCATCGGCCGCGAGTTCATCCGCGTCTTCGAGCAGGCCGCCCGCGACCTGCAGGCAGAGGCGGGCGCGGCCGGCGAGCAGATCGACTTCCTGGTGCAGGGCACGCTGTACCCGGACGTGGTGGAGTCCGGCGGCGGCACCGGCGCCGCGAACATCAAGAGCCACCACAACGTCGGCGGGCTGCCCGACGACCTGCAGTTCGATCTGGTCGAGCCGCTGCGCGCGCTGTTCAAGGACGAGGTGCGCCGGGTCGGGCTGGAGCTGGGCCTGCCGGAGACGATCGTGCACCGGCAGCCGTTCCCGGGCCCGGGGCTGGGCATCCGGATCATCGGCGAGGTGACCGCGGACCGGCTCGCGACGCTGCGCGCGGCCGACTCGATCGCCCGCGAGGAGCTGACCGCGGCGGGCCTGGACCGCGACATCTGGCAGTGCCCGGTGGTGCTGCTGGCCGACGTCCGGTCGGTCGGCGTCCAGGGAGACGGCCGCACCTACGGCCACCCGGTGGTGCTGCGCCCGGTGTCCAGCGAGGACGCGATGACCGCGGACTGGACCCGGCTGCCCTACGACGTGCTGGAGAGGATCTCCACCCGGATCACCAACGAGGTCGCCGACGTCAACCGGGTGACCCTCGACGTCACCTCCAAGCCGCCGGGCACCATCGAGTGGGAGTGATCCCAGCGGCCTGAAGCGAGGAGGGCGCCCCGACCAGCCGGTCGGGGCGCCCTCCTCACTTCGCCGGAATGGTCGAAGCGCCGATCCGGAATCGCGAACGGCCGGCGATGGAGAACGAGTCGGCCTCCCATGCCGTCCCCCTCCCGCTGCCGCATGTTTCGCCACCCGAGCTGCTGCACACCCGATGGGGCGAGCGGACCGCCGCTCCCGCTGTTCGCCGGATGACTCGTGGAAGTGGCCTGGGAATGCGCGCCTCCCTGATCCAGCTCTCGGTCTCGGACACCGAATCCGCCGACGAACGCCGGGCACGGGCCGCCGGTTTGGTCCGGCGCCGGGCGGGCGACGACATCGTCGTGCTGCCGGAACTCTGGACGACCGGCGCCTGGGCCTACGACGACTGGCAGGCGGGTGCCGAACCGGTGGACGGTCCAACGGTGCAAGCCATGTCGGCGGCGGCGGCCAGATCCGCGGCCGTGTGGTTGCACGCGGGGACCGTGGTGGAACGCGACGGCAACGGCGCGCTCTACAACACGCGTTGGTTTTCGACCGGGTCGGGGCGCTGCGCGCCAGTTACCGCAAGATCCACCGCTACGGCTTCGACACCGGTGAGGCCGTGCTGATGGCCGCCGGGCGGGATGTCGTGACGATCCCCACCGAGTTCGGCGACCTAGGTCTTGCCACCTGTTACGACCTGCGCTTTCCCGAGTTGTTCCGGGCGTTGGTCGATGCTGGGACGGAGATCCTGGTCGTGCCCGCCGCCTGGCCGGCCCGGCGCCGCGAGCAGTGGAGGATCCTGGTGCGCGCCCGCGCGGTCGAGGAGCAGGCCATCGTCCTGGCCTGCTGCGCCGCAGGCTCCCACGGCGGCATGGATCAGGCCGGTGGCAGCCTGGTCGTCGACCCCTGGGGCGCCGTGCTCGCCGAGGCGGGTGCGGGCGAGGACGTCCTGACCGCGGACGTCGACGTGGGCTCGGTCGCGGCGATCCGGACCGAGCTGCCGGTCCTCCGGGACCGCGTCCTCGCCATTCCGGCTCCGCCGGCCGGGCACGCCGGAGCGTGAAGCGCCCGCTCCGGTCGGCACTGCGGAGCTTGCTCGCCATCCGGTCGCTCGCTCCGACGTCCCGCCCGCCTGGTGGGGCGTCAGAGCCCGCGGAACCGCGCGTCACTGCTCGACGCGAACCCAGTCGATCAGGTACCGGACGTTGCCCGCGGCCACCTTGTCCACTGTGGACTGAGGCAGGCCGAAGTACGGTTCCGTGACGCCGTTGACGCCGTTGGGGTACCCGCCGCCGAGGGCGAAGTTCAGGATCAGGAACTGCGGGTCGTCGTACGCCCATGTCCAGCCCTTGGACTGGATCTCCTGCTTGGTGACCCGGTACGTCTCGACGTCGTCCACGGAGAAGGCCAGCCCGTCCGGCGTCCAGTCGACCTTGTAGACGTGCCAGTCGGCCGGGTCCTTGCCCTCGAAGTTCTGGCGCTTCGTGAACGGGGTGTCGCCGTGGTACTCCGGGCCGTGCAGCGCCGAGCTCGTCCACGGCTCGCCGACGTGCTCCATGATGTCGATCTCGCCGCACTCCGGCCACGGCTTGCCTGCGTCGATGTTCGCGCCCAGCGACCACCACGCGGGCCACAGCCCGGACGCGGTGGCGCCCTCGGGGAGCTTGAGCCGCGCGGCGTAGCTGCCGTAGGTGAACTCGACCTTGTCCTGGGTCTTGATCCGGCCGGAGACGAAGTCGTAGGTCTGCCCGTCCGGCGCCTGGTGGCCGGGCTGGTACCGGGGGTGCAGCACCAGCGCCCCGTTGCTCGCGCCGGTCGACGGGTCCTGGTCGAGGTAGATCGTCTCCGCCGAGTCGATGTAGGCCTGCTGCTCCTGGTTGACGGTGCCGAAGTTCTCGCCGGTCACCTCGACCGTCCACTTCGAACGGTCCAGCTCCGGGCCGGAGAAGTCGTCGAAGAACACCTCGGCGCGGGGCGCCGCACCGGCTTCGAACAGCGGGGCGGAGGCCAGTAGAGCGAGCGCGGCACCGGCCGCGAGCAGTCGTCTCGGGGCCATGTCGGCTCCTTCCGAGTGGTGGGAGCGCCCCACTCCCGCGCGCCCAGGGTTCGAAAATGGATCGATCGAGTATGCCCACCGATTCCGCGCCCGGTCCCGCTCGTGTCGTGTTTTGGACCCGCGTTCAGATCGGCTCACCGGCGCTTTCTCCGCCGCCGCAACCGGTTCCGCGGTCGATAGGATCGACTCGTCCTCCGGTCGTCTCACGAGGAGTGCGGATGGTGAAGTCAGCCCGGCGCGGGCCCTACTTCTGCGGCATCGATGCCGCGATGGACGTGGTGTCCGGCAAGTGGAAGGTGCTGATCCTCTGGGAGCTGGACGAGCACGGGACCCGGCGGTTCGCCGAACTGCGGCGCGGCCTGCCGGGCGTGACCGAGAAGATGCTGACGCAGCACCTCAGGGAGATGGAGCAGGACGAGCTCGTGCACCGCGAGGTCTACCGGGAGGTGCCGCCGAAGGTGGAGTACTCCCTGACGGAGCACGGCGAATCCCTCAACCGGGCGCTGATGGACCTCGGCATCTGGGGCAACGAACGCATCCGCCGCATCGGCGCCGAGAAGGTGCACGTCGCCGCGAGCTGAGCCCGGCGGAATCGTGGCGAGCATTGCAGATCTGCCGGAATCGCGGTCCCGCCCGGGCACGCGGAACTAGGGTCGGGCGCGACCGAGCGGAGGGGGATCGATGCTCATCTTCGGGATCGTGCTGTTCATCGCGGCCGGGGTCGGGTTCTACTTCATGCGACGTGCCCGGGACCAGCTGCACGCGATGATCGGTGCGGAAACCCTGCCGGTCAACGAGCTGGAGGTGCTGCGCCGGGCCTCCGACGAGGTCGGCGCGCGGGGCGGGTTCCGCAAGCAGTGCGAGGTGGTCGGCGCGGCCCACCCGCGACCGGAGGGCGTGCTCGTCTCCGAGCTCAGCAAGACGGAATGCGTCTGGTTCCGCTACGTCGTCAAGCGGCGCTACGAGCAGGTGAACTACCGGGACGGCCGCCGCCACGTGGAACGGCGCACCGAGACCGTCGCCCAGCACACGTCCTGGGAGGGCTACGCGCTGCGCGACGACCAGGGCGTGCTGATCGGCGTCGATCCCCACGGCGCCAACCCGGACCGGCCGGAGCAGGTCGTCGATCGGTTCGAGCCGTACAACCCGCAGGGCCCGGTGGTGTTCGGCCTCCAGCTGCCGAACATCTTCGACAGCAGCGGCACGATCGGCTACGAGTACGAGGAGTGGGTGATCCGGCCCGGCCGGCGGCTGTACGTCCTCGGCGAGGTGCACGACAAGATCGGTCCGCTCGTGATCGGCAAACCCGAGCGGGACGGCCACTTCATCGTCTCCACCCGCACCGAGCAGGAGGTCCGCGACAGCCGCCGGAACCAGCACCGGTGGCTGGCGATCGGAGTCCCATTGGCCGCCCTGGCGGGAATCGTCCTCGTGGTCCTCGACATCGTCCGCTGACAGCCCGCTCCCGGTGGTCCGTTTCCAACCTCGTTTTGCGTGGCGGTGCGGGTAGCGGAACCTCAGAGGCTCCCTGGTCTGTGGGTGCCCCTCCTGATGTATGAGACCAATACACGGCGGAGGGGCCGTCCTCGCCAGGAAACCTCTGAGAACCCGCGGCGGTGCAGGTGTCGTAGGTGGGTTATGCGCCTGCGGCGCATGCGACACCTCATCGACGTGTGGCTTTGCGGGCCGCGGTTGCGGGCCGACCAGGATGAAAAACGCTCAATGGAAATTGCTTACCACCGGCGTGTCACGCCCGACACGCCGACTCCTGTGGACAACTTCCGCAATTTCAATGGAAATCGGACCTTCGATTTCCATTGAAATTGCGGACCAGCGGACCTCGGGGCCGCTGGTTCAGGTGTCTCGGCGGGTTCGGAACGAGGCGATCAGCATGACGATGCCGATCGCGACCGCGGACGCCGCGAGCAGCCACTGCACGTCGCCGCCGAAGCCGAGCAGCAGACCCCCGGCGATGACGATCGCGAGCAGGCCGCCGGCCAGCGTGAACATGTCCGGTCCGCCGCGGTCGGCACGGCGGGTGATCTCTTCGTCAGCCACGGATGACCTCCACGTCTCCAGTGCCCACCACCAGGTCGAGCACGATGTGCCCACCGCCGGGTCCGTCCTCGCCCTGGTCCACGACCGTGCGCTCCGCCGACCGGCCGTCCGTCGAGTCGCCCAGGCATTGCACGCTGCCCAGCTCCGCCGCGCACCGCGCGGTCACGTCCACGTCCGGCGGCAACTGCACGAGGATGTCGCCGAGCCCGACGTTGGCGCCGGTGTGCAGCTCCTGGCCGTCGGCGATCCGCAGGTCCCGCAGGTCCAGCTGGACCGATCCGGCCGATCGCTTGTAGAGCGGCTGGACGTTCTGGATCGCGGTGGGCCGGATCTCGTCGTCGCCCAGTTCGCCGCTGAGATCGCCGAGCGGCAGCGCCGCCAGCAGCATGGCCAGCCCGCCGACCGGGATCGCCGCCCCGATCAGCCCGCGGCCGCCGCGCAGGAACGCGCCGACGACCATGCCCACGCCCAGCACGGCGAGCGCGATGGCCAGCGCGGTGCTCATCGGCGAGCCCAGCGCGGTGGCGAGAGCGGCGGCGAACGCCGCGAGCCCCAGGGTCACGAAGCTGATCCAGCGCCGCGTCGGCTGCTTCTGCTCGTGCTCGTCCGGCTCGCTCGGCTCGGGCAGGTCCCACGCGAACGGCGCGGCGCCGAGCGGATCCCAGGCCGGCGGAGTCTGCCGCGGCGTGTCGTCCGGGGGCGGCGCGGTCGATGTCGTACCGGGGTAGACCCAGGTGTTCGCAGCCACCGGCGCCGCCGGTTGCGGGCCGGTTCCGGGCGTCGCCCGGGGTGCCGCCGGCGCGACGCCGCGGTCGCTGTAGTTGTGATGCAGCAGGTAGAGCAGGGCGAGGCCGATCGCCAGGCCGAGGATGGACGGCGTGCTCACCAACCAGAGCACTCCCGGGATCAGCAGGAGCACGATCACCACGGCCAGCGTCGCGGACGTCGGCTCCCGGGTCGGCTCGGTCGAGCCCGGAACGGGATCGCCTTCCTTCGGGAACAGCAGCCATCCCAGCAGGTAGAGGACCAGCCCGGCGCCGCCGTAGAACGTGCCCAGGACGAAGGCGACGCGCACCAGGATCGGGTCGATGCCGTACCGCACGCCGATCGCGGCGGACACGCCGCCCAGCTTGCCCCCGGTGCGCGGCCGCACCGGGCGGGTCTCCCAGAAGTCCCGCAAGGTGTCCTCGAAACCGGCGATGCCGGACCGCTTCGTACTGGTCATGGCAACCACTATCCGAGTCCGGCGCGGCAGGCGGCATCAGGGTCGCCCCTGAGGTAGCCCGGAAAGTCAGGGACCGTCCCCGATGTCCGCGTGCGCGCGTGCGTGTGACCATCGATGTCGTGAAAGCCCGGTACAAGCGGAAGCGGACCAGTGCGGCGGAAGCGGCGGCTGAACCGCCGACGATCCCGGCGGCGCGCCTGATGGCGGAGCACCGGCAGCAGCCCGCACCGTTCGCGCAGCTGCACCGGCGGCGCACCGGACGGCTGGTGGCCGGGGTGGCCGGTGGTGTCGCCGAGCACCTGAACCTGCCGGTGCTGTGGGTGCGCGGTGCCTTCGCCGCGCTCGCCGTGTGCGGTGGAGCGGGAATCATCGCTTACGCGATGCTCTGGGTGTTCGTCCCGCAGGGCACCGGCGCGGAGCAGCCGGTCTCGACCAAGGAGCGCCAGCAGGGCTTCGGGATGATCCTGCTCGGCATCGGCGCGATGGTGGCGGTCGGCTCGCTGGTGGCGATGCCGACGTGGGTCGTCGCCCCGCTGCTGGTGGTGCTGATCGGCGCCGCCGTGGTCTGGCGGGAGGCCGACGAGTCGCAGCGCCGCCGGTGGCGGCAGGGTGCGCGGTCCGGGATGGTCGGCGGCGGCGGGCGGCCGGCGCTGGTGCGCATCCTCGCCGGCGCGGCGCTGGTGGTCGTGGGCATCGTGGTCTTCCTGGCCGGCACTTCCGACCCATCGGACGTCCGCACCGGCCTGCTCGCGATGGTCGCCACGCTGATCGGCGTCGCGGTGCTGACCGTGCCGTGGTGGCTGCGCCTGGTCCGCGATCTCAACGTCGAGCGGGCGAGCCGGATCCGTTCGCAGGAACGTGCCGAGATAGCCGCGCACCTGCACGATTCCGTGCTGCAGACCCTCGCGTTGATCCAGAAGCAAGCCGAGTCCGAGCGCGAGGTGCGCCGCTTGGCGCGAGGCCAGGAACGCGAGCTGCGGAACTGGCTCTACGGCCCGGACGGCTACGGCTCCGAGGGGACGGCGTCGACCGACGACGGGCCCGCTGCGCGGTTCGCCGCCGAGGTGGCCCGGATCTGCGGCGAGGTCGAGGACGTCTTCGCGGTCAAGGTCCAGCAGGTCGTGGTCGGCGACTGCGACCTCGACGAGCGCCTGACCGCGCAGCTCGCCGCGGCCCGCGAGGCGATTGTGAACGCCGCCAAGCACGCGGGCGTGGGGGAGGTCAGCGTCTACGCGGAGGTGGAGCCCGAGCAGGTGTCGGTGTACGTGCGGGACCGCGGCGCCGGGTTCGACCCGGAGCACGTGCCCGACGACCGGCACGGCCTCGCCGACTCGATCCACGGCCGCATGCAGCGGCACGGCGGCCGGGTCAAGGTGCGGACCTCGCCCGGCTCGGGCACCGAGGTGCAGATGGAAATGCCCAGGGCAGCGGCGTGAACTCGCGTACGCTGCGGGACGAACCCAGCGATGGAGGATGTTGATCGTGACCGGTGAAGCGACACCCGAGGGCAGCGAATCCCGGCCGGTCCGGGTGTTCCTGGTCGACGACCACGCGTTGTTCCGCGCCGGGGTGCGTGCCGAGCTGGCGGCGGCCGCCGACCAGGTCGAGGTGGTCGGGGAGGCCGGATCGGTCGCCGAGGCGGTCGCCGGGATCGGCCACTACGCGCCCGAGGTGGTGCTCCTCGACGTGCACATGCCCGACGGCGGCGGCGCCGAGGTGCTCCGGCAGGTGCGCAGCAAGAACACCAGCGTGGTGTTCCTGGCGCTGTCCGTGTCGGACGCGGCGGAGGACGTGATAGCGGTGATCCGCGGCGGCGCGCGGGGCTACGTCACCAAGACCATCTCCGGGCGGGAGCTCGCGGACGCGATCGAGCGGGTGCGGGCCGGCGACGCCGTTTTCTCCCCGCGGCTGGCGGGTTTCGTGCTGGACGCGTTCTCGGAGGGCCCGAACTCGGCGCCGGTCGGCGACCCGGAGCTGGACCTGCTGACGCCGCGCGAACGCGAGGTGCTGCGGCTGCTGGCGCGCGGCTACGCGTACAAGGAGATCGCCTCCGAGCTGTTCATCTCGGTCAAGACGGTGGAGACGCACGTGTCCAGCGTGCTGCGCAAGACCCAGCTGTCGAACCGCTACGAGCTCTCCCGCTGGGCCTCAGACCGCCGCCTGGTGTGATTCTGTCGCGGGCCAGGCGCGCATCGGCACGACGCCGGTGGCGCGCCCGGATTCCGCGAGCAGCCTGCCCATCCGCTTCACGGTCCGCAGGTTCACCAGCGTGTCGTGCACGACGAAGCTCGGGAAGTTCCGCGCCACCACCTGCTCGAACTGCTGGATCGCGCTGATCGAGGGCAGCCACACCGTGGCGAGGAGGTTGTGCTCGCCGGTGACGGTGGCGCACATCCTGACCGGTACCAGGCCGGCGAATCCGGCGGCCACACGATCCACGTTCTCCGCGGCGACCCGGCCGCGCACCGTCACGGTGACGGGAAGGCCGACCAGCGGCGCGGCCACCTCGCAGCGCAGGGAGAGCACGCGGGACCGCAGCATCGCGGTGGTGCGGCGGCGTGCCGTCGCCTGGCTGGTGCCTGCATCGCGAGCCAGGTCCGCGTAGGAGGCGCGCCCGTTCTCCGACAGCAGCCGCGCCAACCTCCGGTCGAGCGCGCTGAAAGTGAACGCGGTGCCGGGCTGCTGGCGGTCGAGCCCCGGGTCCAGTGCCGCGTGCGCTGAAGCGCCCAGCGCGTGCAGCCGCCAGTTCGCCCCCTCGCTGTAAAAGCGGGTGACCAGCGCCGTCGTCGTCGCGGTCAGGCCGGGAATCCGCTCGACCCGCCGGAGCAGGTAGTGGTTGAGCGCTTCGAGGTTCTGCGCCGCCACGGTGAGCATGAGGTCCTGCGCCCCGGCGGTGACCTCCACCGAGATGCAGCAGGAGTCGTGGGCCAGCGCCGCCGCGACCTCGTCCTTGGTGCCCGGTAGGCACCGGACGGTCACGAACGCGACGCAGTCGCCGTTGGCGGGCGCGGCGAAGTACGCGGTCGTCCAGGCGTCGCCGCTGCCGGACAGCCGTTCCCAGCGGCGGGCCATGGCATCGGCCGACCGGACGCCCAGCGAGGCGGCCACGGCGGACCACGGGGCCCGAGGCCAGACCTGGAGCGCGTTCACGAGTGCCAGGTCCGACTCGCTGAGCATGACCGATTTCCCCGCCACAGCCGGGAATCATGACGGATTCGCCAACTTTCGACAATGCCTGCGCCGCGTTCACCGACCATGCCGCAAACCGCATGGAAGGAGTCGCGATGACCACCAGCGCAGATGCCGGGCGGACGCGGCACCGCCGCACCGCATCAGGCTCGCCCAGGTCGAAGCCGCCGAGGGGCCGCCGGGTTCCAGGTGGCGAAGTGGCGGCGATTTCGCGCTCTTACTTACCAAGTTCACACAGACCAGCGCCGGACCACCGGGCAGCCCGTTACCAGCGGCAATAACCCCGACCCGACGTCA
>NZ_JBWKKU010000075.1:0-44518 GCF_056431445.1 Saccharopolyspora sp. NPDC045941
CCAAAACCTCAGCGAACACACCACACAGAACTTCCTCAACAAAATTCCCCGGCCCCCGCGACACAACCCGCCCCGAAAACCCAGGAACCGGAAGAGCCCCACGATCCAACTTCCCATTCACCGTCACCGGCAACTCATCCAACACCACCACAACAGCCGGGACCATGAACTCCGGCAACCTCACACGAACAAAATCCCGAACCCCACCGACATCCAACCCCCCACCCGAACTGGGCACCACATACCCAACCAAACGCCTATCCCCCGGCACATCCTCACGCACCACCACCGCCGCCTGCCCCACCCCAGGACACCCGGCCAACACACCCTCCACCTCACCCAACTCAACCCGAAAACCCCGAACCTTCACCTGATCATCAACACGCCCCACAAACTCCAAAACACCATCACAACTCCACCGCACCAAATCCCCAGTCCGATACATCCGCGAACCCACACCACCAAACGGATCCGCCACAAACCGCTCCGCAGTCAACCCCGCACGACCCCAATACCCCCGCGCCAAACCCACACCCGCCACATACAACTCCCCCACCACACCCACCGGAACCACACCCAAAAAACCATCCAACACATACACCCGCATATTGCGCATGGCCCGGCCGATCGGAACCGTGTTCCCGATCGAATCGGCGGTCCTCACCTCGCGGTAGGCGCAGAACGTGGTTGTTTCCGTGGGCCCGTAGACGTGCACGAACCTGGTGTTGGGGCAGGTTTCGACGGCGCGCCGGAATGCCTGCGTCGACACCACTTCCCCGCCCGTCCACACCTCCCGCAGCGCCGAAACCAGTTCGATGCGCTCGCCGACGAGGTGGTTGAAGAGAGCCGTGGTCAAGAAGGCGTGCGTCACCCGGTTCCGCGTGATGGTCGAATGCCACGCGTCGAGATCGACCGCTTCCCCGGGGGCCAACACGAGCCGTGCGCCACGGAGCAGCGGAACCCAGATCTCGTAGGTCGACGCGTCGAAGGCCAGCGGCGAGTGCACCAGCACCCGCGCGTCCGCATAGTTGTCGAACGCGCGGTCCCCGGTCAGCTCGACCACGTCCTCGTGCGTCGCCACAACGCCTTTGGGGGTTCCCGAGGAACCGGAGGTGAAGATGACGTAAGCCGCTTGCCCGGGGTGCAGTGCGCCTCCGCGCTCCGCATCGGTGAGCTCGGCCGTCGGCTGCGCGGCGAGCCGCTGCTGCACCTCCGCCGAGTCGAGCACGACGATCGGCGTGCCGCCGTCCTCGACGCCAGGCCGGGTGGCCGCGGTCGTCAGCATCAGCACAGGCGCGGCATCGCGCAGTATCGACCGGACCCGTTCGGCGGGATTGCCCGGATCGATCGGCAGGTACGCCCCACCGGCCTTCAGCACGGCCAGGACGGCGACCACCGCTTCGACCGAGCGGGGTAGCACCAGGCCCACCACCCGTTCCGGGCCGACCCCCGACGCCACCAGGTGGCGTGCGAGCTGGTTCGACCGGGCGTCGAGTTCCGCGTAGGTCAGTTCCGCCTCGCCGGACACGACCGCGATCGCCTCGGGCCGGAGAGCCACCTGCCGGCCGAACAACTCCGGCACGACCGCCGACGGGGTCACCACTGCCGGGGCGTTCAAGCCCAGCAGGCGTTCCCGCTCGACGTCGCCGACCAGGTCGACGTTGCCCACGGGGCAGTCCGGGTTCGCGCACAACGCTTCCAGGAGGCGGCCCAAGCGCCCGAGCAACTGCTCCACAGTGGACTGTCCGAATACGTCCGAACGGTAATCCAGCCGGAGGACGATCTTCTCGCCGGGGAAGACGATCAGGCTGAGTGGGTAGTGCGAACCATCGTGACCGGCGATGCCGGCGGCCCGCAGCTCGCTTCCGGCCGGCGTGATGCCCGCCGTGTCCAGCGGATAGTTCTCGACGACGACCAGGGAGTCGAAGAGCTTTCCGTGCCCGCTCAACCGGCCCGCGTCCGTGAGGCTGAGGTGCTGGTGGTTAACCAGGGCGGCCTGCTCGTCGCGGAAGCGCCGAAGCGCGTCAGCCAGGGGTTCGTGCGGATCGAGCCGGACCCGGACGGGCACCGTGTTGATGAACAACCCCACCATCGATTCCACGCCGGGCAGTTGAGGCGGCCGCCCGGCCACGGTGGTGCCGAACACGACGTCGGAGCGGCCGGTCAACGACCGGAGCAGGATCGCCCAGGCGCCCTGGACCAGGGTGCCGGTGGTCAGCTCCCGGCGGCGGCCGAGAGCGCGAAGGTCCGCGGTCAGTTCCGCGGGCAGTTCGAGGGTCGCCTGTGCGCGCCGGCCCGGTCCGGCCGGGCCCGCTGTCGGCGCGAGCAAGGTCGGCTCGGACAGCCCGGCCAGGGCGCGTCGCCACGCGTCCTCCGCGGCCTGCCGGCCCTGCCCGGCGAGCCAGGCCAGGTACTCCCGGTACGGCGTGACCCGCGGCAGCTCGCTGTCGTCACCACCGCGCTGGTAGAGCTGGAACAGCTCGCGAAACAAGACCGGATACGACCAGCCGTCCAGCAGGATGTGGTGGTTGGTCAGCACCAGCAGGTGCCGCTGCGGTTCGAGCCGGATCAGACCGAACCGGAGCAGCGGGGGGTCGAACAGGTCGAAGCCGGCCTCCCGCTGCTCAAGCAGCAGGCGCTCGCGCTCGGCGCGCTGCTCGTCCACGGTGCGGCCGCGGAGGTCGAACTCCGCCCACGGCAAGGTCACCGAGCGGGGGACGACCTGGACCGGGCTGTCCACCCCCTCGAACCAGAAGGCGGCACTCAGGTTCGGGTGGCGTCGCAAGATCGCCTCCGCGGCACCGCGCAGCTCGGCGGCGCGCAGCGGTCCATCGAGCTCCAGGACGACCTGGACGACGTACTCGTCCGGGCCGCTGCCCTGGTGCAGGGCGTGGAATAGCAGACCTTCCTGGAGCGGGGACAGCGGCAACACGTCTACGAATCCGGGCTGCTCCATCGTGATCTCCTCCACGCTGACTCGAGCTGGTCGATCTGCTGCTGGGTGAGGTTGACCAGCCCGAAATCGGACGGCGTGTGGCCGCCCGCGCCGGGTTGGTCGGTTGCTGTCGTGACGCCGCGAAGCACCTCGAACCAGATCTCCGCGAGCGCCGTGAGCTGGTCCCGGTCGAGTGGCGGCTGCCAGGACCAGGTCGCGACCAGCTGCGGCCGCCCGGCGGTGGACAGCACCGCCGCGTTGAGGTCCAGCAGGTGGACCGGGGGCATTCCCGGCCCGGCGGCAGTAGCAACCCTCAGGGGTTGGCCCGCACCGTCCGCGAGCGGTGCCCACGCGGTGTCCCCGTCGGCGTCATCTGCGGCGGAGAACCGGCCCAGGTAGTTGAACCCGATCTCGGGACTGGGCAGACCCGCGAGTTCCTCGGCCGTCTCCGGGTTGAGGTAGCGCAGCAGCCCGTAGCCCACGCCGTGGTCGGGCACCGCACGGATCTCTTCCTTCAGGTGTTGGATGGTGCGCCGTAGTTCCGGCCCGCCACGCCGAACGTCCTCGCGTTCCAGGGGGCCAGGGGTGAGGCGCACCGGGTGCAGCGTGGTGAACCAGCCGACCGTGCCCGACAAGTCCACGCCATCGGCGAGTTCTTGGTGCCGCCCGTGGCCTTCGACATCGACCACCACTGCCCGGCCCGACCACCCCAGCCGCCGTCGCCATTGCGCAACGGCGGTTCCCAGCGCGGCGAGCAGCACCTCGTGGGTGTCCGCGTGGTAGACGGCGGGCACCCGCCTCAGCAGCGGCTCAGTGTCCGCCACCGGCAACCGCAGCGTCAGCTCGCCGGAGCCCTGATGCCCGGCTGCTCCCCCGCTCTTGGGCACGGCGTCTGCCAGCGTCCGCTTCCAGTGGTCCAGCTCGGCGATTCGGTCCGGACTTCGCGCTTCTGCGGCAAGAATTCGCGTCCAGCGGCGCAGCGACGTGCCGCGCGACGGCAGCGACGGGGTTCGCCCAGCCGCTATCGCCTGCCACGCGGTGGCCAGATCCGCCAGCAAGATCCGCCAGGACACCCCGTCGACGGCCAGGTGGTGGATCACCAGCAGCAATCGGCCCGCCCCTCCGGCTCCGGCATCGAAGAACACGGCTTGCCACACCGTTCCGGACCTCGGGTCCAGACGAGCCTGTGCAGCGGCGAAGTACTCGTCCGCGGCCGCGTTCAACTGGTCGCCGGAAAGACCGCGCACGTCCACCTGCGTCACGCGGTCCGCCACGGGCGACGACCCGACGGGCGCTACTCGCAAGCCCTGCTCGGCACCGTCGTCCACGTACAAGCGCAACGCGCCGTGCCGCTCCACCAGCGCTTCCAAGGCGGCCACCAAGTCCGGGCGGTCGATCCCCGTCGGCAAGGCCACCACCATCGCCTGGCACAGCCCGTCGAACTGCTCGCCCAAACCCCGGAACCAATCCACGATCGGCGTCGAGCCGAGGGCGCCCACGTCGTCGTCCTCGACCGGCTCGGCATCCGCGTGCACGCCGGCTGCGGACGCGATGCCGGCCACGGTCCGGTGCACCAGCACGTCTTGCGGGGTGAAGGTGATGCCGGCGGCCTGTGCCCGGCTGACCAGCTGGATGGCGGAGATGCTGTCCCCGCCGAGGTCGAAGAAGCTGTCGTCGATCCCCACGTCCGGGACGCCGAGCAGATGGTCGAAGAACTCGCACAACGCTTCCTGGACCTGGGTTCGCGGCGGGCGGGACGACGCGGCACGCGTGAACTCCGGCGCAGGCAAGGCCCGGCGGTCCAGTTTGCCGTTCGCCGTCAGCGGTAGTGCGTCCATGGGCACGATCGCCGCCGGCACCAGGTGATCCGGCACGCGGCCGCCCAGGAACTCGCGCACCTCGCGAACGTCCAGCTCCGCGGACGGCGCGGGAACCACGTACCCGACGAGGCGTTTGTCCCCCGGCCGATCCTCGCGGGCGGCGACCGCAGCGCGGGCGATGCCCGGATGCTCGGTCAGGACGTTCTCGATTTCGCCAGGCTCGATCCGGAAACCTCGCACCTTGACCTGGTCGTCGACCCGGCCGACGTACTCCAGCCGGCCACGGTCGTTCCACCGCACCAGGTCTCCGGTGCGGTACAACCGATCGCCGGCACCCGCCGACACGCTCCCCGCCACCGGGTTCTCAGCCGGGCCGAAGGGATTGGCCACGAAGCGTTCCGCCGTCAGCCCCGCCCGGCGCCAATAGCCGCGCGCCACCCCGAGCCCGCCGACGTACAACTCCCCGACCACGCCGGGGGGAACCAACGCCAGCCTGTCGTCCAGCACGTAGACCTGGGTGTTGGCGACCGGACCACCGATTCCACCGCCGTCCGCGTCCGACCCGCACCAGCCCGCCGTTGCGTACACGGTCGCCTCGGTCGGCCCGTAGGCGTTCATCACCCGGCATCCCGGGAACGCCGCCTCCAGCGCGGCCACCACCCCCGTCGGCAGCGCTTCCCCCGCGCACACGACGACACCCGAGAACCCGGAATCCCGCACCGCTGCGGCCACCTGGCCCAGCACCGACGGAACGCCGCTGATCGCGCTCGGAGCCGGCCCCGCGGACAACCGCTCCGCCAGCGCCGAGCCGTCCCGCACCACTTCGACGCAGCCCCCGCAGGCCAAGGGGGCAAGCAGTTCGAACACCGATACGTCGAAGCTCAACGACGTGGACGCGAGCACCCGGCCGAGCCGCTCCCCCAGGGCGCGAACCGCCCAGGACACCAGGTTCACCGCACTGGTCTGGGACACCACCACGCCCTTCGGGACGCCGGTCGAACCCGAGGTGTAGATGACGTAGGCGGGATGCGAACCTCGCAGCGACGACCGGCGGTCGTCGTCGCCGAGCTCGGAGCTCGGCTTCTCGGCGAGCGCGCGGCGCACGTGCCGGTCGTCCAGCATCACGATGTCGACGGGCAGTTGCGCGACGCGCCCGGCGGTGTCCGTTGTGGCCAGCAGCAGGACGGGGTTCGCGTCGGCGAGCATGAATTCGACGCGATGGGCGGGATAGGTGGGGTCGACCGGCAGGTAAGCACCGCCGGCCTTCAGCACCGCAAGCATCGCGATGACCATGTCCGCCGTGCGCGGCAGCAACAATCCGACCACTCGCTCGGGCCCAACGCCCAGCTCGACCAGGTGGCGAGCGAGCTGATTCGCCCGCGCGTGCAGCTCCGCGTAGGTGAGGCTCTTCCCACCGCACACCAACGCGACCTCGTCCGGACTGCGCGCCACTTGGTCGTCCAGCAGCTCTGGCACCACCGAGGAAGTCAGCTCGGCCGCTGCGCCGTTCCACTCCCCCAGCAGCTTGTTCCGCTCCGCGGCGGACAGCACGTCCAATTCACCGACTTCGGCGTCCAAGTCGCCGGCCAGCACGTCCAGCAGGGCGAGGATTCGATCCTGATGGGTGCCCAGGGCATCGCTGCTGTAGCGGTCCGCGTTCCCGTTGAAGTCGACCCGGACAGCACCACCGTCGGGGCGGTCGTAGGCCATGATGGACAGATCGTCGACCAGCCCGTTGGACAAGTTGTGCAGCCGCGCGGCGCACTGCCCGAAGCTCAGGTCGAAGTCGAACGGCATCACGTTCACCTCGGGGCCCATGAGGTGGCGCATGCCGGTCGTCAGGTTGAGATCGCGAGCCAGCTGCTCCGCGCGATAACGCTGGTGCGCCAAGGCCCCGCGAACCTCCCGCGAGGCCTGCCGGAGGAGCTCGTGCACCGTGGTCCCACCATCGACCTTCACCCGCAGCGGAACCACGTTCGCCAGCGTGCCCGGGTTGCGGCGCAGCGTTGCGTTCTTGCGGGCAGCCACTGCGAAACCGACCGCGATGTCCTCCTCCCCGGTGAGCCGGTGGAGGTACACCGCGGTCGCCGCGAGCAGCATGACCGACCAGTGCGTGCGGGCGGCTCGGGCAGCCGCCTTGATCCGGTCCGCGGCTGCGGCCGGCACATGGCTGGTGTGCCGAAGGAAGCTCCGCGGCAGATCCTCCGTCATGGCGGAAATCCGTGCCACGTTGGGCCGGTCGGCGAACCTCTCCAGCCAGTACTTCCGATCCCGTTCGAATTCCCCGGAGTTCCGGTACTCGGCGTCTTCCGCCACCAGTTCCCGCAGTGACGAGAACGGCGCGGGCTCCGCGGGCAGACCTTGCACGCTCGTCGTGTAAAGATGCGCTGCGCGTTGCGAGATCAGGATGCTGCCCGCACCGTCGGTGACCAGGTGGTGGTAGCCCTGGTACCAGTAGAAGCGGTCCGACGCCAGCTTGAGCAGGGCGTACGAGAACAGCCGGTCGCGGGTCAGGTCCATCGGGACGGCGAGGTCTTCGTACATCCAGCGCTCCGCCGCCGCACCCGGATCGGGTTCGGTGCTGAAGTCGAGCACGGGGAAGTCCCAGTCGGGGACGGGGTTCACGGTCTGGTGCGCAACGCCGCCCACCTCGTGGACGCGGCAGTGCAGCACATCCACCTCGGCGACGGTCTTGCGGACCGCGGCTTCGAACTCGGCGCCGTCGATCGCCCCGTCGATCTCGACGTACTGGCCCACGCGGAAGTGCAGGCTATCCGGGTTGAACCGCTGCGCCAGCCAGATCTCCCGTTGGGCGTCCGACAACGGGAAAGCGGAGTCGGCAGCCAGTTGGTCCATGATCCCACCCATCGACACGCCCCTTGCGCCTCAGGACACGGCGACCGCGGTCCCCGCATCACCACTCGACCGGGAGCCGGGACACCCCGTACACGGGCATCTCGGTGCAGATTTCGAGTTCGTCCACCGGAACGGCGAGCCGCAGGGCGGGGAACTCCCGGAAGATCCCGGCATAGCTCGTGCGCAGGATGTTCCGAGCGAGGTGTTGGCCAAGGCATTGGTGCACGCCGTAGCCGAACGCGAGGTGCCCGGCCGACGAGTTGTCGATGTCCAGTGCGGCCGGGCGCTCGACGTGCTCGGGGTCGCGGTTGGCCGCCGGCAGGGCTATGGACACCGAGTCACCGGCCTTGATGGTTTCGCCGCCGAGCTCGACGTCCCGCAGCGCGGTGCGGATAGGTCCGACGTGGGTGACGCTGAGGTAGCGCAGCAGTTCGTCGACGGCCTTGTCGAGCTGGGCCGGGTTGGAAAGCGCCCGAGCCCGCTGGTCGGGGTGTTCCAGCAACGCGAGCGTTCCGAGGGCCAGCATGTTCGCCGTTGATTCGTACCCCGCGGTCAGCAGCACCATCCCGACGGTGGCGATCTCCTCGTCGGGCAACTCGCCCGAAGCCGCCAGGTGCCCGAGGACGTCACCGCTGGTCCCGGCCCGCTTCTTCGCGTCGACGAACTCCTGGAACTGGGTGTGGATCGCCTGGGTCGCTGCCCCGACGTCGGCGGCCTCGGCGTGCTGGTCGAACAGGACTGAGACGCGCCGCACGAAGCGGTCGTGCTCGTCCTCGGGGACGCCCAGGATCTCGGAGACCACGTTCAGCGGCACGAGTTTCGCGAAGTCCCGCACCAGGTCGGCGGGTGGGCCCCCGCGGGCCATCGCGTGCAGGCGTTCGTCGACGATCCGCTGGATCGTCTCGGTCAGCGAATCCATCCGGCGCACCGCGAAATGACCGGCTAGCAACCGGCGGTACCTGGTGTGCTCCGGCGGGTCCATGCGGTGGAACACGCCCGGCGGGATGTCCTTGCGCGCCTGCTCTGCCTCGGCGGGCAGCTCGACGGGGATGCGGGCGAGATCGGCGCGGCTGCTGAAGCGGCTGTCGGCGAGTACCGCGCGGGCCAACGAGTAGCTCGTCACCAACCAACCCAGGTGGCCGTCCCCGTAGACCATCCGTCCGATGGGCTTCCGATCCCGCAGCGACTCCAGTTCCACGGGCAGTTCGAAGATCCGGTCGCGTTCGGTCGGAATACCGACGGGAACACCGATGGTGTCGGACAATTCAGGCTCCTTCCCGAGTTTTCGTCGCGCTGGCGCGAGCCGACTCACCGAACCGCACCACGCGCCGCCGCGGCGCTACCGCGGGTTCGCCGCTCTGGGGTGCTCCTGGTGACGGCGCGGCGGAAACGCCGGCGCGGCCAGCATCCGCAGGCGGCTGTGATCCGGCGGATCGAGTTCGAGCAGCGAAATGTGGAGGTCGACGGGGGCCGCGGTGGGTCACCGTAGGACTCGTCGCTCTTGCGCACCCCGAACCGCCGATCTCTCAACACTTCGTCGCACAAGTCGTGGGTCGTGCAAGTCAGCAACCCGAGCTTGCGGCGGACCAGCGGCCCCTGCGCGCGCATGCCCGCGTAGAGCGGGTACGGGTTGTCCCGCCACGGAAAGTGCGGCAAGCGGGCGAACGGATCGCCTCCCCTGGCGAACAGCCAGGCAACCGCCCCTTGGGCGAACAAGCGCGCGCGAAGGCCGACTTCGGCGAACAGATGCTGATCAGCCCGAGAATGCTGACCGGACATCGGCGCACCTCCGTGACTGCCGACGCAAACGCGACAGCGTCCGGCACGCCGCGTAGCCCTCATGCGCAACCTCACCATGGCCCGCTGAACACCACCCGCCACGCCGCAAGCCACGCTTTGCCATGCACGCCAACAAAATTTGATCATTGTGGGACAGGCTTCAGACGCTATTGCCGACCCATTCGAACAACAAGACGTGCGGCCACAAGCTGTCATGCGCGGTCAGTCGCATGCCGCCGGACGATCTCGTTGGCAAACAACTGCCATTCGCCTGGACAGCGACCATTCGCAGGCCACCGGAAACGCCATGGGGAGCTGCGGGCAGCAATCCGACCTCGGCGGCCGCATCCCGGCTTGGAAACGCGATTTGGCCCCCGGAGGGCACCCGCACCTCCCCGGCCGCCGCTGCGGGGCAGAAGAGCGGCGGAGGAACCCCGCCGCTCCTTCCTCCCGGAACCGCTGGACGTCCTTGTAGAACACCGTGCGCGAGATCTTGTGCTCAGCACAGAACCTCGACACGTTGATCTTGTCCCCGCCAGCCACCGCGGCCACCGCCGCGACCAGGTCTGGATCCATCGAAAACCCTGTTCCGCCCACCACTGATGATCACAGACAGCAGGCCAGCCAGTGTTCACGAGGTCCTGAGACACAAACTGTTCACGAGGTCCTGAGCGAGGACACCCGGTAAGCACCGGATTCGTCACTCACGAGCCCTCACCAGCCCAAACCGTGGCCGAACGGGTACTCGTACTGGTTCGGGTCCACCGGCACCGGCACCGGCAGCTTGCCGACCGGGGCGATCTCACCGAACAACACCTGCGTCAACGACTCCATCGCCACCGCCTTGTCCGAATAAGTGGCGACCCAGGCAGGAAGCTCGACGCGGGCCGCGTCGTAGGGATCCCGAACCGCGACGGCCACGACCGGCTTGCCGGTCTGCTGCAAGGCGCGCACCAGGTCGAGCTGCGACGCGTTGTCGTCATTCCACGCCGCGTTGGTCAGCACGACCGTGACGTCGTTGCGCTTGGCCTGCTCGGCAGCCTGGCTGATCTGCTCCTGCGTCGGGTCCCGACCGGTGGCCAGCGCCGAGGTCTGCGGCCCGCGCGCCTTGATCCGCTCCGCCAACGCAGCAGTGGCCTTGTCACCGGCACCGGTCACGAACACCGTCCCCGGCGGCTTCAGCGGCAGCAGCATTCCTTCGTTGCGCACCAGGGTCGTGGTGCGATCCGTGATGGTCTGCGCTGCTTCCAGGTTCTTCACGGTTCCGACGACGTCGTCCACATTAGACACAGCAACGAACGGGTCCGCCAGCACACCCCGACCGGCCTTCAACGCCAGGACGCGCTCCACGCTCTGGTCGATGCGCTGCTCGCTGAGCCGGCCGGTGACCACCGCGTTGATCACACCGTCGATGGCGACCGGCAGGCTCTTGGGCATCAGCAGCAGATCGGCACCGGCCTGCAGGGCGAGCACCGGGATCTCGGCGTCCGGGTGCTCTTTCCGGACCCCGTCCATCTGCAGCGAGTCGGTGACGATCACTCCCTCGAAGCCCAGCTCCTCGCGCAACAACCCGGTGAGCACCTTCGGTGACAGCGTCGACGGCTCGCCCGAGTCGTCGAGCTTGGGCACCACGATGTGCGCGCTCATCACCATATCGGTCCCGGCGGCGATCGCCTCCTTGAACGGCGGCGCGTCCAGCTGCTCCCACTGCTGCCGGTCGTGCTTGATCACCGGCAGCGAGGTGTGGCTGTCCTGTTTGGTGTCGCCGTGCCCGGGGAAGTGCTTGACCGACGCCGACACCGACTCGTCGGGCGGTTCCGAGTCCTGGTACCCGCGGATCTGCGCGGCGGTCAGCTCCGCGGCCAAGGATGGATCGGAGGAGAACGAACGCACCCCGATCACCGGGTTCGCCGGGTTGACGTTGACGTCGCCGCTCGGCGCGAAGTTCTGGTTCACCCCCATCGCCCGCAGTTCCCGCCCGGTGATCGCGGCCGCGCGTTCAGCGTCCTCGACGCTACGCCCGGCGCCGAGCGCCATACTCCCGGGGAACTGTGTGGCGGGCTCCAGGATGCGGGTGACAAGGCCCTGCTCCTGGTCGGTGCAGATCAGCAGCGGCACCTTCGCCCCGGAGGATACCGCGGCAGTCTGCAAGCCGTTGGACAGCTCGGCGATCTGCCGCGGGGCGTGCAGGTTTTCGGTCCGGGTGAAGTAGATGATGCCGCCCAGGTGGTACCTTCGAACCACCTGCGCCGGGGTGTCGACGCTGAACTCCTCCTGGTTCTTGGGATGCGCGGTGTCGGCAGTGCCCCCGTACGCGTAGGTGACGAACAGGTGGCCCACCTTCTCTTCCAGCGTCATCTCCTCGACCAGCTGTTCATCCTTCAACATTGGGGCTTCCCTTCGAACAACGCAGTGCCTGGAAGACATCAGATATTCGATTTGGTGAACACTGCACGGAGGCGGCAGCAGAAGCCGTGTTGGACAACGAGTTGCTCGTCGCGGTGGTCTCCAGCACCTCCGCGCGCGTCATCTTGGTACCCCCCGTCGGCCCTCAACTTGTTGGCCTCGCAGCAGATTCCGAACAAGAGGAGGACCGCGCATACTCAGGGTCGCGCGAAGGTGCTTACACAGCAAGGGGAACATTCGTGCGCCGCGAGCTGTCCGAACGCCGCTACCACTGGTAGAGGTGCTGTCCCCAGTCGTCGTGCCAGCTGGTGCCGTAGTACGCCCAGGTGTCGGAGTCCAACAGGACCACGTGCCCACCCCAGTAGACCGATTCCTTGAGCTGGAAAACCGCCCACCAGCCGGTGTTGGGCTGCAGCGTGGTACTCGTGCGCACCGCCTTCTCCTGGAACCAGCTCCACATATTCCTGGCCCGCAGGGGCCTTCTGCCTGGTGTGCATCGGGCGTGGATGTGCGGGTTCGCCACCGACAACTCGCCGTACCCGGCACGGATGAACGCGTTCGAAAGGAAGTGTGCGCAGTTGTTGGCGTAGACGGTGTTGTCCCCGCCCGCACATCCGTCCTCGTAGTACGCACCCACCGCGGAAAGCGGCGCATTCGCCTGCGGGGCGGGTCTGTGCAATGTCGACGGATCCCCGCGCACGGGCGTTCCCGGCAACTCCACTGCCAGAGGGGCAGCGACGAACTCCATGGCCACCTCGGGTGGTGCGGTGACCTCCCCGACCGTGAACGGGCTGATGCGGAACGCGCGCACACCGGGACGCACCCAAGCCCGGACCCGTTGGGCGTCGATGTCCTCGCGCTCGACGACATCCGATTTCGCCACGGAGTACACGACGTTCGGGGACTGCACGATCACCAGGTTCCCCGGAATGTTCTTGTCCTCGGCGACGTACCCCTCGAACATCACTGTAGAACTGCGCCTCTCGGCCAGGTCGAGGAGCGACATGAAGTCTTCGAGGTGCTCCTTCGCGAGTGCCTTCGCCATGATCGACCTCCGGAATTCCGAATGGGTGTTTCCTGGACCAACGGCAACGTTCCTCTGCCCCGCCGTACGCGGGGAAGACCGTCTCCCGCATCACCAGCCCATGCTGGGATTCAGCATCCGTGCGGTCGGAGGCGGCAGCCAGAGGCCTACGTACCTGTTTCCCATCCTGCGGGCACCCCGCTGTCCCGCAACGCCATCGCGCGCTTGGTCGCCAGACACGCCAAGGCCGCCGAAGCCACCTGCCCTTCGCCGACCGGCGAGAACGTCACACCGCACATGCTGCGGCACTCCATCGCGGCGAAACCGGAATCGGCTGTCCACTGAGGCCAATGCCCTGCGCGGGATCCACTGCAGGTCGATGGGCTTCGGGCCGTGTGTGGACAGGAGGCCGTCGCGCGCTGGCGCGAGCCGACCGGGCTGACGACCCGCTCGGTGCTCCAAGACCCGAATGCCAACGGACTCATTGGATACCAACTTTCCGGTACGCATCGTTGATCGCGTCGATCTTGTCCGTCTTGTCCGCGTTCCCGCCGAAGTACGTTTGGGCGACGTCCACGATCGACTGCCGCGCTTGGGAGAACGTCGCCAGGGGCGTCAGGCGGGCCATTCCCAAATAGGTCAGCACCGCGACGTCGGTGACTGTGAAGACGCGGCTCCCGTCCCGGGACTTCTGGGTCAGGAGATTGTGGACGGCCTTGTTCGGAATCCCGCTGTTGAAGTGCACCCATCCGTTGTCGTTGGCTCCGTTCGGCAGTTCGCTGGGCCTCAGTGCCCGGAAGCGGTCCATGTGCGCGGGTTGGCCGAGGCGGGTCGGGTCCGCGAAGTCCCGCAGGGCACGACCGTCGGATCGGAGCCCCGGCCCGATCTCCCAGTTCCAGGTGTCGACGTTCTCGCGGTCCGCGGCCATGTACCAGTTGTCGATGATCACGCCGACCACGTCGGCAAAGGACTCGTTGAGCGCTCCGGACTGCGTGACGTACTTGAGCGCCGACGTCGACTCGATCACGCCATGGGTCAGCTCGTGCCCGATGACGTCGAGGAAGCGGGAGAGGCTGACCAGCCGGCCGTCGCGCCGGACCTGGCCGTACCACATCCGACCGTCCGCCCAGAAGGCGTTGAGCAGGGTCGGCGGCGGCTCCTGGCTCGCCCATGTCGTGTTGATCTGCGAGATCAGGTTCATACCCTGGTCGTCGATCCCGTCGCGCTGCAGGACGACGCGGTAGAAGTCCTGCACCCGGGAGGCGTTCACGTGCGCGGAGACCGCGGCCTTGCTTGAGTCCGCGTAATCGCTCGTGGCGGCCTCGACCGGACTGTCCGGGACGGGAGGGTTTGAGTCGATGTCGGCAAATTCGAGGTCGTAAGTCAGGCACCGGCGCAGGGGGTCTTCGAGCTGGACCCTCGTGCCCGACGTGCTGGCCAGACGCCCCCAGAACGTCTGCTTCTTGTCGTCCTCGTCGACTCCCGTACAGCGCGCCGGAGTCGGCAGAGCTGTCGGGACGGCGCTGTACTGGAAGAGGACCTCGCCGTCGTGGGCGTCGACGAGGTAGTCATACCGCGGCGGCGCCGGACGCGGCCCCATGCCGTGGCCGACCGGCACCTCGTCGCCCGTCTCGGGCGGGCGCGCGGGCACGGCGCTGAACAGCCACACGAGGTGCCAGATCTCCTCGTTGTCCTTGTAGAAGTGGAGCCGGCCCGAAACCGCAGCCTCGGCCGGGAGTTCTGTGCCGGTGTACGTGGCCACCCGTCGGAGGGCCTCGGCGCGGCTCAACGACTCCACGGGGTTGACGCCGCTGACCTCGTCAAGCTGGGCGTTCACGCTCACCAGATCCCGCGCCCCGGTGAGCTCGACGACCGCGCGTGCCCCGAAAACGGGGATGCCGCGGTGGGTCTGGGTGAACTGCAACTGGTTGGTTCCCAGTGCGCGGAGGTCCTGCTGGCGCTCGATGACCAGCCCCGGGACGCGCTCCGGGCGCTCTGGCGCCACGACGGCGAGCATAGCCGGGCGGTCGTCGCGACGAAGCAGAGCGTCGAGGAAGTAGCGAGCGGCCGCCTCGTCGCTGGTGAACTCCACCGACGGGCCGTCCTCGTCGGACGCCGCCGCCAGGTCGCCCAACGACAGCGGAGACCGGGCTGTGACGGAGTCAGCGACCTCGGCATCGTCCGCGACGTGGTAGTGGAACGAGGGCAGGGACGGAGTCATGGGAATTCCCTTTCGCTCAATGCACGGTCGAGTTGGTCGACGTTGTTCTCATCGCGTGGCACTCCCCACGCGGCTGCGGCCACGAGGCGTGCGATGTCGGCGGCGTGACCGACGTTGACCTTCGTGTCGGTGGGCAGGTGGTACTCCGGGTTCATCTCCTCCGGTGGCGCCCCCGGACCGGGGCCGGCGAATAGGTCCTCCGAGGTCAGGCAGGCGGCGTAGCCCTCCATCTGGAAGCTGGTGTGATCGCTGCGCTGCTCGGCCGGGTCGCCCTCGCCCTCGACGGCGTAGATCTGAGGCGGCGGCAGGTCGGGTGACACCTGCCCGACCAACTCGTTGAGCGTCCGGGCGAGGACAAGCGATCGCTCCTCGACCGCGGGCGATGGGCCGAACCCGACGTGGACCTCGAACGTCCGGTCGGGCACGATGTCGTACCCGATCATGTCGAGCTGGTAGACGGCGGCAATGGGCGCGTCGAGCTCGGCCTGGTCGCGGGCGTAGGCCAGGCTGCCGATCAGACCGTGCTCCTCGGCGTTGAAGAGGACGAATCGCACGATGCGGCGAGGTACCCCCAGGGCCTCCAAGCTGCGCGCCCTCATGCTGGAACCGCATGCCCGCCCCCCGTTAGCCCGTGAACGCCGAAGCGGCGCTGTCGTCGACGAACCCCAACGTCGACGACGCGCCCCTGATGTGGTCGCTTGCGTAGCGCCAATCAGGTTCGGTGTTGGCCTCTCTCCATAAGCACACATATCTGGATTCGGTGGCAATGGAGCGTAGGATCCAAACGGGATCCATCAGGGTTCACCTAGCATGGCACGGACCCGTCTCGAATCGCCGTGCCAAAGACAGGTTCATACCTTGACACAATCAGTCTGATGCGTTGCCCGGCTCAGCCGAGAGCGGAGCACACTCTGCACGGATGTCGAGGCGTGCCAATGCCACGACGGCGACAGGCGCCGAGGTTACGTGATTCCTCGAGGGCGCGGGCATCAGACCTTGACGTTGCCGCGGACCTCCGCGCACCACATCGACACGTCCTTCTTTGCATCGACCGCTACGACCTCATCAAAGGTCCGCTTGAACCCCAGTTCGGCAGTCGGAAATCCTCAAGACCTTCACCGCCCGAATGTCCAGCATCGACCACGTCACTGCTGACTGCGTCGACGCGATCGTGAACGACGACTACGAAACCGACCAGGCGAAGCTTCACATCGCAGACGCAGTCGGGACTGACATCCGGCTGCGCGATCGCCGGATGCGTCCCCCGCCCCCCTGCGCCGGCCGTTCAGCACCTGGTCACTGAGCAAGCTGTGCGACTACCTCGTCGCCGAGGGCCTCGATCTCTTACGACCACCCGCCCGCCGACGGCGGTGCGCGTCGACGAGTTCGGCCCGCTGAACCTGTTGCCCCACAAGGGAAAATGGTGGCTCCGGGGCACCGATCCCGCAGCGTGCACATCGTCGATCCGCAAACTGGCAAGATGCGGGAACAGGACCCCGAGCACTCCAAGATCAGCGCTCCGAGCAAGTGATCAACTACCCGGCCGGCGCGCAGCGCCCGGATCCATCACGGAAATCGTGCCAGAGCCGTTGATTTGACAGCCCCTCCAGGCTAAAGCCTGTGCTGTGCCGACCAGTGCAGGCCGTGACCAAAGCCGAAGAGCGGAGCGCGAGTGTCGAACGGGACGTCCTCGCGGGCCGCCGCAACGGTGGCATCGGAGCGTGGCAGATCGAACGGAAGCCGACCGCTGACCGTGGCCCGGCCGCTCACCGCGTCCAGCAGGATGTCGTCGTCCACGCCGAAGGTTCCGATCAAGGTGACCCCGGGGAGGGCAGCGAACGGTGTGAGCACAGCGGCGCATTTCTCCCAGCTGCTGCAGTGCGACAACGCCCCCATGCGTTATTGGGCTGCGCAGGGCCTTCTGATGCTCGACTCACTACCGCGCGACGTTGTCGACGTGGTTGCCCGGCGGGGTTTCCGCGACGACGAGCGGACATCGGTCAAAATTCCGCTCCTCGAACTGCTCGCCAAGGAAGGCTCGGACTGCGACGCGGTCGGCGAGCTCGTGCGGGTGGCCCACACCGATGATGTGCCGGCCCAGCTCGCTGCGCTGAACGCCCTGACGTATCTGCCACGCGATCTCGTGGTGCCGCACCTCGATGCTCTCGGACCGCTGTCCCGGCACGACCAAGTTCATGGCGTATACCAGCGAGCTGGCCGAAGCCAAGCGGGCCAACCCGGCTGAGGACGTCATCTCCGACATGGTGTTCGCGCAACGAGCTTTCCCCACCTTCACCGACGAGGACATCGCGCGACTTTCCGCAGGGCTGATCTTCGCCGGCCACGAGACGACCGCCGGTCGCATCGACCTCGGCGTCCTACTGCTCCTGTCCGATGTGGACCGTCGAGACGCCTTCGCCGCGGACCCCGACGACCGAGCCGAGTCCACGGTGGAGGAAATCCTGCGCCGGACCTCACCGAGCGGTCTGGGCCTGGTGCGCTACGCACACGACGATGTCGAGATCTCAGGCCAGACGATCTCCGCCGGTGACGCGGTGATCATCGCCGTCGGCGCCGCGAACCAAGATCCGGCGGTGTTTGCCGAGGCAGATCAGTTCGATCCCGAGCGCAGCCCCAACCCGCATCTCGCGTTCGGCCACGGCGTGCACTTCTGCATCGGCGCGAACCTTGCCCGGACCGAGCTGCGCGCGGTCTTCCCCGCGCTGTTCCGGAGGTTCCCCCGTCTACGACTGGCCGTGGACCTCGATGACATCGAGGTCCGCACGGACCGGCTGACCGGAGGTTTGAACGAGCTCCCCGTCACCTGGTAGCGCCCCGGCTTGCGCAAAATGCCTCACATCCCTTACCAGACGAGGAATCCCGATGAACATCATCGCTGACAAGGACAAGTGCATCGGTGCGGGACAATGCGCACTGATCGCAGCCGACGTCTTCGACCAAGACGACGGTGATGGCCGGGTGATGCTGCTCAACCCCGACCCGCCACGCGAACTGCTGGCGCAGGTCGAGCAGGCTGCGGCCGGCTGCAAGTGCGCGATGGCGAAGTCGCCTCTTCCCCGTCTTGGCCAGTGGAGGGGTATGCGACGGCGCGGACTGCGGTGGTGTGGCTTCGAGCGGCAAATACATGACTCCTTTGCCGTCTCCCGGATTCCAGCGGAGCGTCAACCGGACTGGGCGGTCCGCTGGGGCCGGCGGCCTTCGGAAGCGACGGGTCGCTCGTCGCGCGTCTGCATCAGCTGCACCCAGCGCTGGATCAGCTCGGTGGTGCGGGGCCGGTCGGGGGCGTGCCAGGAGACGGGCACGTTCAGGGCGGCGAGGCGCCCTTCCAGGTCTTCCGCCAAATGCGCGCGGCCGGTGTCGCGCAGGTGCTGGGCATAGCGCGCGGGATCGCTGTAGTACGTCGGCCCGGTCTGCAGGGTCGTCTGCATCGGGTCGGGCAGGGCACCCGGGTGGCCCGCGTACTTGTGCCACCATTCGGCCAGGTACGAGCGCATCCGCGCGGCCAGCTTCGGTTCCTGCTCCAGCAGGTCCCGGGTGAGGTGTGGGTCTTCGGTGACGTGGAAGAGCTGTTCCCACTCGGCGCGGAAGCTGCCGGGGTGGTCGGTGCGGACGTAGAGGTGGTCGCGGGTGCGCACGGCCCGCTGGTAGGTGTGGGCGCCGTGCCCGAGGACCAGGTACTCGCGGGAGTCGATGCGCTGCCCGCGCACCGCCGGCGCGAAGGACTTGCCCTGCCAGCCCGCCGGGACGTCCATGCCGAGCAGATCGCACAAGGTCGGTGCGAGGTCGATGTTGTACAACAGGGCGTCGTTGCGGCGGGCCTCGTCGGGCAGATCGTCGGTCAGGCCCGGCCAATGCACGACCAACGGCAGGCGGTGGGTGGGCTCGTTGGCCAGTCCGTGCTCGGCGTACGAGCCCTGCTCACCGAACGACTCGCCGTGGTCGGCGCTGACGATCACCGCGGTGTCGTCGGCGATGCCCAGTTCCTCCAGGGCAGCCATGAGCTGGCCGAAATGGTGGTCCCAGTAGGCCACGGCGCCGTCGTAACCGTTGATGAGATGCTCGAAGTCGGCGCGGGAGCGGATCGCATCAGGCATGTTGTGGGGGACCGGGGATTTGCTCGCCCCAGTTAGGGAGTAGTGCAGGTCGAGGGCGCTGCGCGGGCCGTAGATCTCGGCGTGCGCGGCGATCGTCTCTTCGTCGGGCCAGGCCTGCACCGGGCCGGAAGCGGCCATCTGGTCGGTCCACTCGGCGGGCTGGGTGTAGTTGGTGTGCGGGTCCCAGTAGGTCAAGTGGAGATACCAGTCGTCCTCGTCGGCGTGGCGCCGCAGCCATTCGATTGCCGCCCGGTTGACGTCTGGTGCCTCCTCGTCACCGAAGCGGTCGGTGGCGCGGATCGACTCGCGGAAGTTGCCGTGGAAGAAGTAGGCGCGGTGACGCTCGGCGAACACAGAGACTGCAGCCGTGTAGTAGCCGCCCCATCCGAGCCGCTGGCCGAGCAGCGGGCGGTCGGGTTCGGGCCCGTGGCCTGCGTCGAGCCGGAACTGGGCGGCCGGCCCGAAGTGCCCGACGACGCCGTTGGTGATGCCGAACTGGCCGCTGGTCAGGGCCGTGCGGGAGGGCAGGCAGGGCGAGTCGGAGCAGTAGTAGCGGTCGAATGTGACGGACTTGTCCGCCAGCTTCTGCAGGTTGGGCGTGGTGGGTCGGTGTAGCCGTACGGGGTGGTGTGGTCAGCGCGGAGGGTGCCCACGTCGATGTAGATGATGCGCATGCGGGAAACTCCAAGGCTCGGTGCGGGGTGTGTCCGGGTACACGTCCGTGCGGGCTCACCCGGCGGCTGCGGGCATGGCGATGCTGCGGGCGGCAGCCCGAGGGCGGATTGGATGTGGATCAGCCGCTCAGGGCGGCGGAATCAGCGGCCGAGTTTGGCTTCAAGGCGGGCCTTCGTCACCTGGAGCCAGGCGATGTACGAGGCGGAGAAGGCGTATCCGTGTTCGTGAGCCAGGGTGTGGACCTCGCGTGCCCAGTCGGCGTCCAATTCGGGGATCTGCGGTTCGTACGCGGCGACGGGCGGTAGGTCGGGCGGGTTCACGTCATGCTTGAGCCGGTACTCCAGCTCCGTGGTCACCAAGTCGAGCGCGATCTCGGGGCCGAGCTGTCCGGCGAAGACGAAGCGGAGAGTGAATTCGGGGTCCTTGGGGCGCGGCGAGGGCTCGTAGGGGGACCGGGCCCACTCCAGCAGCGCCGCACGCCCCTCTTCGGTCAGCCGGTACACCTTCGCGTCGGGGCGCCCCTCGCGCGGGTCGACCTCGAAGCCGACCCAGCCGCGCTCCACCAGCTTCCCGAGCCGGCGATAGATCTGCGGCAGCTGCACGCAGTAGCCGATGTACCGGCCCGGGCCCTCCATCCACCGGCGCAGGTCGTAGCCGGAGACAGGGCGCAAGGCCAGCATTCCGAGGATCACGTAGTCGAGCTGCATCGGGCCACCTATGTTCCTAAGAACCTATGTTCCGATATTCATCCCCGGAGCCGGACGATGTCAAGACCCCGTCACGCGGACGCAACGCAGCGAAAGCCCGCGCCCATGATCATGCCCCTGCTCAATGCCCCGAAACCGAGCACCCGCTACACATGCCGTGGCAGCTACTCGGGCACAAGCCGGGACACCCAACGGCAACCTATCCCACCCCTGCACCAGTCGAACTTTCCGCAGCTCACAAAGCACACCCACCTGTCCCACATCAAGGCGTCCCAGGTGGACGCCGAGTGGGACAGGCGGGACAGCAAAAAGCCCCTGACTCAACTGTTTTTGGGAAGCAGAAGGCGTGTAGTTAGCGCGCAAGTCCGTCTTGGACACTGCTTTGCCCCACGGGTTTCCCGGATCTGCGGCTAGGCGCCTCACGTCGTTGCTTGCCCTCGACATCACGCACCCGGGTGGCCTCACCCGGGAACCCGGGCAAATCGAGCGTGCGGCGGTCGAACCCGGCGGCCGTCGAGGTCATCACCGCCCGCACGACCGGGATTTGCTGCCACGGCGTGTCGGCACCCATGGTGCCGAGCCGGACGGGCGCGCATGTCAGACTGCCAGGCGATGCATACCCCGTCCGACCTCGCCGACCTGCTCGAATGCGAACACCGCAGCATCCTCAAGCAAGCGTTGGCGGCGGGACTGCCCGGCGCGCCGCGCCCGGGCTCCGGGCCCGACCGGCTGGCCGTCAAGCACGGCCATGCACACGAGGCAGCCACGCTCGAACGGCTGCGTGGCGAGCGCAAGACCGTGGTCGAAATCGACGAGCCCGACCAGGTCGCCGCCGCGAAGGCCACCGGGGAAGCGCTGCGGGCAGGCGCGCCGGTCGTCTACCAGGCCGTCTTCCACGATGGCGAGTTCTCCGGCCGCGCCGATTTCCTGCTCCGCGACGACCAAGGCCGCTACGAGGTCTACGACACGAAGCTCGCGCGGCACGCGAAGCCATCCGCGGTCGTGCAGCTCACCGCGTACGCCGACGCGTTGCGCCGCGCTGGTTGGCCGGCCGGGCCGGAGATGCACCTGCTGCTCGGTGACGGCACCACGCGCAGCCTGCGCGTCGACGATTTCCTCCCGCTGCTCGATCGCCTCCGTGACCGGCTCGTCGCGCGGCCGCCACGGCTGCCGGAACTCATGTGGGCCGACGAACGCCCCGCCTGCACCGGCTGCGGCTTCGCCGACCACTGCTCGTCCGCGCGCGAGAAGGACCGGGACCTGTCGCTGGTCGCGGGCATGCGTGGCGAACAGCGGCGCAAGCTCGTGACGGCCGGCCTCGGCACGATCGACGCGCTCGCCACCGCCGAGCCGTCGGACCGGCCGCGTGACATGTCGACGGGCACGTTCGCGACCTTGCGCGCGCAGGCCGCGATCCAGGTGCGGCAGGACGAAACCGGAGAATTGGCGTACGAGGTCATCGACCCGTCGGCGCTGGCCGAGCTGCCGCCACCGAGCCCGGGCGACATCTTCTTCGACATGGAAGGCGACCCGTACGCGCTCGCCGGCGCCGGGCTGGAGTACCTGTTCGGCGCCGTCACGCCCGACGCGCGCTTCACACCGTTCTGGGCGCATACGCGTCGGCAGGAGAAGCGTGCCTTCGAGGAGTTCGTCGACTTCGCCACCGCCAGGCTGACCGACGATCCGGACGCGCACATCTTCCACTACGCGCCGTACGAGGTCACGGCCGTCAAGCGGCTCGCCGCAGTGCACGGAACGCGCGAGGAGGCCGTGGACGAACTGCTGCGCAGCAGCCGGATGGTCGACCTGTATGCCGTGGTGCGCAAGGCTTTGCGCGTCGGCCAGCGGTCGTACTCGATCAAGTACCTCGAACCGTTGTACATGCCGGAAGCCCGCGACGGCGACGTGAAGACGGCCGCGTCGAGCATCGAGGCGTACGAGGACTACCTGACGCTCGCCAAGGCCGGCGACGTCGAAGAGGCCGACGAGGTGCTGCGCGGCATCGCCGACTACAACGAGTACGACTGCGTCTCCACGTTGCGGCTGCTGGAATTCCTGCACCGCGTCCGCGAGGAAGCGGGCATCGAGCTCGCAACCCCGGCGCCGGAGTCCGAAGTGGACGCCCTGCTGCGGCAGACGGAGGAGGAAGAGGCCGCGCTGCGCCGGGCCGAACGCGCGGCCGCGCTGGCGGCGCTGGTCGACCCGCTGCTCGACGGCCTGCCCGACGACCCCGCCGACTTCACCCCGGACGACCACGCTCGCGCGCTGCTCGCCGCCTCCGTCGGTTACCACCGTCGCGAGACGAACCCGGCGTGGTGGGAGTTCTTCCGGCAGCTCGCCGCACCGGTCGGCGACCTCGAGGTGGACACGACCTGTGCTGTGCCGGTGTCGGTGTCCGCAGGCGAGTGGGTGCCGCCGTCGGGACGGCTGCGCACGGCCAAGCGCACGCTCGTGGTGGCGTGCGACCCGGACCGGCCGCATCCGTTCGCGGTCGGGGACGGCGTGCGGCTTCGGTACAGCGCCGATGCGCGGGACGCGAAAGTCGTGGCGGCGTCGGCGGTCGAGCTGACGCTGGAGGAGAGCAGCACACCGGACAGCACGTCGGACGAACGACCGGTCGCGGTCCTGCCGGGAGGCCCGGTGCGGCCCGCGCCGAAGGACGAGGCCGTGGCCGACCTGGCCCGGCTGGTCGGGGAAACGCTCCCGGAGCTGCCCGCGCATCCGGGCGTGGACCTGCTGCGCCGGATCCCGCGGTTGCGCGGCGGTGCGCTGCCCGCGCCCGGCGAGGACTCGGTGGCCACCGTGATCGAGGCGGTCGACGCGCTCGACGGGTCGGTGCTCGCGGTGCAGGGCCCGCCCGGGGCGGGGAAGACGTACTTGGCGGGCAAGCTGATCGCGCACCTCGTGCGGTCCGGGCGGACGGTCGGTGTGACGTCCAACAGCCACAAGGCCGTGGAGAACGTGCTGTCCGCCGCGCTCGGCAACGCGCCTTCGATGGCGTGCGCGAAACGGCCGCGCCGGACGCCGGATCCCGCGCTGCCGTGGGAACAGCCGAAGACGAACAACGCGTTGGCGAAATGGCGCGAGGAGCACAACGACGGGCACCTCGTCGGCGGCACCGCGTGGACATTCGCGAACGCCGCCGTGCGGGAGGAACCGTTCGACGTACTGGTGATCGACGAGGCCGGGCAATTCGCGCTCGCGGACGCGCTGGCCGTGTCGATGTGCGCGAAGAACGTGGTGCTGCTGGGCGATCCGCAGCAGCTGCCGCAGGTCGTGCAGGGCACGCACCCGGCGGGCGCGGAGGCGTCGGCGTTGGGGCACCTGATCGGCGACGCGGACATCATGCCGCCCGAGCTGGGCTACTTCCTGGACCAGACACGGCGCATGCATCCGGCCGTGTGCGCGCCGGTTTCCCGGTTGTCGTACGCGGGTTTGCTGCACTCGCACCCGTCCGCGGACCGTTCGGTCGACGGCTTCGCCTCCGGGCTGTACCTCGCGTCGGTGGAACACCGCGGGAACACCACGCGGTCGATCGAGGAGGCGGCGCAGGTCGTGTCGGTGATCGCGGACTTGCACGGGCGCACGTGGCAGGGCCGTCCGCTGACGGACGCGGATTTCCTCGTGGTGGCGCCGTACAACCTGCAGGCGCGGACGGTCACGCACGCGCTGGCCGACGCCGGTTTCGGCGACGTGCGCGTCGGCACGGTGGACCGGTTCCAAGGCCAGGAAGCCCCAGTGGTGGTGACGACGATGACGTCCTCGTCGGCGATCGACCTGCCCCGCGGACTGGATTTCCTGTTGTCCCGCAACCGGCTGAACGTGGCACTGTCGCGAGCGCAGTCGGTGGCGGTGCTGGTGTGCAGCCCGCGGCTGCTGGAGGCGGACATCCGGACGGTCGAGCAGATGCGGCTCGTCTCCGGGATGCTCGGACTGCTGCGGGACGCCCACCCCTGGCCCGCTCGCTGACCCCCAACCCCGAGTTCCCGTGCGATGCCGGCCACGCTGCACCCTGCGGCACGCTGCTCGAAAATCCACCGCACCCACGGCGCCGTAGCCAGATCCAGCGCCGACCGACTCGGGTGCGGCCCCGCATCAACGAGGCGATATCCATACGGCGGCCGCCGGTTCTGGTGCGATTCCCCCGACGCCTTGCCGCACGCGGGACACCCTTTTCACAGGTCAACGCTCACCTGCTCCTCGAACATGCCGGGCAAGAAGGCCGGGACGCCGGGGATACACCCGCTGTTGTTGACGTCCACGATACGGCGCCAATTCTCCGGCGGGACTTCCCCGAGGTAGCCGAACTCTCGATACCGGCGTTGTTGACCAGCAGCCGGACCGAGCCCAACTCGGGCCGCGCCGAACTCCTCTTCCTGCGCGGGCATCGTGCTCTCCTTCAGGATCGAGACGGCCGAGAGCCTCACGTGCACGCGCCACAACGGGCGAGGTGGCTCGCACCGCTACCCCGGTGCCTGAGGGACCGCACCAATGCCCTTCGGTCGACCTGTCACATGCTCGCTCCGCAAAGCTCCGTTCAGGGCAGGGCCGCGAGGTCCGCCGAAGTCAATGTCCAGCTCGCGGCCGCGGTGTTCGCGTGCACCTGATCCGGCGTGGTGGCTCCCGTGATCACTGACGCGACGCCGTCCTGCGCGGCGAGCCACGCCACGGCCAGCTCCAGGATCGAATGCCCCCGCTCCTCGGCGAACGCGGTCAGCGCCTCGACCCGCTCGAAGTTGTCGTCGCTGACGACCCGGTCGGCGAAGAACGACATCGCGTCGAACCGCGAACCCGCCGGAAATCCGCCGCCTCGGCGGTATTTGCCGGTGAGCATCCCGGACGCCAACGGGAAGTACGGGACGACACCCAGCCCGTTGGCCCGTGCCGCGGGAACGACGTCCCGCTCGACCTCGCGCGAAAGCAGGTTCCACTCGATCTGGGTGCCGCAGAAGCGGGCCAGCGAGCGCTCGGCGGAAGCACCCGCCGCCGTCGCGATCTGGTCCGCGCTGACGTTGGATGACGCGATGTGGAGCACCTTGCCCTGCTGGACCAGCTCGTCGAGCGTCTCCAATGCCTCGTCGACCGGCGCCTCCGGATCGGGGTAGTGCTGGTAGTACAGGTCGATCCGATCGGTGCGAAGCCGGCGCAGGCTCGCCTCGCAGGCTTCGAGGATGCGCCTGCGCAGCGCGCCGGGCACGTACGGCTCGTCCTCCGGACGGGGCAGGAACTTCGTGGCGAGCACGACCTCGTCGCGTCGCGCACCCAGCGCGGCCCCGATGAACTCCTCGGAACGGCCGCCACCGTACATCTCCGCCGTGTCGAAATGGGTGACGCCCGCGTCGAGAGCGGCATCGATCACCGCGGCGCTGGCCTCCTGGTCCAGCTTCATGCCAAAGTTGTTGCAGCCCAGGCCCACCACCGACAGTGCCGGGCCATCACCACCGAGTTGGCGGGTCTCCACCGAATAACCTCCTGATCATCGATCCGGTCAGGGTGCGAGCGAGTTGAACGGGTTGCGCTCGCGCCCGGGACCAGTGAACACGAAGTCCAGCTCCACGACCGACCCGCCGATGCCGATCCCCGTGCTGAACAGGTCGGTCCGGATGTGGACCTGCGCCGCATGCTTGCCGTAGGCGAACCCGTCGGCGTGCGAGAAGACCGGGGACTCGGCCATCCGCTGATCGATCCCGGTGTCACCGTCCTCCCCGCGCGCCTTCAGCACCTGCAGGCTCTGGATCCGGGCCGCGAAAGCCGGGTCGGCGGCCATCTCGTCCCGGATCCGGGAGACCGCGCCTTCGAGTTCCGCCAGCTCCGCGAAGTGCACCCCGAAGTGCAGGTACGACTCCGGCCACTGCGCCCGGTGCTCCAGGAACGTCCGCAGTGCCGGATGCGGGGCGTCCGTGCTCGCGCCGAGCTTCTCCGCGATCACGGCCTCCAGTTCGACCTGGGCCGGCTTCATCGCGAACAGATAGATGATGTTGTCGGCCCCGTCGGGCGCGGCGCTGTCGATCGAGACGATATGCAGCGGCTCGTCCGAGAGCTGGTTGGGGAACGCCCGTACCCGCGCGCCCAGCAACTGGAAGAACCGCGTGGCCGGGGCGCCCTCGCCGGGCCGGAAATGCAGCGCGAGGTGCCCGATGCTGGTCGGCGTGGACGCCAGCATCTCGAAGGCGTTGCCCGGCGCATCTGCGTCGGTTTGCCCCATCTCTCCTCCTTCGTGCGTGCGCTCGGGACGCTCCGGCACCCTCCGCGAGGACCACGACTGTCCTCGTTGGACGCACCGGGCTCAACCCGAGACCGGGGTGCGAGTTCTGCTGGTCCCCGCCAGATCGCGGCCGCGGGTTTCGCCGGTGCGCCAGACGGCCACCAGGGTCACGAGTCCGCATGCGGTGGCGAGGATGGCGAGCGGAGTGCTCGACGGGGCGCCGGAGGCGGTGAACACGCTGCTGGCGAACAGCGGCGTGAAGCCGCCGCCGATGAGCGCTGCCGCCTGGTAGCCGAGCGAAACGCCGGTGTAGCGGACGCTGGTGCCGAACATCTCCGACAGCAGCGGGCCGAGCGGCGCGTACATCGCGTTCTGGATCAGCTGGCCCAGCACCATCCCGGCGAACAGCAGGGCCACGGTCTTCGCGTTGACCAGGGCGTAGATCGGGAAGGCCAGCAGCACGATCGCCACCGCTCCGCCGAGCACCACCGCCCGCCGTCCGACGCGGTCCGACAGCGCGGAGAACAGCGGAATGGTCACCAGACCCATCACCGCGACGATCAGCACCCCGTTCACCACGTCGGCGGTGGCGTACCCGATGGCCTTGCCGTAAGTGATCATGAAGGTGCTGACCAGCGCAGTCAGCGCGAAGGGGCCGATGCCGACGGCGCAGGCGAGCGCGCAGGTGCCGGGGTTGCGCAGCACCTGCACCAGCGGAATCCGCGGCTTCTCCGCAACGGTTCGCGCCTGCTCGAACAGCGGGCTCTCGGTGACGCTGATCCGCACGTACAGGCCGACGCCGAGCAGCACCGCGCTGAACAGGAACGGCAACCGCCAGCCCCACGACAGCAACTGCTCCTCGGGCAGCCGGGTCACGAGGGCGACCGCGATCGTCGAGAGCACCGACCCCAGCGGCGACCCCATCTGCAGCAGGCCGTTCCACAGGCCCCTGCGCCGCGGGTCGGCGTGCTCGACGACCATCAGCGTGGCGCCGGCCCATTCGCCGCCGATGGCCACGCCCTGGACGATCCGCAGCAGCACCAGCAGGGCGGGCGCGCCGACCCCGAACGCGGAGTAGGTCGGCAGCAGGCCGATCAGCACGCTCGCCAGACCCATCATCGTCATGGTGAGGATGAGCATCGACTTGCGGCCGATCCGGTCGCCGAAGTGCCCGAAGACGATCCCGCCGACGGGCCTGGCCACGTAGCCGACGGCCAGCGTGCCGAAAGAGGCGATGGTGCCGACCACCGGATCGGATCCAGGGAAGAACAACCGCCCGAACACGATGGCGGCCATCGTGCCGTAGAGCAGGAAGTCGTAGTACTCGATGACGGTGCCGAGCAGGCCGGAGAACGCCACCTTGCGCAGCACCGCGGAATCCGGTCTTGGCGCGACTGCTTCGGACATCTTGACTCCGTTGTCAAAGGATCTGCCGGATGGCAGGGCTTTCAGTCCAGCGCGGCCAGCGCCGCGACCAGCGGGGCGACTTCGGCGGCATCGGCGGCCCCGAAGTCGACGTAGTTCAAGCCCAGTTCCTCTCGGCGGTGCTGGAGCTGCTCGACGCACTGCTCCACGGTGCCGACCAGCAGGCCCGTCGACCGCCGACCGACCGCTGGATCGACTCCGTAGGCCTGGCATACCTCGGCGAGTGCCGCGTCGGTCTGTTGTGGACCGTCCACCACTCGGCAGGTCCAGGTGATCGAGAGGTGATCCAGCTGGTCGGGGTCGCGTCCGGCACGCTCCGCCGCCTCCCGAACCCACGCGACCTTGCGCGCCATCCGTTCGGGCAGCATGTCCTCGATGACCGCCGCGTTGTAGGCGGAGCCGTGCCGGAGGTTCGAGTGGATCCCGGCGATCTGCGCGTGCTCCCCGGCCATGGTGAGCATCCGCTTCCCGCCGCCGCCGATCAGCAGCGGCGGGTGCGGGGTTTGCACCGGTGCCGGGGAGCCGGTCAGGCCGGTCACCGCGTAGGCCTCGCCTTCGTGGCGCACCGGCCGGCCGGTGAACAACGCCTTGATGACCTCGATCGACTCCGCGAGCCGGTCGACGCGCTGCCCCGGCGGGTCGTAGGGCAACCCGGCCGCCGCGTACTCGGCGGCCAGGTAACCGGCCCCGAGTCCCAGGTCCAGCCGCCCGCCGGAGAGCACGTCGATGGTGGCCGCCGCGTGGTGGGTGATCACCGGGTGCCGGTAGTCGTTGCACAGGACCAGCGCCATGACCCGTAGCCGCCGGGTGCTCATCGCCAGCGCGGCCAGCGCGGCGATGGGATCCTGGCGTCCCACGAGGAAGTGGTCGGACACCGAGACCGCGGTCAGCCCGCTGTCGTCCAGCCGACGCAGTGCCTCCCGCCACGCGTCCACATCGCGCCCGATCGGTGGCGCGTACAGCGCGGTCTTGATGGGTTTCTCCGGCAACACCATCACCTCCGGCGGTCAGCCAGCCGAAGCGGGCGCGAAGCGCGATGCGAAGGCGCGGATGCTGGCCACCACGTGGTCGAGTTCCTCCGCCGTGGTGCCGTGGCTCATCCCCAACGACATGCCACGCTCGAACACGGCGTCCGCGTTGGGCAGCCCGTCGTCAGGAAGCCGGTGTTCGACGCCCCGCATCATCGGGTGCCGGGTGATGTTCCCGCTCCACACGGTGCGCGTGTCGATGCCCGCCGCTTCGAGGGACTCCTGCAGGTCGCTGCGCGCGAACCCGGCGTCGGGCCGGACCAGCACCGGGTAGCACAGCCACGCGGTGTGGAAGCCCTCCTGCTGGCGGGGCAGCGAGAACAGCGTCGGGTAGCTGCCGAAGGCCGCGTTGAAGGCGTCGAAGATCTCCGCGCGGCGTTCGAAGTTCGCGTCGAGCTTCTTCAGCTGCTGCAACCCGAACGCGGCACCGAGCTCGGACGGTTCGAAGTTCCACGGCAGCACGTCGAAGATGAAGTCGTTGTCGTAGGCCACGCCGTCGAGGTCCTCGCGGAACACCCGCCCGGTCTTGGCGGAGCCGAACAGGTGCGGTTCCGAGCGCCGCCCCCACCGCCGCAGCATCAACGCCTTGTCCCGCAACGCTTCGTCGTCCAGGCACACCATGCCGCCGTTGCCGGCGCAGGTGACGATGTGCGCCATCGCGAAGCTGGTGACCGTGATGTCCGAGCGGCTGCCGGTCTTGGTGCCGCGCAGCGTCGTGCCGATGCAGTCGCAGGAGTCCTCGATCACCTTCAGCCCGTGGCGGTCGGCGACATCCCGGATCACGTCCCAGTCCGGCGCGTTCCCCGCGAGGTTGGGGATCAGGATGGCCCGGGTCTTCTCAGTGATCAGCGCCTCGATCTTGGTGGCGTCCACGTTGTAGGTGTCCGGCGCGACGTCGGCGAACACCGGGACCCAGCCACCACGCACGATGGGCGCAACGTCGGTGGAGAAGGTCAGCGGCGAGGTGATCACCTCCGCGCCCTTCGGCAGGTCGAGCAGTTCGAGCGCCAGGTAGATCGCCGACGAGCCCGAGTTGCACATCACGCCCAGTCGCTTGCCGTAGAGGTCGGCGACGGTCCGTTCCATCTCGGCTACGTTCTTACCGATCTTCAAGCCGAACGGCCCGCCGCGCAGAACCTCGATGCAGGCGTTGATCTCGGCATCGTCGTGCACGCTGCGGGCGTAGACAACACGTGGGCTCATGGGCTTTTCTCCTCTGTTGTTGGGGAAATCCGGGTCAGCGGATGGTGGAACCGTCGTCGACCGGCATCGCGACGCCGGTCACGTAGCGGGCGTCGTCCGAGGCGAGGAACAGCAGGACGTTGCTGACGTCGACGGATTCGGCGCGTTCGACCGGGAGGCTGTTCATGAACACCGGCCGGAGGTCCGGCGGCCCTTCCATCAATCCGGGCAGGACCTTGGAATGCCCTCGCGCGGTGTCCACCCCGGCAGGCAGGACCACGTTCACCCGGATGTTCCGGTCGGCCAGTTCCAGGGCGAGCGACCGGAGATTCTCGATCGATCACGCGCGTTCATCCGATATCTGTCCGCTTCGGTCCAGCTGGTCGGCCAGCTTCGCCGCGAGGGCGCCGTCCATCAGTTCGAACACCTGCCCCAGCGGGTCGCGGTGGTAGGTGGCGCCGGCCGGGCTGATGCCCTTCCGGGTCCCGGACATCCACGCCGGTGCACCCGCCAGCTCCAACTCGCGCGTCGCGGTCGCCAAGTCGTCGACCACGAAGCCCAGATGGTGGATGCCCGGAGCAGGCGTCCAGATCTCGGATCCGGGCACCTCGCGGATCAGCTCCAGGTGCGGCGGAGGACCGGTGGAAAGCCCGATGCGCTGCACCACGGTGTGCTCGGCACCGCGTATCCGGCAGGTGAACCGGGTTTCGTCGAAGACCGTGACCGACAGACCGTAGATCCGCTCGACGTCGGCGGCGGCCCGCTCGATGTCGGGCACCACGACGCCGACGTGATGCAGCTCGGCCAGCGAACAGCGCCGCACGAATGGTTCGTCCCGGTCAGGCCCCGCCATCGCCGCTACCTCCGGTCCCAGGCCCTCGACGGCCTGTCGGGACGCAGTATTACTCCCAAGCGAGCGCTTGGTCAATACTCGGAACGACGCCCGGCATCGCTCGCGCAAACCCAGCCGATCTATGAAAAATGCTTTCCCGTAACGCTTTTTGACATCGCTTGCGTGGCACGATTGACCGCGGAGAAGCTTGCCGACTAGGCTGCGTTGAGCAATCGATCAGTCCTTGAAAGGGTGCGGATGGCTGCTGCCGAAATTCGCCGGGCCGACATCCTGCACGCCGCTGCCGAGCTGTTCGCCGACAAGGGCGTCGCGGCGACCACCGTGCGTGGGATCGCATCCCAGGTCGGGGTGCAGTCCGGCGCGCTGTACCACTACTTCCCGTCGAAAGACGCAATCGTACGGGAAGTGATCACCAGCTATCTGGAGGACCTGAAAACCCGCTACAACTCGACCGCGCCCCGCCGGCTCGACCCACGTTCCCGGTTGCGCGCCATCGTCGAGGTGTCGCTGCGCACCGCCGAGGAAAGCCCGCACGCCACCATCGTCTACCAGAACGAGCTGGCGAACCTCCGCGACCTCCCCGAGCACCAGCACGCCAAGAAGCTGGCCGACGAAGTGCAGCAGATCTGGCTGGAAACCATCGATGACGGCAAGCGGGCCGGGGTGTTCCGCGGCGACATCCCATCGAAGGTCTTCCACCGCTTCATCCGCGACGCCGTGTGGCTGTCGATCAAGTGGCGACACCCGGACGACGCCTACACCAGCGAGGACCTCGCCAGGGACTGCATGTCCATCTTTCTCGACGGCTTCGCCGCATGATCTCCCGTCACCACTCCGGGAACCCTGCGGATGCGGACAGACCATCGGCCGACATCGCGGGCGTGATCTCCGGGCTCCGGCTGTGCCCGCCGTTCACGTCGGGGCATTTCCAGCACTGGGTCGTGACCGGCGCCTGGACGTACTGAGCCCCTGGCTGCTGATCTTGCACCGCTGTCGCTCCGCCGAGCTGGTGCTGGGAGGGAACCTCCCCGCCTCGCCCCGCGTCGCACCTGGCGTGATCAACAAGCTGGCCGAACGCATCGGCTCCTGGCGCTCCGTCCACGCGAACTCCGATGGCGTCGAGGCGGACTCGCTCGTGTTGGAGTGCGCCCGCCTGCTGACCGGTGATCCCGGTGGCGAACAAGCACCACTGTGGACCTTCGGGTTGGCGGCGATGTCGGGCTACGTCGCCTGGCGGCCCGGCGACGGTGTCGCGGACGTCGTGGTGGACGCGCTGCTGACCGCCGATCGGGCATTGCGGGACCGGCCGTGCGGTCATCGCGGGCACCCGTACGAGAAGGTGGTGGCCGAACTGGATGACGACGACATCTGGCACCACGGCCCCGATCTCGGCGATCTGGAGCGGCTGCGGGCCGACGAGGAGTGGTGGTGCCCGGCCAACGTCGCCGGTTTCGCCCGGATCACCGCGGACGTGATCGCCCCGTTCTCCGCGGACGAGCTGCCGGAGGACCTGCCCCGCGACCACGAGTCGGACATCAAGGACCTGGACGGCATCCTCAACGACTACCCGTACGCCGACCCGCGCTGGACCTTGGAATACCTGGCCGGCTCGTTGCCCAGCCACCCGACTCGCGCTGTGCGGGCCGGTTACGTCGTGACGATGTACGCCAGCTGCTGGTACGCGGTCTCCGGCCGGATCCGGACCTCGTCCGTGCTCGACGAGATGATCGAGGGCCTGGAGGGGGTGCTGCCCCAACTCGGGGACGGCACCTGCGCCCACGCGCCGGACGAGCACCCCGAAACGGGCTTCGACGCTGCAGGCACAGCCTCGGACGGTATCCGGCTGCGCAGTCCGGGCGGCAGGGCGTGCCTCGCGGCATGGCACGACGAGGACCGGCTCCCGGTGCGGAACTGGCTGTGCCCCGCCTTCCTCCGCGGCCTCGCCGAGACGGCGTTGGGCGAGTTGCGGCAGGGGCGGGAGACGCTGTTCGGCAGCCGGGACACCGCGCGCCTCGACGCGGAATTCCTGCGCCCCGACGGAAGGATCGACATCGGCTCGTTGACCGCGCTGATCGAGGACAACCAGTTCGACGAGCATCGCGACGTGCAGGGGGCAGGGCTGTGGGCAGCCCGCCGGTACGCAGCGCTGGCGGCGGACGCCGATCCGGTTGAGCGGACCGTTCCACTGCTGATCGCCACGTGGTGCGTCGAGATCGTGGAAATGCCCTACGGCGTGGCGAAAGACATCCGGGACATTTTATCCACAGTGGCCGCTGACTCGACGGAAGGTCAGTGCGCTCACGGCGATGCGCACCCCATGGAGAGCCAGGACCTGCAGCAGCACCTCAACCACCTCTACGCGCCGGCAGAGTTCGCGGAGCCCGCCGACGTCAGTGCACCTGACGCCTGGCTGTGCCCCCGCCACCTGGCGACGGCGGCACGGCACGCGATCGAGGAGATCAACGAGAGGTTCGAGGACGAGGACGACTACGCGGCGGAGGACGAGGGCGATTGCGGGATGACGTCAGCCGACTGAGCCTTGACTCACCGATGCGTGCGGGTTGCTGCGTCTTCGGGATCTTCGTGCTCCCATGCCCGAACTACCAGCCAGCCGGCGGCCGTCGGCTCAAGATCGCCCTCGTGCTCCGCTCCCGTGGTCGTCAGCCGCCAAGCGGGGGAAGCAGATCCCCCAGTTCCTCAGCTGCGCCCGGGAGTCGCTCCAGCAGTTCTCCCGCCGGCGCGGGCAGTCCGGGCAGCCAGCCGGTGTCGATCACCGTGACACCGGTGGGCACTGGGATCGGGTCCGCCTCGTCCACGTCGTAGCTCGCGCCCGGGTTCGAGTCGTATTCTGGGTCGGCCGGTGGGTTCTCGCTCTCCGACAGCGGCCAGGTCACCGCCCGGAAATGGCCCGCCGTGACGTAGACGAGGAAACCGTGCTCCTTGCCGTCGACCGTGCCCGTGCCACGCAGCGCCGCCTTCCCGTCCGGCGTGATCACCAGCCAGTCGAAGGAAGTCGTGACCAGTTGCGTGGAGCCCGCGTGCAGCACGTACGTGCCCAGCGGCTTCGTCGAGTCTTCCGCCGGGTACTTCGCCGACGCCACGAACGTCTCATCACCAGTCGTTCCCGCGCTGGCGAGCAGCCCGGCCGTGGGGTCGTACACGACCACGAGCACCGACGCGGTGTCGCTTCCGCCGTCGTCGTCGGTCACCGTTGCCCGGACCGTGTACATCCCAGCGTGGCTGAAAGTATGACCCTGCTCGCAACTGTCCGAGGTGTCCGAGGCCTCCGGGGCATCGGGGTCGTCCCATTCGTAGGAGCACGTGTGCGTGTCGTTCTCCCCCGGGTCGGTGAACGATGCTCCGAACGGAACATCCGTGCCCACCCGGAACACCGACCACGGCTCGGGATCCTGCGACGTCAACTTCGGCGCGACGTTGCGGAGGTCCACCACCGCGCTGTCCGACACCGGCGGATTGCGGCCGTCATCGGCGGTCAACGCCACCGTGAAGCGGCCGTCGTCGTTGCACGAGAACGACGTCGACGTCTTGTCGGGGGATCCGAATTCGCATTCGGTCCCGGCGTCGACGCCTTCGGCGGGCTGGTAGCTCCAATGCACAGCCGGCGTACCGCGATCGTCGGTCGCTGAACCGTTCAGCTTCACCGGCGCGCCCTCGTCTCCGCTGGCGGACGGGCCCGCGTCCACAACTGGTGGTGCATCGTCGACCGGCGGGACGTTCGGGTTGGGAACATCGTGAGCACGCAGGGTCACTTCTCCATAGAGCAGCCGATGATCCGAGCAGTGCCGGATGGCGCTTCCCTCGCATTTTCCACCGTAGAGGGATCTCGCTGTCATGTCCGGAAGGAAGTTCTTGCTGTCAGCGAAGATGTAGTCCAGCTTGCCTTGGGGGTGAGTCTGGAATCCATGCCCATCCTGCTGCCACGCGGCCTCGTAGAACTCACCGTTACCACCGGCATCCGGCGCGTACATGCTTTCCAGATGCTTGTCCGGTACGGCGTTGAAGTCGCCGCCGATAACGTATGGGTATTCGTCGGTAAACTGTCCCACCAGATCGGCGATCGTAGCCGCCTGACCCACCGCTTCATCGACGTTGCCTTCGTCGTCCTGCGGCGCGAGGTGCACTGAGCAGGCCCGCATGACGGTGGCGAACTCGGCTGTCACGCAGGAGAAGCCGCGGTTGGTCTTACCGTCCGCGAGTTCCGTGCCCTCGAACCAGTAGTTGGTCGCATCCCGGATCGGCGCCTTGGTGAGGACCACGTTGCCGGCCACGTAATCGGTATCCCAATCGCCGCAGGAAAACAGCAGAGGACTCGACGCCTGTCCGAAGTTGCCATGCATTTCGATACCGCGTGCGTTCAGCTTCTCGAGCAGGTGCTCATACTGGATCTTGCACACTTCGTTGGCTGTCACGATGTCCGGATCGAACTCTTCGATCTTCTCGACGAGCCGGTCAATCGGCTGATCGCTGCCGTCGTTGTCCTTTTCCCCGTCGATGTTCCACTGGAGCACCTTGAGCGTCGGCCCAGTAGCCCGGACAGTCGGCTGGGTCACCGAACCCGCTGCCGGTCCTACCTGGTCGTCCCGCACCGACCACGCGCTCCCGGTGAGCAACGCCGACGCGAGGACCATGCCGAGCAGCGCAACAAGAACACGCATGCCACATCCCCCAAATCGTCACGATCACAACGGGCGGAATCTCCCAGAAGCGGCCGGGGCGATGCCACACCTTTGCACCGGAGTGAAAACCGCCGGGCAATGGGGATTCAGAGTTCACCCACGCCACCCACGAGCAGCATGGAGCCGAGGTGCGTGACGTGGTGGAGCACCGCGCCGCCGCGCCGCTCGCTGGTGATCAGCCCCGCATCGCGGAGCACAGCGGCCTGCCGGCTGGCGGTCGCGACGGACGTACCGACATCGTCGGCGAGCTCGCTGGTGGTGTGGGGCGCGGCGAGGATCGCCAGGCATTCGGCGCGCGTGCCACCGAGGAGCGCGACCAGCCTCGCCGACGGTTCGACCGCCGCCGGCCGCATACCTTCGCCGGTCTCGGCGGGGTAGACCAGGACCGGGGGCAGCTCGGGGTCGATCAACGTGATCGGGTTGCTCGAACAGAAGTAGCTGGGCACCAGGGTCAGCCCGCGCCCGGCGAGGTGCACGGTGCGCTGTACCGGGTACTGGAGGTACAGCGCTTCACCGTCCCACCCCCGGACACTGGGGATCCCGGCCAGCAGCTTTCCCACCCCGCCCTCGGTGAGCGCCTGCACCCGCGCGGTCCGGTCGGTCGCCACACCGTCGCGCACTTGCGTCCAGTGCGGCGCCACCAGAACGTCGTAGGCCTGGCGGACCGCGCCCACGACATCCTGGAGCCGACCGCGATCCGCGGTGGCCAGCGCCCGCACCCAACCCGGGGCGGTGCGACCGGCGAAAACCGCACGCAAGTCCGCCTGCAAGAGCCCCCGCGGAGTGCACGCCACGGCCTCGCAGCCGGCGCCGAGCTCGGTGACCAGCTTCGCGGGAGTGAGGAAGTCGGGGAAATCTCCTTCCGGCGGCACCAGCGTGAACAAAGTGGACAACCACCGCCGCGCCTGGTCGCTGCGGCGGATCCGGTCCCCTGCCTGCTGCCGCCAGTGCACGTACCGGGCCGCGAGCCGCCGTTCCCGCACCTGGTGCAGGCTCAGCACGAGCTCCCACATCGGATCCGGCGCGGCGGCTACCCGCACTCGTTGCAGATCCTCGCGCTCGAACACCATCCGCAGCGTCATGTCTCTCCCCCGGCCTCCACGGTCACATCCGAGACACCGAATGCAGGGCGGTATCGACCTCGAACGACATTGAGTCCCCTTGCCCTTGTTGTCCCGGTGACAACGATGATCCGGTAAGGCACTTGCGTCACGCTTACGTCGCTCTTCCCCGCCGACCGCCGCCAACGATCATCCGAAGCGAGCAACGAGAGGTTCAGGCGGTGAGTCCGTCGGCTGCGGCCACGGCATCGGCGCCGAGCCTTGTGCTGCTCGAAATCATCGTCACTGACGGCAGACCGGATGTCGGGGCAGGACGGGATTCTCTGCCGCAGCACGAACACCCCACATCTTTCATCAAACACATCCCGGTTGGGGGCCAGCAGCCGCGTGAGGTAGCGGATCTGCTCGCGCCCCAGGGGTGACCCTTTGCGCGTGCGCGCAAAGGGGTGGCCGTCGCTTCGGAGTGTTCGTGATTATGACGGGAAGGCAAGCGGGCCGGTGAGCTCTGCTTCGTGGTGGTGAATGAGGGGTGAGCCGCCGAAGGGAGCACGTTCTGGATTCCGATTCCGCCCTAGGCCGCGAACAAGTTCGCTACCTGGCGACGTTGGGGGACGCCCACGGAACGGAAGATCTATTGCGTAGCGCTTCGTGAGTCGCGGCCGAGGCTGAGTACCGCGGCGACATCAGCCGATTCGGCAGACAAGGGCGAGGCAAGCGTGGCGCAAATGCCTTACCGGATCATCGTTGCCATGGAGACAACGCGAACAAAGGGGGACTCATGTCGTTCGAGGTCGACACAGAGGCACTGAAAGAATTCGGAGACTTCCTTTATGACTGCGGTCGCGACGTGCACGAGATGTTTCGGTTCTGTAATGACGAAGCCGACTTGGGTGTGCACAAGAAAGGATTCATCAACATCCTCATGAGCGGCCACTCCGACGTGCTCTACGCGATGAGCGAGCGGACGTCACTCCTGCAGGAAGTTCTGGATCTTTCAGGGGGCGAGATAGGCAATGCCGCATATTTTTACGATGAAACCGACGAATCCGAGGCAGCTGAGCTGGACGCCTCCTACCCAGAAGCGAAGACCGAGGGAAGTTTGCCACCCGTGGGGCCCACCATAGTAGGAGGCTTCGCTTACCAAAGCGTCCTGGACGAGCTGAAGACAAAGAAGGACCCCGCAGAGCTGGAACCGAAGGCCAGCGAAATAGAGCAGTGGTGCCGAAAGACCTTCGACAAGTATAGCTTCATGGCTGCCGTCCGAGCGCTTTTCAAAGAATTGTTCGAGGTCGATCCTATCGACTGGGTTCTCGAGTGCTTCATCGGCGAGTGGAAGGCGTGGGCGAAATGCGCCCTCGTCTGGGAGGCCTGCAGTGTCGCCACGAAAGGGATCGCGGAAAATTTTACCCCCGCCCTCGTCAAGCTTCCGGAGATATGGGAAGGGAACGCGGCGGAGACCGCTGCGGATTACTTCTCCCGGCTGCAGCAGGCGATATTGACGGAATCCGAAGCATTCCACGCATTGGGGGAACAATACAAGCTCTACATGGAGATGATCTATGAAGTCCAAATGATCTGCAACGATGCCATCAACACCATCATAGACCTTGCCCTGAACGCACTTCTGCTCGTGCCGTCGCTGGTGGTGGATGTGGTCAACGGAGGCGAGACCCTTCTGACGTTGCAGAAAATTTTCGATATCGTCGGAAATACGATGACCGCCGTTACGGCCACATTTGACGCGTGCAGGTACTTCGAGACGATCTTCGCAGCATCTGATCTACCAGGTTGCCCACGCTGCGAACTGGAAAAACTGCCGGGCGATAGTCCGAGCAGTCACTCGTATGAGCATCCTGATTCGTCTGTGTGAGCATCTTGAACATGGAGGCCGACCGTGAACGAGGAACTACTTGGCCGTATCCCGCGAATAAGTGTGGACATGGAGGAAGTTCGCCGCATCCATGAGGCCGCGCTCCAGAAAGCGGCGAACGGGAAGAATCCGATCTTCGCCGAACTGGCCCGCGAGGTACAGGCGGGTCGCATGTCCCTCCGCGACGCAGCATGTAGCTCTGCTTACGGTGAAGCGTTCGCCGAATCCGCCGACCGTTTTCTCCATGCGATACGCGGATTGAGCACGGATGACATCCGCAAGGCCGCGGAGGAGCACACCATCGACGGCCTTCTTGCAAGGGAGATCGCCAGTGAAGCGCTGGCGCGGACCGAGGCCACGATGCAGACCCCGGAGCCTGAATGGAAGCTGAACGAGGACGACGATGATGCATACTTCGAAGGCTCATTCTTGCAATCCGCGATCGAAGTCGACCGGAGCGGCTCTTCACAGCAGGTCAACTGGACCCGTCGCGGGAGACGATGACGTCGCGTGGGGGAAGCCCTGTGGTCGCCGTCCGCGGCAAATCCTGACGGTCACGCGGCGACTGCGATCGACGCGAAGGAGGCCCGCGCGGCAGAGCTCACGTTCGTAGGTGGCGCTTTCGATGCCAGGGCGCGGTCAGGACCTGGCTCGCGTGAGCTTTGCCCAGCGGCGGCAGGGGGATCAGCGAGGACAGGGCCTTGAGCCACAGGCGATCCGCAGGCTGGGCCTACTGGGCGGGCTGGAGGTCGTCGCCATCGCCATGGGCATGTTCGGCATCGGCGAAATGCTCCACAACCTCCACCACGGCTCCGGCCAGGACGGGCGTGCCGGACCGCACGCGACGATCGTCTACTGTGGCCTATCTGCGCAGCGGGTCGAACGGTCGGAGTTCTGGAGGGGTCTTGCCGGTCACGATGCGTTCGGCGAGCAGCTTGCCGCTGATCGGCCCCAACGTCACTCCCCACATCCCGTGGCCTCCTGCGACGAAGATGCCAGGCGCACTGGTCGCTCCGAGCAGCGGAAGCCCGTTCGGGGTCATCGGCCGTGGACCCACCCACACGTCCTGCGCATCCGACCAGTCCACACCGGACAGCAGTGGCTTCACCGAGCGGACGATCGCATCGACGCGGCCGGGCTGCAGCGGATCGTCCGGGCCGCGGAACTCCATCGTGCCCGCGATGCGCAGCCGGCCTCGGTACGGCGTGCACGCCACCTTCGCGGCCGGGAAGTAGACCGGCGTCTCGGCCGGTTCGTCCGTCGGGACGCTGAACGAGTAGCCGCGACCGGCCTGCACCTGGGTGCGCACACCGAGCTTCCTGGCCAGTTCCGGGAGCCACGAGCCGGTCGCGACGACCACCGCGTCGCCGACTTCCGGGGCGCCGGCGAACGTTTCCACCGCGATACCGCCCGGGCCGTGCCGCATCGCCCGTACTCGTGCGCCTGCAACGATGCGTCCGCCGCGGTCGCGGACCGATTCGGCGAGGGCGTGCACGAAGGGGCCGGGCTCCAGGTAGCGCTGCCCCTGGAGTTCCAGGACCTCGACGATCCGTTCGGACAGCTGGGGAATCGTCGGGTTCGCCGACTGCCAGCGGACGTCCAAGCCGGCGCGGCTGACCTGTTCGAGCTCGTGGCGCAGCGCGGCGCTGTGGGCCGGATCCGCGAACCCGACAAGGATGGGGCCGCTGTGGGTGCCGGCCCGCACACCACCGGTGGTCAGCTCGTCGAAGGTCTGCAACGCCAGTCGGTTCAACGGCACCAATGCCGCCATCGACCGTTGCCAAGCCCGGGCGTTGCAGCGGGCGGCGAAACGAGCGAGGAACGCCAGCACCGCCGGGTCCGGACGCAGCGGAATGTGCAACGCGGCGTTCGGATCCCCCAGCGACCGCAGCGCCGACACAAGCACGCTGGGCTCGCCCAGCGGGGTGGCGAGGCTCGGGGTCAGCCAGCCCGCATTGCCCCACGAGGCGCCCGCGGCGACGCCGCTGCGGTCCAGCACCACGACCTCCACGCCGCGTTCCTGCAGGAACCAGGCGGTGGAAAGGCCCACCACGCCGGCACCGACCACCACGACCCGGCGAGGCGCGGGTACATGCGAAAACACCTGTCACCCTCCTTGAACGCGCAGTTGCAGGCCCACCGCGAGACGGGCATCCGGATTGCTCAGGTCCAGGCCGCTGACCTCGGTGATCCGTCGCAGCCGGTACCGCAGGGTGTTGGGGTGCACGTGCATCACCTGCGCGGTCCTCGCCACATCACCGAACGCGTCGAGGTAAGCGGAGAGGGTCGCGACGAGCTGGCCGTGGTGGTCGGCGTCGTAGGCGGTCAGGGCCTGGACCGGCCCATCGCGCAGTTCCTCGTCGTCGACCACCAGATCCCGCAGCCGCACCAGGAACAGCCGCTCCCACACCTCGTCCACCCGCGCAGTCCGCCGGTCACCGCTGCGCAGCACGTCCAGCACCGCATCCGCGTCCGCGCGAGAACGCGGCGCCTCCCCCGGCGACCACGCGACGCGCCCCATCCCGACGACCGCTCCAGCGTCGCGGCGAGTCGCGAAACCTTGCAACAAGGCCAATGCGTTCCTGGACTCGGCATCCGGATCCGCCGTTGTCAGCGGCAAGATCGCGTAGGCGGTGCCCAGTGCCGACGCCGTCGCGACCTTGGATTGCCGCACCGCGAGGTGCAGGCCCAACAGCTCGCACAAGCGCTCCGCTGCGAGCTCGCGCTCGGCGCCGTCCTCGTGCCGGTCGGACGGCTCGGCGGGCACGACGCACAGCGGGACCTCCGCCAGCTCCAGCCGCCGTGCCGCTAGCTCCGCGCCGCTGCCGCCGGTCAGCACGCGTCGGACCAGCTCCGATCGACGCCACTTCCCCGCGTTCTCGGCCGCGCGTTGTTGCAGCAAGTGCAATGCCGCCGTCTTCGCGGCAGCGACGAAGGCGCGTTCCTCGTCCGCGGTGAACGGTCGGCGCACCGCCGCCCACATCGCGCCCAGGATTTCCTCGCCGGCGCGTACCGCCACCGCCATGCGGGGAAGCACATCCGCATCGCCCAAGTCGACCCAAACCGGGTCGCTGGTGCGGTAGAGCCGCTCGAAAACCCCGTTGTCGGCGAGTCGTCGCTGCCATTCCTGCGGCACCTGCCTGGCGAGCACGGTCGCCGCCCTCGGCGCGTCGGCGGCGGCCTGATCCGCTGAGAAGGCCACCACCCGCGCCGAGCGGTCCTCGATGGTCACCGGCGTGTCGAGCGCCGCTCCGACCGCGTTGGCCAAGGCGAACAGTTCGCCGATGTGGTTGCCGGTCAGCTCCGCCTGCCGTTCGTCGAGCTCACCGTCCAGCAGAACGGTGCGCACCAGCAACAAGATCTGGGTCCAGGACGCAGCGTTGCTCGCGCTCAGCAGCGCCACTCCGGAGGATCGGACGGCTTCGCGCAGCGGCTCGTCGACGACCAGCGGTCCGCGGACCACCAGGGCCGACGCGGCATGTCGTCCCAGTTGCAGCAGCAGATCCCCCGGATCTGCCACCCCGACGCCGAGCACCAGGGCACCGGCCGGTGGTTGCAGGTGCTCTTCGGGATCGTGCACGGCGACGGTGGTGACCTCCGACGGCGCCGGTTCCGGGCACACCGCGACGTCGAGCACGGTGCTGCCGAGATCTTCCAGAATGCGGGCCAAGCTGGCCCTCGGCCGAGCGTTCATCCGCCGATACTGCCTCAGAGCCTGTTGGTGGATGGTCTGGGTGGGTGGTCGCTCAGCGGAACCTCAGAGGTTCCGTGGACTGTGGGTGCCCCTCCTCATGTATGTCCAGAGAAGGTGCGTTCGGAAGGTTCCCGGGTCACGACCGAGGCCTACCGTTCCTAGGGTGAATGGCCGCTGTTGGCCAGATCGCCACAATCCGGACTGACAGTCCGGTGATCTCCCGAACGGTCGTGGAGATCGGGGAACAACACGAGTTGCTCACCTCGGCGCAGACAGGTCTTCCCACCACGTCGTGGTGTGCCCGCTGTCCTCGGTGGTCGCGTGCTCCCACATGGCCTGGGGGCGGGTGCGGTCTGGCCGGTAGCTCTCCGCGAACCGATCCTCCGGTCGGGTGCGGTCACACCTGGCCGACGCCGCACCCGGTGTCCCAGGCCACGTCTGCCGATGGCCACCGCGGCAGCGTGATGCCGCGTGACCACAGTCTTGCTTTGCCCTTGGAGTGGGGTTTTCCAGTGCTTCTCGCCCCACCTGCTGGTGTACGCCGGATCGACAGCGATCACCAGCAGCCCGGCGTGGTAGGCCATCCCGCGAAGGCGTTCCCGAAACCGCGCGGTGGGAATCCCGGCCACGGTGCGGCGAAACCGCTTGCCGCGCCGGCCGCGTCCCATCGTTTCCCGGCCGGTGGTGCGGGCGTCAGTGAAACCGAGGTCTTCGGTCGCGATCCCAACACACCCATGCTCGCGGGCGAGATAGATCAGATCGCTGACCGCCTGGCGCAACCTCCCGTCCCGCCTGGAGGCAGGCCCGGCGAGATCACACGGGACGGTGTGCGGTGCACCGACCGGGTTGCCGTGCGGGTCCACCACCGTTGCGGCGAGGTGATCGGCATTGAGATCCACGCTCAGCAGGCGCCCACCCTCGGTGGTGATCTCACTCGGGGTGGGAAGCACAGCGGTGGATGTGGACCAGGAGGCGTCGAGATACCAGCGGCCACGGTCGACGTCGAAGCCGATGTCGTAACGCACGGCGGTATTCGTGGTGACGCGATCCAGCCATTCCTCGCGTCGGTGGTGAAACCTCACCGTGCAATCGAGCCGGTACCGGCCCCGTGGCGCGTTCGCCAAGTGCCGCAACGGTTCCGGGAGCACGATGGTCACCGCACCGGTGTCCGGGTGAACGGTGATGGTGTAGTTCCCGAACGGGGCACCGGACTCGCCGTCAGCGGTAAAGAACCACCGGGCCGCGTCCCACTTCGTACGCCACTGATCAAGGCTCAGACCGGCATCGTCGAGATGGTGACGAGCGTGGGCCAGTCGCCGTCCACCGACCACGATGGACGGCCGGCCTTCGCTGATGCGCTGCTCGACCTCGGCCAACCGTGCCTGAAGCACCTGAGCGCGACGGTGCTTCTGCCAACGCTCGCCGGCGTCGGCATATCCCCGGACCCCGTTCGTACGCTGACCACACGGCGCGGACAAGCGGCGCTTGATCGTCCTGATCGCCTGCTTGAGACCAATTCGGTCGGCGTGCAGGCACCGCATCGACAGCCGATACTGATCCTCACTGACCCGGGTAATCGCACCCGCCCACCGCGACGACGACACCGCCGTCAGAGCTTTCTTCCGCCACGCACGCCCGCCCTCTTTTGCCGAAACATCGCCGATACGGACTCTTTCGGCCAGATCAGCACGGGCAAGACTGCCAAGATGCCGACCAACGAGCGCCAGAACCCTCTCATCAGCCGACGAGACGCGAAGCCGGTCGCGAATGCGGGCCCCGGAAGGCGCGGCGACGGTAAATGACGGCGCAACCCGCCGTAACCGTCGCTTTCCCACCAGCCACACCCCCCACACAAGAACACAGAAAAACTGGCTCTGTCGCTGGTTGCGTGATCAACTGTCGGCCTGGTGGCTGGTGCTGTTCGGGTCTTTGTGATCATGGTCGGCGTGTGATCATCAGTGTTTG